>NZ_BDEL01000001.1:3182812-3505000 GCF_001685485.1 Formosa haliotis | reverse complement strand
TGGGTTACTTATCACTTTCGCTTAGCCACTCAATCCGAAGATCGAACAGCTAGTAACCATCGTTTACGGCGTGGACTACCAGGGTATCTAATCCTGTTCGCTACCCACGCTTTCGTCCATCAGTGTCAGTGTATTATTAGTAATCTGCCTTCGCAATTGGTATTCTATGTAATATCTATGCATTTCACCGCTACACTACATATTCTAACTACTTCATAATAACTCAAGACAACCAGTATCAAAGGCAATTTTACAGTTGAGCTGCAAGATTTCACCTCTGACTTAATTGTCCACCTACGGACCCTTTAAACCCAATGATTCCGGATAACGCTTGGATCCTCCGTATTACCGCGGCTGCTGGCACGGAGTTAGCCGATCCTTATTCTTACAGTACCGTCAAGCTCCCTCACGAGGGAGTGTTTCTTCCTGTATAAAAGCAGTTTACAACCCATAGGGCAGTCTTCCTGCACGCGGCATGGCTGGATCAGGCTCTCGCCCATTGTCCAATATTCCTCACTGCTGCCTCCCGTAGGAGTCTGGTCCGTGTCTCAGTACCAGTGTGGGGGATCTCCCTCTCAGGACCCCTATCTATCGCGGTCTTGGTAAGCCGTTACCTTACCAACTAACTAATAGAACGCATGCTCATCTTTTACCGATAAATCTTTAATATAATTGTGATGCCACATCTATATACTATGAGGTATTAATCTTCATTTCTAAAGGCTATCCCTCTGTAAAAGGTAGATTGCATACGCGTTACGCACCCGTGCGCCGGTCGTCATCTGTGCAAGCACAATGTTACCCCTCGACTTGCATGTGTTAGGCCTGCCGCTAGCGTTCATCCTGAGCCAGGATCAAACTCTTCATCGTTAAATTTTTAAGTGTTTCCACTTTTACTTTTAACAACTAATGGAATTAAATTTTGGTACTCAAAATGGTTTATTCTCTTTTTGTGATACTAACCGTTTCCAGTTAATATCTACGCTGTCAATTCAATATGTTAATGAACTTATTTCTCTTCTTATCTTAACGCGTTTCCTTGTTAAGCGGGTGCAAATATAAAACCCTTTTTTATTCCTTGCAATGTTTTTTTGAAGTTTTTTTTAGATTGTTTTTGCAAACTTTCTAATCTCATTAAAACACTAGCCAAAGAACTTCTCTTATCTAAAAACGTTGCCGTTTTTAGCGGCTGCAAACTTACAACCTTTTTTATTCCTACAAAGCTTTTTCTAGTCTTTTTTAAAACTTATTTTAAATCCGATTTTTTAACCTGTTAATGAACGTTTGCTTACTCTCCTATCATACCCTCTCGCCGTAAGCGGGTGCAAATATACAACCTTTCCTTTTTATAAAACTAACTTTTTATAAGGTTTTTTTTGATTTAGTTTTAATATGCAGGTTTGCAGACAATTGAAAGTGAAATTAATTTTATGTGATTACGATTTCATTCCAATTACAGCTATAAACTACCTAAATATACTTTACCCTATTTACTCCTAAGCCTATTCTCTGTCTATAATATTAGATATGGAGTTAACTATATATATAATGGACTTAACTTATTCCTTACTTATATAATAGTAACTGGAAAACTCAGCAAAGACCTAAAACTCACACTAAACAATCGTAATTTTTAGGGAACTTTCTAGCCCAACCAAGTAACACCATCCGAGATAAAACCTAAATTAGATAATGAATGTGGGGTTAGAGCATCAAATAAATTATGCTTCAACAATAATAAAAACCTTAGAATTACAATTTAAAACGATTAAACAACAAATATCTTGAACTAAATAATCGTAAATCTTTACAATCAAAATAATGCAGAAGCTGTAGTGAAACTTAAGCGTTATTGCGCTTCAGTATAAAAAAAAATAATGCCTTCTTTAAATCCCTTTCTTTTTAATACCAAATCTATATTGTAAACCGGTCATTAAAAAGCGTTGTGCATCTGAGACTCCATACTCTCCTCTAACCATCCAGTTTCTATTAATTTGAAGATTGAATCCGAATTGAAAGGTTATAGGTTGAACCATTTCTTTACGGATAGAATAATCTATTTCCGAACTAAACACACCGCTGTCGTTAATTTTACCTTGTATGGTTTCTATGGCTTGATTTTGAGCCTGCAATTTTATACGTTCTGCAGCAGATGTTCCTGGATCGTTAATAATTTCTTGGTTCGCAGCAATTTTATCATCTGCCTTTTCATTAAAAACATTTTCTAAATCAGGAAAGATTTCACTCATATTAATTTGCCCGCTATTTCCTTTTGCACCAACAAAATCACGATACATACAAGCCAAATATGGAGCTATAAAAAAATCTTTATTTTTCTTGCTTAAACCAAAACGGTATCCTAGCCTTGACGACAAGGTTAAATACCCTACTTGCTCGTTTAATAAGTCGGTATCTGTTCTGGAATAATTCATATCAATACTAGCAAAATAATTATTCCAACCAAAAACTAAGGTTGTACCTATTCCGTAAGCTAAAGCATCAAAATCGACATGCGAAGAAAATTCAGGTAATTGCAAAACCACCTCTCCTAATTCATTTTTCCAGGTCGGCATTAAAGTAACGTTCGTGCCTCCTTTAACAGCTGAGAATAATCCATACACATTCATAAATGGTAAAATCCAAGCATCTGCTCTAAAATTTACACCATTAGTAGTACCGCTTACCTCTTGGAAATTTAATGTCTCAACATTTAAAAAATCGGATAAATCATGACCATTTAATGCCAACTCGAACTCGGTAATATCTAATTCGATAAAGGCATTTACATAATTTAAATTAACACCAAACGGCAATTGCAGTTGATCTGCCATTCCACGATCTTGAACTTTTTGCCCCCAAATAGGCAACACATAAGGATACTCACCAGTGGTTGTACTATCAGTTTCTGTTTCTTCCAGTATTTGTGCATAAGTTGCACCTTCCAAAAACACAAAAAAAAGTAATAAAAGAAAACCGTGTATTTTCATATAAACGCCAAATCAAATAATAGTTAAAACGAATATAGGCAAAACAGAATAAACCTAAAGCATTACTTTTAACCTAAATCGCAAATAACCTTATTATTTTTTTACAAAAAGAAATTCCAAACAAGTCCAAAACGAATAGCTAAATCGCGATACGGGTAGTTTGGTGCCGAATAATAATTATAGCCTGTAAGCGCCGCATTAAAATGTTCGACCATAAAATATATGCGCGTTTGCTGAATCTTAGCGTTTAAAAAGAAGTCTAATCTTGGAAAATTACCATACTCCCTATCTGTTTGAACATAAAATTCACCTAATAAAGGATCGTAGGCATTCATATAATACTTTGTAAAATAATTAAATGTAATTCCTGTTTCTAAGAGTAAAGCCTTTTTGAAAAACTCATTTCTGTAATATAAGGTATTACGAGTTACAAATTCTGGCATGTTTAAAACCTGCTTATCGTCTTGCACATTTTGATACATTAAAGTATTAGCCAGAGCAAAATGACCAAATTTAATTTCTTTATCTAAGCGCACTCGCAAATAGGTAATGGTTGAACTGTTTTGAAACGGTTTTACACCCCCCGAAACTTCATCGCGCTTAAAATATGCATAATCGCTTATCGTGGAATAATCGACAGCCAGATTTAATAGCTTTTCAGATTCTATATTAAAACTTAATTGCTGTGTTTTCTCTGTGCTAAAATTTGTTTGCCAATTGTAATTTATATAATCACTTTGAAACAGCAAAAAATTATAATTAGGTTGTTTAGCATTATGATTAAGTGCTGCACTAACAAGTAAATCGTCGTTAAATTGATAGGCTGCTTTTCCTGTTATATAATTTCCGCTAAAATCTCCTGTAACATTTAGCCCGGCGTCTCCATAAATATCGAAGCCTCCAAAATGATTATGGTACTTTCCGCCTACTGCACCCACATTTCCTTTTAAACGGTTAGTAATATGCTGGCCGTCTAGAATAACAATTTGGTCGTAACCGTAATTATAGTTATCAATACTTGTATTAAACTGTAAATCTCCTAATAGATCATTACTATAATTCAGCTGAAATTCGTTATAAAAATTTTCGAGTGTCGCGCGATCACTTAAGGATGTCGATTTAAACGAATCTCCGAAATAGTCGTTAGCGGTAGATTGATTAAACTGAAAATATTTATCATCAAAGGTCATAATATGGTTCACATTTAAACTATGTTTAGCCAGAGAATCTGTTGGTTTTACAATATAATATCTGTGATCTAAATGAAATCGTTTTGCTTTCAAGGTATTATCGGCATCTTCAAAATTCACATCAAAAACACCACGATCAAGAAATTCAGGATCTCCAGATTCAAAATACCCCATCCCTTCATCTGTTAGTCCTCCATTTTCCTCATTATTTATATTTTGAGCCACAAAATGAACTTTTGCAATGTAACGTTCGCTCTTCGTTTTATAATTGGAAGTGACTTCAAAATCTCCTGAACTAGCAATTATATGTTGATAATTTCCTAAAGAACGTAACCCTTTATATGATATCGAAAAATTAAATTGTTCTGATAAATTGGTGGTAAAAAATCCTTGTGCTACTTGCCCTTGCTTAAAACCTGTTTTATAAAACAACTCGGTTAGTGGTGTTGGCACATGGTAATAATTAATATCTTCTAGGCTTCTAAAACTAAAATGTTTAGATCGTGCACCTAAATCTGGCATTAAAAGTTCCGACTTAAAATCGTAACTCAGCGTATTAAAGGTTTGCCCCATATTTGAAAACGCTATGAGATTAAAATTGTCTTTACGAATGTAGTTGAATTTATACTCCTTTTTTAGCGACAAGGTGGTATCTACATAAGTACTATCGTTTTCATTTGAAACAATTAAATATTGCTCTATCTTTCCTACTTTCTGCTCTCCTGCTTTTGTACTTGTAGTGTCTGTTGACTGTTGTGTAAATCCTTCTTGAATAGCAGCATCGTCTCGTGTACCCTTCTTTCCTTCTGACAAACCTCCGCTAACTTGGGCAAAGGCAAAATGCGTAAAACACAATAAAAAGAATGATAGAATGATTTGCTTCATAATTATTTTTTAGACCTTGCAAAGGTAAATACAAAATATGATACCATTATTAAATCAAAAATATTATTTAAATGCTTGCGCTTAACTATTCTGAATACGAGTTTGAATGTGGCACTGATGAAGCTGGACGTGGTTGTTTGGCAGGTCCAGTAACAGCTGCAGCCGTTATTTTACCCAAAACTTTTGAAAATTCAATTTTAAATGACTCCAAACAGTTATCAAAAAAAAACGAGAATTATTAAAACCAATTATTGAAGATGAAGCTATTTCTTTTGGAGTAGCCCATGTTTTTCCTGAAAAAATTGATGAAATAAATATCCTAAACGCTTCTATTTATGCCATGCAATTGGCCATAGCACAACTGGAACCAAAAGCTGAATTTATAAGTGTAGATGGCAACCGGTTTAAACCCTTCCTTAATATACCACACCAAACACTAATTAAAGGAGACAGTAGGTTTTTAAATATAGCAGCCGCATCTATTTTAGCAAAAACCTATCGCGATGCTTATATGAATACCATCCATGAAGAGTTCCCAATGTACAATTGGAAACAGAATAAAGGATACCCAACAAAAGCACACCGAGAAGCTATAAAAAAATACGGTCCAACAAAATACCACCGCTTATCTTTTACATTACTTCCCGATCAATTAAAATTAGATATATAACTTTCTATATTTGTAAAAAAAATCCTTTTTATGAGAGCGCTTTACTTAGCCATAATTTGCAGTGTCTTCCTAATAAGTTGCGATACCACTACAACAACACACCACAGCTTAATAGAATTTGTTCCCGAAGGCGCTTCAACTATAATTAAAACGAATAATATTGAAGATTTAAAAAGCAGTCTTACCAATAACGATTTAATACAGGACTTTAAAACTGCTAATTTCTACACCACTTTAGATAGGGTTTTTAAAAACACCGCTGCATTTAAACCAGAACGTGAAGTTTTATTCTGCCTAAATACGGACCAAGCAGATAGCACTCAAATTACAATTATAACAAAATATACACCGCAACTCTTTCAGTTCGATTCGCTAACAAAACCAAAACAAGAACAAATTTCATTTCAAAATGCAACCATAACAAAAACACAATTAAATACCGAGACCTTATTTAGTGTGGTTGTAGATAGTATTTTTATAGGGTCTACATCCAAACAAATTATAGAACAAAGTGTAAACGAAAGACCAATACAACCAGAACTTCAAAAAATTTATAATACCACGAGCTCAGAAAAAACCTTTGCTATAATTCTCGACACCAAAAACACCAAGGAAGCCTCCTTATTTTTTGCATCAGACTCGATTCCGTTACAGATATTTTCAAAATATATTGCTCTAGACACCGATATTACTCAAGATCAAATCACATTAAACGGGATAACAAAAGCCAACGATTCTACAAATAGTTTAATCAACGTTTTTAAAAACACACTTCCTCAACTAAATAAACTTGCAGAAATTACACCTGCCAACAGTGACGGATTTATGAGTTTTACTTATCATGATTTCGCCAACTTACAGGCTAATTTTGTAGCATTAAACAATCAAGAGCCACCAGAAACCACACTTTTCGATAATACTAATGAAATCGGGGTGATTTATAATAATGATCATCGTGCAGTTGTTTTGTACAGTTTAGACGATATGGCTACGAATGAAGCCTTACTAGATTCGCAAGAAATTATCGAAACGTTTAGAAATGTTGATATAAAAAATTTCGCACATCCAGAATGGTTTAACATCAATTTTCAACCTTTAATAAAAGCTCAGAACACGTCTTATTATGCCGCAATAGACTCTTTCTTTGTATTTGCAGATGATTTAGAAATGCTTCAAAACATTATTGCATCCTATCAAAATAAAGCCACTTTAAACAACAGCGATTACTACCATAATATTACCGAAGATTTAAGCGATGCCTCCTCGCTAATGTTAGTTGGTAATTCCGATATTTTAAACGATTATTTACAGGCTAATTTTAAATCCTCTTCAAAAGTAAATACAAGCGAATTTAAATTTTCGGCTATACAATATATATACGATCATGATTTTGCACATATCAATGCCGTAATAAAAAAGACCAAAGGTAAAGCTGCTATAAACTCGGTTACCGAGGAACTGAATATTAAATTAGATGCTAAACTTTTAAATACCCCGCAATTTGTAACCAATCATATTTCTGGACAAAAAGACATTGTGGTTCAGGATATTAATAACAACTTATATTTAATTTCAAATAAAGGAAAAGTACTTTGGAAAAAGCAATTAAACGAAGCCATACTTGGAGATGTCTCGCAGATTGACATGTATAAAAACGGCCGTTTACAATTAGCTTTTACTACAGCACACCACTTGTATGTTTTAGATAGAAACGGCAAAGAGGTAGCGCCATTCCCTTTAAACTTTAAAGATAAGGTTACCCAACCATTAGCGGTGTTCGATTACGACCACAATAAAAAATATCGTCTATTAGTAATTCAAGACCAAGAGGTTTTAATGTACGATGCTCAAGGTAAAACCGTAAAAGGTTTTAATTTTAAGAAGGCGAATTCTACGATTACCCATAAACCTCAACATTTTAGAGTGCGTGGTAAGGATTATCTGGTTTTTAAAACGTCTAAAAAACTTTATATTTTAAGTCGTACAGGACAAGAGCGTGTTACTCCAAAATCATCTTACACCTATTCTAAGGAGGCCATATATATTTACAACAATAAATTTGCAACAACCACAGATCAGGGTGATTTGATTCTTATTGATGTAAATGGAAACGTAGCAAGCGAAAATTTAAACTTAGGCGAACAACACCATATAGATGCCTCTACGCGTACTTTAGTAACCCAATCTGGAAATACTCTAAAAATTAGAGATAAAAAATTAGAACTAGATTTTGGAAGCTATACTCCGGTAAAACTGTTTTTGCTTAACAATAAAATTTATATCACCACTACCGATTTACAAGCCCAAAAAGTTTATGTATTTGATAGCCAAGGAGAAGATATTTCTAACTTTCCTGTGTACGGCACTAGTGCTTTAGATATGGCCAATCTTGATAAAGACAAACCTTTGGAAGGTGTTACAAAAGGAAACGATAATGCTATAATTATTTACCAAATAAATTAATTTTTAGTTGTTAAGATTCTCTAATTTATATTTAATTCTGAAGCGAATTTAGTACTATTGCATCCCCTAATTTTTAAGCATAAAACACCATGATAAAACGTAACAATGCCTCGATTTCAAAATTTATAATTCATAAAGTAGGAAATAAATTCAACGATACAAAAAACGCATTTTCAGAAAGCGAAGTACAGTTTGACGAAGCGAGTTACGATTTAATGTTACCGTTTTTGTTGAGACCTTTTGGTAGTGTGGTTCAGAGTCATCGTTTTAATCATCATGCCAACATAAAACTTAACGAGGTAAACACTTATGCTGAAGATATTTTTGCAGATGAAACTAATTTTATCGAAGTTTCTAAAAACATTGTAAAGCATTTATACGAGCAATCTAATTCGGCACAAATTAAAACGGGCGATGTAATTGTTGCTCTTTTTGAAGGCATCGAATTTAACGAGATTGTAACCAATGCTGTCGGAATTTTTAAAATTGAAAGTAAATCTAATTTCTTTCAGACCTATTTAGAAAACAACAGTTACGACGTTGCCGTACAACAAGGAATTAATACGAAAAAAGTTGATAAAGGGTGTTTAATTTTAAATCAGACTGATGCCGAAGGTCCTATTGTACTTACCGTAGACAATAATAATTACGATGCTCAATATTGGATTAATCACTTTTTAAACATTAAATATGCGAACGACAATAATTCTCATACTCAGAATTACTTAGAGTTATGCAAAGAGTTTTCTACCGAAGTTTTAAAGACTAGTTATGGCAACCAAGAACAAAATATTTTCTTAGCCAAAACCGTAGATTTCTTTAAAGAACATGAATTTATAAACGTAGAGAATTTTAAAGAAGAAGTTTTTGAAGACGATAAGCATAAAACCTTATTCGAAGACTACAAAAAATCGTTCGAAAGCGAACAAGATTTACTTATATTAAATCAGTTTGATGTTGCAGAACCTGTTGTAAAAAAGCAAAAGCAGAAAATTAAAACTGAAATAAAACTCGACACCCAAATACAAATTAAACTCGATATCGATGCCCCTGATGCGGCCAGCGAATATCTAGAACGCGGTTTCGATGAGGAAAAGAAAATGTACTATTATAAAGTTTTCTTTAATACAGAAGGTTAAGAAAATTAAATATAAAAAAACACAGAAAGATCAATTAAAAAGAGTAATTCTGTATTCAGATAAAATACTTAAATCCAAAGAAAATGACCCAAGAAGAATTTTTAGAAAAAAATGTATTTACCGGATTGCAAAAGAATGAAGTTAACGATGATTATTATTTCTCTGAGGAAGATTTTTCTACAGTTTTAACTCAATGTGCCTATTATGGAATTTCTGTTTACGACATCAAAACCATTGTAGACAAAGATCCTTATAAAACCATCAATCACGAGTCGTTTAGAAAAAAAGCAACCGATGAAAATTGGTATAAAAGAGAATTTAGTCACTTAAAACATGAACAAGCAGGAATGCTGTATGCCGCAACCTACAAAGTTTCTAAAAAATTGATGGCTAAATAACTTAACGTTATAATTTATATAGCGTTCCTTGCCTTAGAAAGAGGCTGTACTAAATGAATTAAAACTCGTTATTCTGAATTATTTCAGAATCTCATAACATGGTTAACCAAACCTGTTAAGTTTAATTTTTTAGATAGCCTCTTTTTTATTTTATCTAAATTTAAATTCTGTTTTTTCCACTCTTGGAATTATTTTTGTAAACGTGTCATTATTATGATTTGTGATGAAATAGGTTTTCAAAACCCACAAATAGAATAAAACGTTATGGGACTAAAAAAACAAAAGGATTTACCACTCATTTATTCTTGTTCTGGCTGTAGCAATGTGGCACAATTGGCCAACGATATTGCCATTAAAACAAATACCGATGGCTTAGCCGAAATGTCTTGTATCGCTGGTGTTGGCGGTAAAGTAAAATCTTTAGTAAAAAAAGCAAAATCTAATAAACCTATTATTGCTATAGATGGCTGCCCACTGCAATGTGCAAAAGCATGTCTTTCTGGGATTGATGTGATTCCGGACGAGCATATTATTTTAACCGATTACAATTTTAAAAAACAATATGACGCTAAATTACAATTAGAAGACGAACAAGACATCTACAACACCATAGTAAATAAGATTGAGGCTTTAAAGTAGAGGTGGTTGTTAGTTGTTAGTTGTTAGTTGTTAGTTGTTAGTTGTTAGTTGTTAGTAAAATAGTTAATCCATTCTTCAAAATTAGATATCGTTGTAATTATATTCCAATAGGAAACATTTATCCAAAAAAAAAGGAACCTATTTCTAGGTTCCCGGCACTAATTTTCTTTTTCAAGGAAAAAAATTATTTCTTTTGCTCTGGAGGGTAATTGGCTAAAATCTTAGCAACAAATTCTTGAATACGTTCTTCTTTCTTCTCCATATTATCGGTTAAATATCCAGATCCTACACCTTGCCAAACCAATTCTTTTTTGTTGGCATCAATAAGATCTACAAACAAAGTACCTTCGGTAGAGCGTGTTACGGTAGTATTGTTAAAATCGTTGTAATACCAAGGACTCCAACCCCAGCCGTAACCGTAAGGTCCCCAGCCCATATTGTTATTATAAACGTTTACTTTTTCTCTAGCTTTTGTAAAAATACTAACTAATAAATCCGGATTTTCAGATTTAACAAAGCCTTTAGCTAAAAGTTCGGTTTCAATAGCACGTAAAATTCTACGTTTATCTAAATCGCTAATTTCTGCTTTATCAATTCCTGTTTTATAAAACGCAAAGGTTTTATATTGATCAAAGGTTGTGGCTTTATCATAATCCGACGCTACTTTTATAGAGCTACAAGAGCCTAGTACAAAAAGTAGTAACACTACTGGAGTAAATTTTAGTATTCTTTTCATATTGCTTAGGTATTTAGTTCATATTAATTAACTTATCATCCACGGTATTTGGCAATGTAACTCTTAAATTTGGCTCGGCTTCCATAGCCCGTTTAATGGCAAAAACAGCCTCCTCATTTCTAGCCCAACTTCGTCTAGCGATTCCGTTGTTTACATCCCAGAACAACATGGATTTCAGGCGTCTAGACGCCTCTTTACTACCATCAAGAACCATGCCGAATCCTCCGTTAATAACTTCACCCCAACCTACTCCTCCACCGTTGTGAATGCTTACCCAGGTTGCACCTCTAAAGCTATCGCCAATTACATTTTGTATGGCCATATCTGCTGTAAAGCGGGATCCGTCATAAATATTTGAAGTTTCTCTGTAAGGGGAATCGGTTCCTGAAACATCATGATGATCGCGTCCTAAAACCACTTCACCAATCTCTCCGTTTTGAATGGCATCATTAAAAGCTTCAGCAATTTTCATACGTCCTTCGGCATCCGCATATAAAATTCGGGCTTGCGAACCTACGACAAGTTTATTCTCTTGAGCACCTTTAATCCACTGAATATTATCAGCCATTTGTTGCTGAATTTCTTTAGGAGAATGCAATTTAATACCTTCTAAAACATTGCAAGCAATAGCATCTGTCTTCTCTAAATCTTCAGGCTTGCCGGAAGCACATACCCAACGGAAAGGCCCAAAACCATAATCGAAACACATCGGTCCCATAATATCCTGCACATAACTTGGATATTTAAAATCAATACCATTTTCTGCCATGATATCTGCTCCTGCACGAGACGCTTCTAATAAAAAAGCATTTCCGTAATCAAAGAAATAAGTACCTTTCTCTGTATGTTTATTAATAGCATTTGCCTGACGACGTAAACTTTCTTGAACCTTGTCTTTAAAACGTTCTGGGTTATTCGCCATCATAGTGTTGGCATCTTCAAAGGTTACGCCTGCCGGATAATACCCTCCTGCCCATGGATTATGAAGCGACGTTTGATCGCTTCCTAAATCGATATGTATATTTTCTGCATTGAAAGTTTCCCATACATCAACCACATTTCCGTGGTAAGCAATAGAAACCGTTTCTTCTTTAACTTGAGCTTCTCGTACACGTTTTACTAAGGCGGACACGTCCGAAATAACCTCGTCTACCCAACCTTGAGAATGGCGTGTGTGAACTGCTTTTTCATTTACTTCGGCACAAACCGTGATACAGCCAGCAATATTCCCTGCTTTTGGCTGTGCACCAGACATACCTCCTAAACCGGAAGTCACAAAAACACCTCCTTTAGGCGATTTTTTAATTTTTCTGAATCCGTTTAAAACTGTAATCGTTGTTCCATGAACAATCCCTTGCGGACCAATATACATAAAGCTACCAGCCGTCATTTGTCCGTATTGAGTAACACCTAAGGCATTAAATTTCTCCCAATCGTCAGGTTTAGAGTAATTCGGAATCATCATTCCATTGGTAACTACCACACGAGGTGCGTCTTTATGAGATGGAAACAAACCCATAGGATGCCCAGAGTACATGGCCAAAGTTTGTTCATCGTTCATTTCGGCCAGATATTTCATGGTTAGGCGATATTGCGCCCAATTAGAAAACACTGCACCATTACCCCCATAAGTAATTAATTCATGCGGATGTTGCGCCACTGCATAATCTAAATTATTCTGAATCATGAGCATGATGGCTGCAGCTTGTTTACTTTTTGCTGGATATTCGTCTATAGGTCGCGCATACATTTTGTACGTCGGACGTAGACGATACATATAAATACGACCGTAGGTTTCTAATTCTTCTTTAAATTCAGAAATTAATTCGGCGTGATGTTCTGGAGAAAAATAACGTAAAGCATTCCGTAAGGCTAGTTTTTTTTCTTCTGAAGTTAATATATTTTTACGCTTAGGGGCATGATTTATTGTAGTATCGTAAGCTTGTGGTGATGGTAACTGCTTAGGAATTCCTTCTAATATTTGCTCTTTAAATGTCATTTTAATTTGAATTTTAGTGCTATTGTTTTTTTAAGTATGCTGGTTACTTTATGTTACTCTCTTAACCTAACTAAAGGGATTCAAAATTTAATTCTGAAATACCACTTTTCAAGTTAAGACATCTAAACCATTATCTACATTTTAATTTTGTGTGTAAATTAATGGTTTAACAACAGGCACTAAGGGTACCGAATATCCACACGATGGTGGGTATTCGCTACTTTAATTCGATATGTCATTAATAGAATATCCACAATTTATTTTTTAAAGCTATCTGTTTTTTTATCGTAACCATACGGGCAATGTCTACATCCGCTCTTACAACAATATCCTCTCTTTAGATGATATTGCTCGGTAAAACAGCGATAACCTTCTGGTGTTAAATAATAGTCGCCTTCCTCTACAGGGATAATTTTTTTCATGTTTAGCAAAGATAGTGTAATTTGGATTGATTTTTGAATGAGGTATTACATGATTTTAATTTCAAAACATATCGTTCCCAAGGGCTACCAAGGTATTACGCTTTACCCTTTTGTGTTTTTAAAACAACCACACCTTAAGGAAGATGCTGTATTACTAAATCATGAGCGTATTCATCTTAAACAACAATTGGAACTCCTGGTTATTCCGTTTTATATATTATATGTTCTAGAATTCTTAATTCGGTATCTGCAATACAGATCCTGGCAAAAGGCTTATGCAAATATTTCATTCGAGCGTGAAGCTTATAGACACGAAAAAGACCTTAACTATTTAAAGTCAAGGTCTTTGTTTTCTTTTTTGAAGTACTATAAATGTTAGTTTTTAGCTTTACTATAAACAAAAGAGTATCTACCAACTAAAATATCACTTTTTGAGTTTTCTCTAAACCATTCGCTAAAGTAGCTTTTACAATTAGTGGTCCTTGTGTTGGTTTAAACTCATCTAATCGAATTTCGGAAGCGTTTATATGGTATTTTTTTAACAACACTCTACCCAAAACATCGTGAATAGTAATTTGATCTATCGGACTTTTTGAAGCACTTACTTTTATAAAATTCTTTGTCGCTATAATTTTAAAATCACTATTGGCTACAGCATCATTAACATCTAATTTGTTAGCCTGATAACGCAATACAAAACGGTCGTTAAACGTACCTGCTTCCGTAGTAAAATTATAAGGAGCTTTTCTTAAATCGTGCAGCGTGTTTGTGTATAGGTCCTCTAGAAAGAGATCTTGACTGTTCTCAAATAATCCATCTACTTTACTCATTCCTATACTATATTGGTCCTTTTTGGCAGCAATAAAACCTAAAGGTACGGTATCGTCTTCCGTGTAAGGCAATGCACGACCTTGAATTAACATAGCTTCATCATCAATTAACGAATAGAAATTTGTAACATTATAATCCATAATTCCAGAATCATATAAATCATCCTTTTTATTAGTAGCACCTTCAATATACCCCACCATCATAGACACTTTCGATTGTTCCGAATCAGCAAAATCAAACCATATTCTATGTTTTTTTGATTCATTCTCTCCAGAACTTCTGTAAAACTCAGCATTTGTATAACTCGCCGAATTATAAGATCTCATTGCATTCTTAAAAGAGACTTTACTAGTATTTCTATCAGCATCATTTTTCATCAATACAAAGAAACCTTGTCCCGAGGCAATATAACCTGTAAAGCCAGCCGGATCACTAGGTCCTGACGCATTGTAAGTAAGATAGTCACTACTAGAATAGTTATATACAAAATCATCATAAAACGGATCCTCATTCCCCCCTTTACCTATTTCTGTACCATGCGTCCAAATACGTACACCACCTTCAAGCATACTAAAGTTTTCTGTTAAAAAGGCAGTAGCATTAATAGCAGAAGGATATGGATTCCCTATAAGATTCCAGTTATCGTCGTCATTGGTAACTATGGTACTTGATGGCCCATTGTTGTAATTCCCTTCATTATAACCACCATGTGTGATATCGACTTCAATAGTACCATTATTAGGTTTATATGTTTGAAACACTTGATCGAATGTATTTGTAGCACCAGACCAAGATGATGCCCCTACCCTAACAATATAGCCTTTACCTGGTACCATATCTCCTGAAGCTTTACTCCAGTTCCCGAAAGGACTTTTATATTTATTTCCATTATCCTCTGTTGGTTTCCACTGATAACGATGAGATGTAGCTCCAATGTTCGAGACATCAAAATTTATAACTGGTGAGGACCAATAAACGTAATCGTAAGCTTTAAGATTTTTTGCTGTACGGTTTACAATAAACGTTCCAGTAGATACATTTCTGTCAGATTCTTTAATTTGAATAAAGCTGGCATCATCGTTTAAGGTAATATTACCCCTTAATGTCAATAAATCATCTACGGTAATGATACTTTGATCTGAGGCGTGTAAATTACCTCCTACGGTTAAAATGTTATTTATGGTAAGAATACCTTGTCCTTCTACAGATAATTCACCGTTTATACTTAAATCATCCTCAACTGTGAGCGTACTTCCTGACCCTAAGGTTAGAGAAGCACCTGCTTCAATATAAACAGAGTTGGCTCTTGCATCTACTCCTGGACTATTTTCAAGAATAGGATATCTGTCATTGTTTAAACTAGGTATAATTACACAATCATATTGGTCTGAAACTTTCTTAGAACTCCAGTTTTGTTCATGGTTCCACCTATTATTACCTGTCCCTGGTTCCCAGGTTATACATTCTCGCTCTATAAAAATAGGGTATTCTTCAATTTGCCCCCCAATATATTTAATAGATTCATTAGGTATAGATCCTTCATTAACACAAGCCCAAGTAGAAGAACCATCGATATGACTGGTTTTAACAATACGAATGCTGCTAAACCCTGGTTTTGCATTTAATGGAATGGTTATTTGTGCTGTTGCTGTACCATCAGAATCATGAAGTTCATCTAACTTATATTCTTCTCCGCCATTATTACCAACATTCTGTAAAGAATTATATTCGCCATCTCCATCAAAATCGACATAAGCCACAAAAAAGTTTTTTTCTTCCCCATTAATATTACCCTTTAGCTTAATTTCGTAGGTCTGCCCCGCTTTAACCATTCCGGTAACATCACAAAAACGTTCTACTGCCGGACTTCCGTCAATAGTGGCACTAGATGAATTATTTATTCCCGCAAATTCAACTTTTGTTATAGGATAAACCCTATCAAAATCTGGATAGCAGGTTGTTGTAAAAGGGTCACAATTAGGATCATGATCAAACTCTTTTACAATTAGCGTATATTCTTCTGCTTGACCTTCATTAAAATCATCGCATGGTTGCCTAGCCGATCCATTGTAAGTCTTTATGATGCGTATTTTAGTAAATCCTAATACAGCATCATTAGGAACTACTATATTTCTTATAAGGCTAACTCCATCTTCTCCATTAGACTTTTCTAATTCACCTAATTTATACTCTTCATCGTCTTTATCATATACGTTATCTTGACTCCAATCAATATAAGCCACAATGAAGTTTTTATTTTTCCCATTTGTATCCCCTTTTAAAGTTATTTCATAAGTACCTCCTCGACTAACGGTACCTTCTATATCACAAAAACGCTCAATTTCAGTATTACTATTAACATCTGTTTCATGGTCTATACCAGCCAATTTTACCTGTGTAATTGCAGCAACATTCTTAAATGTAATGTCGCAATCTATTAAAACATCTCCACAGTCATCCAATACTTCATCATCTTCAAATTCTTTTACTACAAGCGTATAGTCTTCTGCTTGGCCGTTAATGTATGTTTCACAAGGCCCATCTGTTGCAGATTCACCATCTGTTTTAATAATACGCATGGTAGTAGTTCCTAACTTTGCATTATCAGGAACGTTAATATAATCTTCTAGACTTACGCTATCTGTTCCGGTCGACTTTGCTAGCTCACCAATTTTTTGTCTTTCAGTGCTGTTTTTTTCAAAAACACCATCTTGATCCCAATCTATATATGCAACAAAGAAGTTTTTTTCGGCTCCATTAGTATTCCCTTTAAGTGTAATTTTATTATCTCCACTTCCCTTAACAACAGTTCCTATTTCAGTACAAAAGAATTCATTTTCTAATGTGTCATTTATAATTGCACTTGAAGTTTTATTTATACCTGCAAAGGTGACTTGGGTTATTGGTTCTACATCTTCAGAAAAGGTAGTTTTACAATACTGTGAATTCCCCGTATTTCCATACATGGTAATTCTAATCATACCATCTCCACCATCGCCTCCTTTCGCGTTGCCAGAGCTCGTGGCTGTTCCGCCACCTCCACCAGCTCCTTGACCTCCAGGAAAACCATCTCCAGCAGTATTAGCTAGTCCACCTGCTCCAATTGAAATACCATTAATATCATTAGGAGCATTTTCCCCATTTTCGGCTATTTGACCACTATTACCCAAATCACCGAAGTGAGTGGCTTGATCTACTCTTAATTGAAAGTTATTATACTAACCTCCAGTCATCTGTGTTGGGTCGGTCGGCTTAGTTCCGGCTTTTCCGATTATACCTTTTCCTCCTTCACCAATTATATAATCAAATTTAAGACCTTCTACAGGTAACGTATATTCTTTCGACCCATATCGCCCTTTAAGACCTTTTAACCCACCCCGGTTAGAACTAATACTACCTCCTCCTGCAGACCCAGCACCCCAAACTTCTACAAATATTTTTGAAACTCCACAAGGAGCTACAAACGTTCCAGAACCAGGTTGGTCTAAAATGATTACTGTTTCATCTTGAGCCTGAGCACCAAAACTCAACAACCCAAATACAAGATATAAAGCAAATTGTTTTAAAAAAGAAGTGTTAAAAAAAGTAGTTCCCGAAGGAACTTTATAAGTAGTTTTTGTTATCATAAACACAGAGATATAATATAAATTGTAAAAGTAATAAAATTACCATTTTAAATATAGGCTATTGATTACTAACTATTTGTTTATTCGACAAAAAGGTTAGTTTTAAGGCTCATATTCCATGTAAAAATAATAATTTCTATGTTGCTTTTGCTATTTTAATTAAAAAGGTATTGTAAACCATGTATTTCCTTTATTTTTGTGAGTCAAAAAAAGTTGTTATAACACCTTAAATCATGCTATTTTCGTCGCTTCCTAAACAGATTCAAAATGTGCCTATTCCTATAGCGTTGAAAGACGGCATACAGTTAAGTATAAAACGTGAAGACGAAATCCACCCCTTTGTAAGTGGGAATAAATACCGAAAATTACATTACAACATCTTTGAAGCACAACGTTTAACCCAAGACACCTTATTAACTTTTGGTGGTGCTTTTTCTAACCATATTGCGGCCGTAGCCTATGCTGGAAAGGTTTCAGGATTTAAAACGATTGGGGTAATTCGCGGTGAAGAATTGGCAAAAAAAACAGTTTTAAACCCAACTCTTGAATTTGCGAAATCTTGTGGTATGCAATTTCATTATGTGTCTCGAGAAGCCTATCGCGATAAAGAAACAGATGGTTTTATAGCAGAATTAAAAAAACTTTTTGGTGATTTCTATTTAGTACCCGAAGGAGGCACCAATACGCTTGCGGTAAAAGGTTGCGAGGCCATTTTAACCGAGGCCGATACTGTGTTCGACTATATATGTTGCGCCGTGGGAACTGGCGGTACTATTTCTGGAATAATAAACAGTAGTAAATCGCATCAGCAAATTTTAGGATTTCCAGCCTTAAAAGGTGATTTTTTACAACACAATATTAGTAAATTTGTAAACAAAACCAATTGGGCGTTAATAACAGATTATCATTTTGGTGGTTACGCTAAAATTAATCCCGATTTAATACGTTTTATCAATCAGTTTAAAGCCAATTATAAAGTGCCATTAGATCCTGTTTATACCGGGAAGGTTGTATATGGCGTTATGGATTTGATTGATAAAGGCTATTTTCCGAAGGCATCAAAAATATTGGTGATTCATACTGGAGGATTGCAGGGTATAACAGGTATGAATATCCAATTAAAAAAGAAAAAATTGCCCCAAATTATTTAAGTGCATGAAGCAAATTGTTATCCTTTTATTAGTAATAAGTGTATTGTTTAGTTGTGGTTCGAGAAAGCGTAAGCATAAATCGTCGAAGTCTAAACCTAAAACAGAACACGTACAACGCAAACATACTCAGCCAAAAACACAAAACAAAACTACCGAAGCTCCTGCCAAGGAAGCTGTAGATTTAGTGGTTCCTAAACTGGTAAGTAGCACCGAAGAATACATTAGGCTATTTAGTAATATTGCCATTGAGGAGATGAAATTTTACCATATCCCAGCAAGTATCACTTTAGCCCAAGGTATTTTAGAATCGGGGTCAGGACGTGGTCGATTGGCGGTAGAGGCCAATAATCACTTCGGAATAAAATGTCATGAATGGACAGGAGCTCGTATTTATCATGACGATGACGAAGACCAGGAGTGTTTCCGAAAATATAAAGATGCCAAATATTCGTACCGCGACCATTCCTTGTTTTTAACCGAAAGACAACGCTATGCTGCCTTATTCGATTTAGACATGGACGATTATAAAGGTTGGGCCAAAGGCTTACGTGCCGCCGGTTATGCCACAGACAGGAAATATCCAGAAAAACTAATCGCCCTTATCGAGCGTTATAAACTTTATACTTACGATGATATTGTTTCGGGCAAAACGCCAAGGCCTATCGAGAAACGGAAGAATGTTCATTTTGTAGAAAAAGGAGATACCCTATACTCTATTTCTAGAAAATATAAAATATCTATAAAAGAACTTCAAAAATTAAACAGATTAAATGGCACAACAATTTCTGTAGGTCAGGAATTGATCATAAAATCTTAATACCATAGTACAATGAAATATACAAGAAGTAGTGCATTATTTACTAACGCAGAACAAGTGATTCCAGGCGGAGTAAACTCGCCAGTACGTGCTTTTAAAGCCGTTGGAGGAACTCCTATTTTTATGAAGAAAGCTAAAGGCGCTTATTTAATAGATGAAGATGATAATACTTATATAGATTATATAAACTCTTGGGGGCCTATGATTTTGGGTCATGCCTACCCACCAGTTGTAGATGCTATTATTGAAAAAGCAAAGCTAGGCACCTCGTTTGGAGCGCCAACAGAACTAGAAACCGAGATTGCCGCTTTAGCTGTATCTATGGTTCCGAATATAGATAAAATTAGATTTGTAAATTCTGGCACAGAAGCATGTATGAGTGCTGTACGTTTAGCTAGAGGATTTACGGGAAAAGAGAAAATCATAAAATTTGCAGGCTGCTACCACGGGCATAGCGACTCGTTCTTGATTCAAGCAGGAAGTGGTGCTGTAACTTTTGGAAGTCCGAATAGCCCAGGAGTTACCAAAGGTACCGCTCAAGATACTTTATTGGCAACTTATAACGATATTGAGAATGTAAAATCGATTATCGAAGCGAATTCTGGCGATATTGCTTGTATTATTTTAGAGCCTGTTGCGGGTAATATGGGGTGTATTCCTCCAAAAGACAACTTTTTACAAGAGCTAAGAGCACTTTGCGACGCAAATAATATATTATTGGTTTTTGATGAAGTCATGACAGGGTTTAGATTAGCCCGTGGTGGCGCACAAGAATTATTCGGTATTAAAGCCGATATTGTATGTTTCGGAAAAGTAATTGGAGGTGGATTACCTGTAGGTGCTTTTGCAGCTCGAAATGAAATTATGGATTTCCTTGCACCTGTAGGCCCTGTATATCAAGCGGGAACTTTAAGTGGAAATCCGTTAGCCATGGCTGCAGGCTTAGCCATGTTACAAGCTTTAGAAGGCGATGCTGAAATTTTTAATCGTTTAGCCGAAAAAACCGAATATTTACACAAAGGCATTACTAAAGTTTTAAAAGATCATAAAATCACCCATACCATTAACCGTGTTGGCTCTATGATTTCTGTTCATTTTTCTGATACTCCTGTTGTCGATTTTAAAACGGCTGCCTTAGGAAATAATGAGAATTTTAAAACCTTCTTCCATGGGTTATTAGATTTAGGCGTTTATATCGCTCCTAGTGCTTTTGAAACTTGGTTTATTACAGATGCTTTAAGCTATCAAGATTTAGATACGACAATAAATACTGTTCATAAAGTGGCTAGTTCACTTACATAGTAGCATCAATAAAAAAAGAGGTTGTTTATACGTTAGACTCTCATTACTCCGAAAATTGTTTAGTTTCTCAACTTTATATTACTTCAATTTCAGGATAATGGATTTCAATACGGATTAAACAACCTCTTCTTCTTCTTTACTTGAAAACGTACTTTTTATAGTAATTTACCAGCACCATCTAAATGTAGTGTTTTCTTTTTACCTTCTTTTTCTATTTTAATTTTATAAGTCCTCGTGGTACCTTTATTTTGAAGGTAGTCTACATTACAATTCTGACTAACAATTTTCCACCCTGGATACTCTTGTAGAATCTTTACCACCATAAAGGAAGGAATAGCAACATTGCTATAATGCTCCGAGGTTTTTACAATCTTACCATCTCCGTTATAATCAACCCTAAGAATACCATCTTTTGTTTGCATAGTGATTTGATATATCGGTTTACTAAGCCCTTCATATTTACTATTATACATACCAGATGTTTTAACATCATATTCCGCTACAATTTGCTGAAATTGTCTCACACTTTTCGGACTCTCTAAAACATTAGAAATGTTTAAATAATTAGCATTTACTCCAGTCGTTTTAACAGCCGTAGTACTGCTGGCTGATCCGACAATCGCAGCATCCGGTGCCTCTATAGTTGTTTCCGCTATACGCTTTCCCTTTGCTTTACTAAATTTCGTTGTTTGTGCATATAGGCCTCCCGAAAGTAACAGCCCTAATGCAATTGAAAGGAATGTTTTCATAATACATAGATTAATAATTTATACTTTGAATTAAATAATATTTCCCTTTTCGTCGGTCTTTATTATTTTGCTTTGATTGTCTTTAGAAATCTTTGTTTTATAAATTGTAACTCGACCTTTATCTTGTTTATAATTTATAAGACAAACATTTTCATCGACTATCCAGCTCGGGTATTTATTCATTATACTCATACTAACAAGTCTAGGTAATGGTATATTCACAAAACGTGCCCGAGACGCTATAATTTCTCCTTGATGATTATAAGTAACTAACAAATCTCCCTTTTCTGTAAAAAATACTACATCGTACTTTGATTTACGATCGCCGTTATAGCCACTTGCGTTTTGAACATCAAATCTAGAGATGCGATGTTCTACAGTATTTACAAAATTGGCGTTGTTAGTATATAATGAACTATTTAAAAATGCAGTATTAACCCCGGTAGTTTTAACCGATCTGTTAACAGTATTAAATTCGTTGATTTTATCTATGGCAGGATCGTCTACATAAGCAACCTTAGTTTCGATATCGTTATGACTTGGTAATTTAATGTTTGTGCGTAGAAGCTGTTTAGTACAAACAAGCAACATACAATTGAAGTGAATGCTTTCATAATTTCTAAATTTTAAGTTAATACTCGTTTTGATTAAATTTAGAAAGTAAATCAACTCCATCCAGTAATGTCTATTTATCTCACCCCGTTCGGGTTTTCGAGATTTCACCTCGAAAGAAACCTTTATTTTCACAAAAATTCAATTCAACTTTAAACACGTGCTTCATTTATTTAATTTCCAATTTTAACCTTATCTCTATTAAAGATAATCAAAACATCCGGCGGTTCTCAGCGTAGATTTCACCTAAAACCAACTAGGTACTTGTACGGGTTAGAAGACTGATAATTTGATTAATAACTATCTTAAAAAATTCTATAAGAAAATAACACAAAAAAAGCTGTCCAAAAAAGTTGAATTTTCGTTTATCAGAACTCCTAACTACCACTTGGCACGGTAACTCATGTTCTCTCACACTTGATTTTCAATCAAGAGATTCTGAAATTAATTCAGAATAACGAACTTTAAACTTTTTGCACAGCCCTCTAACAGACTAGTGTTCATAATTAATTTGTACTTATCTAACCGTAATTGGGTTTTGTAAAGATTTACTATAAGTATCGCTTTTAAACATACCATGATAAGGATTAAATCCTTTTGGTAGAAACTTTTTAAAATCTGGATCTAAACCAGATATATCATCCTCCACGATGTCATCAGACAGACTATTGGTATCTACAATAGTAAATACAGCAAAAGCCTGCAAATTAGCTAACCCTTGATCGGAGAATTTAGTATGATTCTCCTCTGCCTGAATATCTGTACCCATGTTATTATCATCTGTATTATTTTCTATAGGATGATAGGTATATGGCTCGTAAGTCACAGGCACCTCAACATCAGATTGAATAATAACGTAGTTGCCCTGTATGGTATTATTATTAACACTATAAATGTTCCCTAAATTTAATGCATGGTTGTCGGTAAACTCGATAGCTGTTTTTTTAGAACTTAGTTGTGCTTGCAGACTATGCAAACTAAAGAGCAAAAAAACAGTACTTAATACGATACGTTTCATGATTGATAATTTTTGCGTTCTATTTTTTACCTATTTAACTAATATTAAAAAATTAGGAGAATTATTAAAAGTTAGGTTTAAATAAGATTACCTTTTTCATCTGTTTTCACCGTTTTTGTTTGGTTTCCATTAGATATTTTCACTTTATAGGTTGTAATTACTGCCTTGTTATGCTTATAATCTACAGTACACACATTTTCGTTA
Organism: Formosa haliotis; assembly: GCF_001685485.1. Taxonomy (NCBI): domain Bacteria; kingdom Pseudomonadati; phylum Bacteroidota; class Flavobacteriia; order Flavobacteriales; family Flavobacteriaceae; genus Formosa; species Formosa haliotis. The sequence goes on along the minus strand of NZ_BDEL01000001.1, from coordinate 3,481,162 downwards.
AAGCGCCATTGAGGATAAGCTTTCATGATGCTTACAATAACAGGTGTTGGTAGCGCTACATTTTATATCGCTCTTTAGATGAAGTAATTTTTCCAGTCTCATCATATTTCACAGACATCGTTCCTTTTTTACTATCAAAGACTACATCATAAGTAGACACGTTTTTTTTATTATACACATCTGTGTTTTTAAATCGTATTGTGCAGCGTGTTGCTGTAACACTTTTACATATAACGCATTATCTGATAACATATGGCTATTTAAATAATTTGCATTTACTCCTGTAGTTTTCACAGCCATCGTGTTTGTATTCAAATTATTTAAAGCTGCTAAATCTTTACTCTGGTTGTAAGCTACTGCTGTTTCAGACTCGTGTTGCTGTTCAGATTTCAGTTCTGTGGTTTGGGCGTAGAAGCTGTTTACTATAAACAGGCAACCTACTAGTGCAATACATGTTTTCATGATTTCTAGAATTTTAAGATTAATAATTTATTTGAATCAAAGTTAGCACACTAACACATTTATTTTCAGAGGGGTAGTACCAGAATTTAAAAAAGGTATTTTTACCTACGCATAACTGTGTATTTTTCAAAAACCCATTTTTGGTATTCTTTTTTTTATTATATTTAATACAGTTAATTATGTATTACATAATGACAACTGAATATAATATTTAATTCTGATGTATTTAAACGTAGAAATTTCCTCTTTTAAAACAGGTATTTGTACCCGTTTTCTCCCTAATATAGTTAGAGAACCGCGTTTCTCTATTTAAAACAAGCTATATTCGCATCCCACTCCCTTTAGCAATTAACGATAGCATATTTTATTATTGATAATTTTAAATCTATTTTCATTTTAATGTTAAAATTTACTAAAAAACCAATAATAATGTAACAATATGATTAACCTACCGTCTTTTTTATATGATTATGCTATAAAACTTGCTAAATGGAATCTAAACCTATACATATAGTTATTGCCGATGATGAACGTTTGTTTAGAACCGGAATTCGCTTTCTGCTAGAACGCGACAAACAAGTTATAGTAGATTTTGAAGCATCAAACGGGCTTGAACTCATCGATTATTTAAGAAAAAACACACTTCCAGATATAGTTGTAACGGATTTAAGTATGCCGGAGTTAAACGGTGTAGAAGCCACAAAATTAATTCACAAGGAATTTCCCAATTTAAAAATCGTCGCCCTAAGTAGTTATAATTCTAAATCTTGTGTTTTAAACATGATTCATTTGGGTGCTTCTTGCTATATGCCAAAAAATAGCAAACCTGCAGAGTTAATCTTGGCCATTAAAGAAGTACATGAAATTGGGTTTTGTTACACTACCGAAGTCATGAAATATATTCATGAAGATTTAAATCACAATAATGGAAAAGCTGTTAAATGTGATTTTGACGAATCGTATTTAACGAGTAGAGAAAAAGAAATTTTAGATCTTATTTGCAAACAATTTACGACCTCGGAAATTGCCGACCAACTATGTATTAGTCCTAGAACGGTTGAAGGTCACCGTAATAATTTACTACTTAAAACCGAGTCTAAAAATGTTGCTGGATTAGTAACCTATGCCGTTAAAAACAATCTTTTAAATTTACTGAATTAATCTAAAGTTATTTCATGCTTTCCAGCTTATGTCTTTTCGAACCTGATTCTGAATCTCATTAATTTTAGTCAAAAACTCTATACAGAAAGATTAAATAAGTTTAAGGTTGTAGATCGAATAATAAATCATTACAACCAATTAATTATTCTAAAAATAAAAAACGACAAACTAAAAAGTTTGTCGTTTTTTATTTGGACTGATCCCTATCTTATCCACGTCTACCGTGTTGTTCACGTCCGTTTGGTCTACCCTCATTGTGCTGTCTTCCTCCTTTGCGTTGCTTCATACTTTTTTCCCAAAGCTCGTACTGATCACTTTTAAGGATACTTTTCATTTTATTTTTCATCGCAATTTGATGATCTAACTGAGCCACCATTCTATTATAACGATCTTCTTGTGTAGGTTTTTTCCCTGCATCTTTTGCCTTTTTAAACGCTTCACGATCTGCTTGTTTTGATTTTGCTTGAGCAATATTTAGATTATAAATTTCCTTTTGCTGCGATTCTGTTAAATCTAATTTTAAGGTCATTTTTTTGGTTTGCAAAGTGGCTTGCTGCTCTGGAGTGAAGTCTGGTCTTTGCATACGCATTTCTTTGTTATGCTTTCCTTTTCTCTCACCTTTTTGGTCTTGTGCTAAAGCATTAAAAGAGATTAACACTAAAGCTAAAATCATTATTTTTTTCATCTTTTTACGGTTTAAATTATTATACAGCTAAGACTTTCGCATTTTAGAAAGGTTTAATGCCTTTAGCGAAATTAACAATGTATTAACCATTAAACCTTTATTCTTTGCGATGTTTTAAAATAAACTCACCAATAAGTAAGGCATGGTCGGATACCGTATGAAACTGCTTATTTACCTTTAGGGGCTGCCATCTTTTATTTAGCCAAAAGTGGTCTATTTCTAACACAGGGAATATGGTGGGCCATGTTGCCGTATACCCATCATTGTAGTAATGAAAACTCTCAAAATTGGTGTTAAAAGGTTTAAAATAATAGCTTTCGAAAGGAGTATTAAAATCGCCAATAACAAAATCGACCGCATTTTGATTGGCAATATTAACCACTTTAGTTAGATCAGATTTTTTTGAATGTACCGGACTTGCTAACAAATCGATGATGAGTATCGAAATGGAGTGGCCATGAATCGTTGTATTTACTAAATTGTATTTAGAACTTGATGCAATATGCTGAAAATCGATAGTATTAAGTTCTCCCTTTACAGCAATTAGCATCTCCCCTTCCAGCTGCCTAATCTCGAAGTCTGGATACTGTTTTTTAAACGCCTGGATATCTTCCTCTAAAACATTTTTCGCTTCAACCAACACCATAATTTCAGGCTTATAGGTCGCCATATTTTCAAAAATAATATCTAAAGGCAAATGTTTCTTTCTGGCCACATTCCAATATAGGATAGCGTGTTTCTTGGCTTCAAGATTTTGATAAGTGCTCTTGTTTTCTACATAGTAATGGTTCATCCAGTACACGGTAAGCAAACCGTTTATAAACAAAAGCAAAAGGCATAAAGTTTTATGTCTGTATAAAATTACCGACATAAAAAATCCGTATAAAACCGTAAAAATTAGTGGGACAGCATTAAAAACAAAAATGAAAGGCGAAAAACGATCTTTAAAAATAAAATGAACAGCTAATAAAAAAGCATACCAAATAATAAGGTATGCTTTGTATTTTGCGATCAGTTTAAACATGTTTATTCATTTAAGGCTACAAACAAACCTTCGTCTGTTTTATCAACTTTAGCCAGCCCTAATTTAGTTAAACCTTTAATGGTTTTATCCCATTTTTTATTACTTAATTGAGATTGCGTTTTTAGCGAATTAAGGTCGATAGGTGAATTTGCTTTTAGAATATTGAAAACTGCCTTTTCATCTTCAGACATTTCAACTTGTTTTTTCTCCGGACGCATTTGCGGGAAGAATAACACTTCTTGAATAGACTGGTTATTGGTTAAAAACATAATTAAACGGTCCATACCAATCCCCATTCCCGATGTAGGAGGCATTCCATATTCTAGAGCACGTAAAAAGTCGTAATCTATAAACTCGGTCGCTTCATCATCACCTTTTTGAGCCAATTTTAATTGGTGCTCAAAACGTTCGCGTTGATCTATAGGATCGTTAAGTTCTGAATAGGCATTAGCAATTTCCTTACCGCAAACCATAAGCTCGAAACGCTCTGTTAAATCTGGATTGTCTCTATGTTCCTTACAAAGCGGACTCATTTCTTTAGGATAATCTGTAATGAATGTTGGTTGAATATAATTTCCTTCACATTTCTCACCAAAAATTTCATCTATTAATTTCCCTTTACCCATGGTTGCATCTACTTGAATGCCCATGCCTTTTGCAGCTTCACGTATTTCTTCTTCAGATTTACCAATAATATCGAAACCGGTAAAATGCTTAATAGAATCTGCCATGGTTACACGAGCATACGGCGCTTTAAAGTCGATGTTATGTTCGCCAAAAGTAACTTTACTAGTACCGTTTACTGCAATAGCACAATGTTCTAAAAGTTTCTCACAGAAATCCATCATCCAATTATAATCTTTGTAAGACACATAGATTTCCATAGCCGTAAACTCTGGATTATGAGTTCTGTCCATCCCTTCATTTCTGAAGTTTTTAGAAAACTCGTAAACGCCATCAAAACCACCAACAATTAAACGTTTTAGGTATAATTCGTTAGCAATTCTCATGTATAACGGAATATCTAAACTGTTATGATGCGTAATAAACGGACGGGCCGCTGCACCACCAGGGATAGGTTGTAAAACAGGGGTTTCTACTTCAAAATAACCAGCATCGTTAAAGAAACCACGCATGGCATTATAAAGTTTTGTTCGTTTAACAAACACTTCTTTTACATGCGGATTCACAACTAAATCGGCATAGCGTTGTCTGTATCGTTGTTCTGGATCTGTAAAGGCATCGTGAACCTTTCCTTCTGTATCTACACGAGGTTGTGGTAACGGACGTAAAGACTTACTTAAAATTGTAAAATCTTTTACCATTATGGTTTTTTCGCCCACTTGAGTCGTGAATAACTCCCCTTCTATACCTACAAAATCTCCTATATCTAGTAATTTTTTATAAACGGTATTGTATTTTGTCTTATCGTCTCCTGTACAAATTTCATCACGATTAAAATAGACTTGAATACGTCCTGCGCTATCTTGTACTTCGGCAAAACTAGCGTTACCCTGAATTCTACGCGACATTAATCGTCCGGCAATTACCACGGTCTTACCTTCTTCAAAATCTGTTTTAACTTGTTGACTTAAATGGGTTAAAGGATAAAGATCTGCAGGATAAGGATTAATCCCTAGCTCACGAAGTTTGCTTAGCTTTTCTCTTCTTACGATTTCTTGCTCTGATAATTGCGACATATCTAGATTGTTCTAATTAAATTTTTAACGCACAAAGATAATTACTATTGGTTACTATTTCAATTTATTAGTATTGAAATACGTCATAGTTTTTTATTCGTGTAACAAAAGCAGTGTTTTGGCGTCATATTTGTATATCATCAATCTATTAAAATCAAATCAAAAATGAGCATCTGGAGAGTTATCCTTTCTATTATATGCCCACCTTTAGCCGTTATAGGAAAAGGTTGCGGGTCTGTAATTATCGTATTTTTATTATGGCTGTGTGGTTGGGTTCCTGGAGTCATTGCCGCCTTAGTGATCTTAAATAATCCGAAACGATAAAAATAGAATTCAAAAAAGTCCGATAATCTTAATTTGTTTATCGGACTTTTAATTTTTAAACAGGTTTATACTTTTAACACAACATTACACAAACAACCGGTTTTAGGTATTTAATAATTATCTTTGCCTAGATTTAACTTTATAAAACCGCTAAATGAAAACTTTTTACTACTTAACCTTATGTTTAATGCTCCTACTAGTCTCTAGTTGCCAGTTTTCTGAAACGATTTATATTAACAACGACGGAAGCGGTAAAATGTCTTTTAATTTAGATGGCTCTCAATTAATGCAAATGGGCGGCGACCAAATGGTTAATCCCAATGAAAAAGTAATAGATTCTACAGTGGTTTTCAAAGATTTTCTCGAAAAAAATAAAGATAGCATTGCAACATTACCTGCCGAAGAGCAACAACGCCTAAAAGCGCTAGAAAATTTCAACATGCATATGCTTATAGATCCTAAGACTAAAAAAATGTCGGTGGATTTGTTTACCGATTTTAAAAATGTCGATGGTTTGCATGATATGTTTAAAATGATGAATAATGCTGGTGCATTAAATCAGAAAAATGATGACAAGAAGCCCAATCCTTTTTCTAATCTAGGCACCGGAGAATCATCAAAAGTAGATTATAGCTTTAACGGTAAAGTATTTAAACGCTCGGTTACCATTACAGATCCAGAACAATTAGCAAAAGTAAAAGATAGTATTGGCGATGCCGAAATGATGTTATCTGCATCTACCTACACCATAAATTATCACTTTCCGAAGAAAATAAAATCAGTATCATTAGAAGATGCTAGCTTTAGTGAAGACCACAAAAGTTTCTCTGCAGAAGTCAGTTTTAAGGATTATTTAATCGATCCGAAACGCTTAGATGTAGAAGTAATATTAGAAGATTAATAAGGTTGAATAAAACAGTTCAAATACAAGATTTAGGCTTAAAAGATTACAAGGACACTTGGGATTACCAAGAAGAATTGTTTAAACAAATCGTCGATTTAAAAATAAAAAACAGAAGGGAAGACACGGAGATTCCTACTCCTAATTATTTTTTATTTGTAGAGCATCCTCATGTTTACACGTTGGGTAAAAGTGGCCATATGTCTAATATGTTACTCAACGAAGAACAATTAAAAGAGAAAGGTGCTACATTTTATAAAATTAATAGAGGTGGAGATATCACCTATCATGGTCCTGGGCAAATTGTAGGGTATCCTATTTTAGATCTCGACAATTTTTTTACAGACATACACAAATACCTTCGATTCTTAGAAGAAATTATTATTCTTACTTTAGAAGAATATGGGTTGAAGGCCGAACGTAGTCCTGGCGAAACAGGTGTTTGGCTAGACGTAGGTACTCCTTTTGCTCGAAAAATTTGCGCCATGGGCGTACGCGCAAGTCGTTGGGTTACCATGCACGGCTTTGCGCTTAATGTAAATGCTAACCTAGGGTATTTCGATAATATAATTCCATGTGGTATTCGTGGAAAGGCTGTAACCTCTATGAATGTAGAATTAGGGCAACGAGAAGTTAACGAAGCCGAAGTAAAAGCTAAACTTTTAAAACATTTTGAAAACCTCTTTGAAGCTGAATTCACTAAAAGTAAATTCTAATTCCTTTTATTTCAACAAGTTCTAATAAAACCATAACATACTTTAACATTTAATCCATTCTATATTCATTATTTTTACAAGAAGCAACTTGTAACGTTATGAGTCATACGAATATAGAATACAACAGCATTTTAGAGCGTTTACCAAAACATCTACAACAGTTTATTAAGCCACAAAACTACAACGACTACACGGCTATAAATCAGGCTGTGTGGCGGTATGTTATGCGTAAAAATGTAAATTATTTAAGTACCGTAGCTCATAAATCTTATTTAGATGGACTAAAGCAAACTGGGATTTCCATAGAAAATATTCCGAATATGTACGGGATGAACCGTATTTTAAAAGAAATTGGATGGGCGGCAGTGGCTGTAGACGGCTTTATCCCTCCAAATGCTTTTATGGAGTTTCAGGCTTATAATGTACTTGTAATTGCCAGTGATATTCGTCAGTTAGAACATATTGAATACACCCCTGCTCCCGATATTATTCACGAAGGGGCAGGCCATGCTCCTATTATTGCAAATCCTGAATATGCCGAATATTTAAGACGGTTTGGTGAAATTGGCTGCAAAGCCATTTCGTCGGCCAAAGATTACGAGTTGTACGAAGCTGTAAGACATTTATCCATTATTAAAGAAGCTCCAGATAGTCAAGAAACTGAAATTATTAAAGCAGAACACCGGGTTGAAAACCTACAAAAAAACATGGGACAACCTAGCGAAATGGCACTAATTAGAAACCTACATTGGTGGACAGTGGAGTATGGATTAATTGGCAACATTAAACATCCTAAAATTTACGGCGCGGGCTTATTATCGTCTATAGGCGAAAGTGCGTGGTGCATGACAGATGCGGTAACAAAAATTCCGTACACTATAGAGGCATTACACCAAAATTTCGACATTACGAAACCGCAACCTCAACTTTATGTAACCCCAGATTTTGCTCATTTAAGCTTGGTTTTAGAACAGTTTGCAAATACCATGGCTCTAAGAACTGGCGGATTAAAAGGACTCCAAAAACTTATAGACTCTAACGCCTTAGGAACTATAGAACTAAGTACTGGAATTCAAATTTCGGGAGTATTTGATTCAGTTTTAGAAGCGAATAATCAGCCTATCTATTTTCAAACAAAAGGACCTACAGCGCTAGCATATCGCGAAAAAGAATTGGTAGGACACGGCACTAAAAATCATCCAGATGGTTTTGGCTCGCCTATCGGGAAATTAAAAGGCATCAATTTAGCTATTGAAGATATGAGTCCGCGTGATTTAAGTGCTTATGATATTTACGAAGGTAAAGTGGTGACTTTAGAATTTGAAAACAACATTAAAGTTCGGGGTGAAATAATAACAGGCAAGCGCAATTTACAAGGAAAAATTATTTTAATACGTTTTAAAAATTGCACCGTAACCCATAAAGACCACGTATTATTTAAACCTGAATGGGGCCATTACGATTTGGCTGTAGGCAAATCGATACATTCTGCATTTTCTGGTCCAGCCGATTTTAATAGTTTCAATTTAATAACACACAAACAAACACAGCCTACTATTAAAGCAAAAAAGACTAAAAAAAGCCTAGATTTAGAACAGCTTTATCAAAATGTTCGTGATTTTAGGGAAGGTAAAATTGATAGCTTTTCATATTCAGACCTTATAGAAAAGCTTCAAAAAAACCATCCTACAGATTGGCTTTTATCGGTCGAATTGTATGAATTAGCACATCAACATAAAGCCAAATCATCAGAAAAATTAATATTGAAACATTTAAAACACTTGAGAACAAGTCGTCCAGAAATCAGTCATTTAATTGATGGCGGCGTAAAAATTACGAACAACGTTTTGTAGTTTATTTTAAGTTGTTTTGTACTTACTTAACACCTGTTTTGTAAAATCACTCAACACCAACTTGCCACTAATTTTAGCGCGTTCGGCTAATAATTCGTCCCAATGCGATGTGTTTTGCCACATCACATTTTTCATATCTTTTACGGCTTCGGGATTGTAGGTTTTTAATTTCTGGCTTAAAGCCTCTGCAGCGGTATCTAATGCTTCTTTAGTTTCAAAAACTTCGGCAAACAACCCTTTCTGTTTGGCCCAATTTGCATCGTAAAACTGTTCGGCATTAATAGTCATTTCAGACATAGCTGCCACACCAATTTTTCTACTCACGGCGGGTTCTATTACAAAGGGTCCTATTCCTATACTTAATTCACTAAGTTTTATAGCAGCATATTGAGTGGCTAAACAATAATCTGAAGCTGCGGCAATACCAACGCCGCCTCCAACCGTTTTCCCTTGCACCTTACAAATAATAAATTTCGGACAGGTTCGCATAGCATTTATAACCTTTGCAAATCCTGAAAAAAAGATTTTTCCTTCCGCCTCTGTTTCAATAGTAATAAGCTCATTAAAACTGGCTCCGGCACAGAAGGTTCTATCGCCTCCACTTTGTAGCACTACAACTTTTACAGCATCATTGTTACTGGCCTGAATTAATTCTTGCTCTAATTGTAAAAGCAAATGACTAGGTAAACCATTGTGCGGAGGATTGTAAAATTCAATACAACTTACCCCGTCGTTTATGGATTGTTTTACGTAAGATTCTGCCATTTTATTTGCCTAAAATTTTAAAATCGAAGATACAGAAATTTTTAAGTTGCTTCCTTTTAAGTTTTCATTTTCCTAAGAAATCTTGTATTTTTATAAAAAAGTCATGGGATTACTAGATTTTTTATTCAGAAAGCAGCGACGCGACATTGAAAATTTTAAATCTAGGGGTGCCATAATTTTAGATGTACGCTCTAAAAAAGAATACAATAAAGGTCATATTATAGGATCGGAAAACATTCCTATAGACCATTTACACCAACAAGTTTCTGTTCTAAGAAAAACCAACAAGCCGTTTATAGTCTGTTGTGCGAGCGGTGTACGATCTGCCAAAGCAGTTAAATATTTACATATAAATGGCATAGACGCCACTAATGGAGGAAGCTACCAAACTTTAAAACAGTGGTTATAATTTTAGGTCTTGCAAACTTTGTTCGTGTGTAATAGGTTGCTGATTATATTGTAAGGTCCACCCCAAAGAATTGGTTAAAATGTAAAACTTAGACAATTCGCTGATTAACCTGTTTTTAGAATTCTTTTTAAAATCAGATTTATCAACTTTTTTCATAAGCGATGCCTTTACCCTACTCTTAATAGCATTGTAATCTTTCGCTTGAAACTGATTTAAAAAATCGGCCTGTATATCGTAATATTCGAATTCTGGATATACTTTAACCTCTTCTTCTGGTATGTATGTAATGTTTAACGTTTTTGTAGTTTCGTCAATATCATATTCAATTTTACTTAAATCGTAGGCTATCGTAACATCGGCATTTACCACCACTAAAGCTTTCTTTTCGGCACTCACCAAATAGGGGAACACCTCACGCGAATCTTTATACGTAAACACTTCGCTAAAATGCCCTTCGGTAACCACGAGCTTACCGACATTCTTAATCTGTTCCTGAATTAATTGCGAACTTTCAAGCAGCTCTGCTTTATCTTCCTTTGCAGCACTACAGTATCTTAAAGTAAAAAACAAAGCAACTGCGATAAGGATTCCAAAAATAATATTACGCATCAATTTTAATTTTACTTAAAGGTATAAAATATGTTTATGAGAAGACCCTAATAATGTCATAAAAAAAAGCATCAATTACTGATCTACACCTTTTGTGATTCGCAGTCTTTGATGCTCCTTAACAGATTGATTAATAGCAAGTCTAAATTATAATTTATTCAGATATTTATCGATTTTTTTAGATGACTAACACAAAAATTAGCCATATCGCAAAACATCCTCATTAATCACAATAAATTCTTACATATTAAACAAATTTCTATCTAATTTCTTTTGAATTGTATGTATGCGCTGTTCTAAATTTTGAAGAAATTTTTGATGTTGTTCCGATGATTCATTAAACGGTTTATGCTGTAAACCTGATTGAACACCATGAATTTCCTTCATTATAGGACTAGTCGTTGGAGCAAGCCAAGCCGTTTGAAATTTCTCCCAAATATAATCGATAGCCATTTGGTTAGGATGCACTAAATCGGCAGTATAAAACCTATAATCACGAAGCTCGTCCATCATAATTTCATAAGATGGGAAATAAAATGTATTTCCTTTTTTAGTCTCAAGAACTTGATGAATAGCCGAAATTAAGTGTGCTTTGCTGCGTGTATTTTCAACAAATCCGTCTTTAGTATGTCGAATTGGAGACACGGTAAACAGCACAGTAACGTTAGGATTCACCGAAGCGATTAAACCTAAAATATGATTTAAAGAATCACGAATGTCTGCTACACTTAACAGTTCTTTTTTAAATGATTTTTGAGGAACTTTATGACAGTTTGCAACGATAGTATGTGTCGCTTCATGTTTATATATCCAGGCGGTGCCTAAAGTAATTACAACATGAGTTGCCGTTTGCAAAAACTGTTTAGTTTGATTTAAGGAAGAGTTCAATCTAGTTAGGACAGCTTCCTTAGATAGGGCGCTTAATTTAGAATGCGCTTCGTAACATTGCCAAATGTCGTTGAAATAAAATAAATCGGCCTCGGTATACGTATGATTATGGACAGCTTTATCTATTAAATTTTCGATGGCTTTGGGTTGAAATAATACCCCAAAGGGATTCTGAAGATTTTTAAATTTAAAGTAGTCTAATTTTTTGCCAATATTTTCTACAAAACAAGATCCCAATAACAACACTTCTGATTGATAATCTATAAGATTTTCGCTTTGTTGTTGTATTGGGATCTCGGTTAAAAATTTCATATATAATTCCTATTTGGCAACATATTGTTTTGCAGCCTGTAAGGCCTCTGCAATACCTTCTGGATTTTTACCTCCAGCAGTTGCAAAAAATGGCTGTCCGCCACCGCCTCCTTGAATAAACTTCCCAAGTTCGCGAACCACTTGGCCGGCATTTAAATTATGGCTAGCCACTAATCCTTTAGAGATATAACAAGACAATAAAGCTTTTCCGTTTTGTTCGGTACCGAAAACTAAAAATGCATTTCCTAACTGATCGCCTAACTCGAATGCTAAATCTTTTATTCCTGCCGCATCTAAATCTAATTGTTTTGCTAAAAACTGTATACCACCTATAGTTTCTACTTCCTCTTTAAGCAAGCCTTTAATATTTTTAGCCTTCTCTTTCAATAATTGCTCAACTTGCTTTTTTAAACTTGAATTTTCGTCTTGTAAATTCTGCAGAGCTTTAATGGGCTCTTGCGCATTATTTAGCAAATCCTTCATTTCAAAGTAAATCTTACTGTTTTCGGTATAAAAACTCTTAACCGCATCATTAGTAATGGCTTCAATTCTACGAATTCCTGAGGCCACAGCACTTTCAGAAATAATTTTAAAATGCCAAATATCTGCGGTATTCTGTACATGTGTACCACCACAAAGTTCTATCGATTTTCCGAAACGAATGGCACGAACGGTATCTCCATATTTTTCACCAAATAAGGCCATCGCTCCTTCATCTATCGCCTTCTGCATTGGAATGTTACGCTGTTCTTGCAACGGAAGTTTACCTTCGATACGCGCATTCACAAAACTTTCTATATCCTGTAATTGATCGTTCGTTACTTTAGAAAAGTGAGAAAAATCGAATCTTAAATGCTTAGAATGTACAGCAGATCCTTTTTGCTCGACATGCTCTCCTAATATTTCGCGTAAAGCCTGGTGTAATAAGTGGGTTGCCGTGTGGTTGCAAGCGGTACGGTAACGCTGTTTTGCATCTACTGTAGCTTGAAGCACCACATTAATATCATCCGGAAGCTCTTTTACTAAGTGAATAACAACATTATTTTCCTTTTTAGTATCTAGAATATAAGTGACATCTCCGTTTGGAGATTCAATGTAACCTTTATCTCCAACCTGACCTCCACCTTCTGGATAAAACGGTGTTAAGTTAAACACGAGTTGATACATCGTTCCCTCTTTTTTAGAAACTACTTTTCTGTATCGTGTTATATTAACAGGCGCCTCTAAAGTATCGTACCCTACAAATTCTTGAACATCATCTTCTATCAAAACCGTCCAATCGTCTGTAGACATTTCGCTAGCAGAACGCGATCTGTTTTTTTGTTTTTCCATTTCGGCATGAAAACCAGCTTCATCTAAGGCTAATCCTTTTTCGCGAAGAATTAAAGAGGTTAAATCGATAGGAAATCCGTAAGTATCGTATAATTCGAATGCTTTTTCTCCAGAAATTGTTTTAGATGAAGCACCTTCAATAATACCGTTTAAGAGCACCAAACCTTGCTCTAAAGTTCTTAAAAATGAAGCTTCTTCTTCTTTAATTACATTCTGAATTAATTGTTTTTGAACTTTTAATTCAGGGAAAGCAGCTCCCATTTTTTCACTTAAAACATTCACCAATCTATAAATAAATGGTTCCTTCTCGTCTAAAAATGTGAAACTGTATCGTACGGCGCGACGTAAAATACGACGTATTACGTAACCCGCCCCCGTATTACTAGGTAATTGACCATCGGCAATAGAGAAAGCTACCGCACGCACATGGTCTGAGATAACACGAATGGCAACATCGGCTTTTTCGTCTTTCCCGTATTTAGCTTTAGAAATTATTTCAATCTCTCTAATAATTGGCGTAAACACATCGGTATCGTAATTAGATTGAACGCCCTGCAATACCATACATAAACGTTCGAAGCCCATACCGGTATCGATATGTTTATTAGGAAGTGTTTCTAAGCTTCCGTTGGCTTTACGATTGTATTGCATAAATACTAAGTTCCAGATTTCTACAACTTGAGGATGATCGGCATTCACTAAAGATTTTCCATCAATTTTAGCTTTCTCCTCTGCCGAACGAATATCAACATGTATTTCGCTACATGGTCCACACGGACCTTGATCGCCCATTTCCCAAAAGTTATCTTTTTTATTCCCTAAAAGGATACGATCTTCGTCTACAATTTCTTTCCAAAAATCGTATGCTTCTTGATCCATAGGTGTGCCATCTTCCTTATCGCCTTCAAAAACCGTAACATATAATATATCGTTATCTATACCATAAACATCGGTTAATAACTCCCAACACCATGCAATGGCTTCCTTTTTAAAATAGTCTCCAAAACTCCAATTCCCCAACATTTCAAATAAAGTGTGGTGATACGTATCGTACCCTACTTCTTCCAAATCGTTATGTTTACCCGAAACACGTAAGCATTTTTGCGAATCTGCTATACGATTACTTATGGGCTTCGCTTGTCCTAAAAAGTACTCTTTAAACGGTGCCATTCCAGAATTTACAAACATTAAGGTGGGATCGTTTTTTAATACCAAAGGTGCAGACGGCACAATGGTATGTCCTTTACTTTTAAAAAATTCTAAATACTTAGCGCGAATGTCTTGAGATTTCATATTATACGTAACAAACTGTTATTAAATTGACTACTTTTAGGAAGTCATTTTTTCGATTATTAAGTGCAAATATATTGTTAAATTAAGGTTTGCTTAAGGCTAGACGTAAAATATTGTCATTTGTTTTTTAAATTTGTAGTTCGAATATTTTTGTAGGTTTGCCAGAATCCCTTTGATTTAACAGCAAATTGCATCAATTTAATTGCAAAAATAGTATAAATTAGATAATGAGTAAGGTAAAATATTATTATGATCCTGAGACGCTTTCCTATCGTAAAATAGAGCGTAAAAAACGTAATACGTTTAAGTTTATATTAGCATTTATTACTGCAGCGGCCTTATTTGGGTTTTTAACTATTTTTATTACTAGCCATTTTGTTGAATCGCCTAAAGAGAAAGCCCTAAAACGCGAGTTACAAAACACTCAGATACAATTTGATATGCTGAATAAAAAGATGGATGAAGCATCTGAAGTTTTAGCCAGTATTGAAGATAGAGACAACAACATATATCGCATTTATTTTGAAGCCAACCCTATTCCGGAAGAGCAACGTAAAGCTGGTTTTGGAGGTATAAACAGATATAAAGATTTAGAAGGCTACGACAATTCTAAACTTATAATAGAAAGCAATAAAAAGTTAGACATTCTTCAAAAACAAATTGTAGTGCAATCTAAATCTCTAGATGAAATTGCAAAATTAGCCGAAGACAAAGAAAAATTATTAGCTGCAATTCCAGCAATACAACCCGTAAATAATGTAGATTTAACGCGTATAGCTTCTGGTTACGGATACCGAACAGATCCCTTTACCAAAGCGAGGAAATTTCATTATGGTATGGATTTTACGGCACCGCGTGGAACCCCCGTGTATGCTACTGGAGATGGCGTAGTAATTCGTGCCGACAATCATTCCACCGGTTACGGAAATCATATTAGAATAGACCATGGTTATGGTTATGTAAGTTTATATGCGCATCTTTACAAGTACAATGTTAAGAAAAACCAGAAAGTAGAACGTGGAGATCTTATTGGATTTGTAGGAAGTACTGGTAGATCTGAAGCGCCACATTTACATTATGAAATTTTTAAAGACGACGAGCGTATTAACCCAACAAATTTCTATTACGGCAGTTTAACACCAGAAGAATATAGCCGTTTATTAGAAAAAGCATCATTAGAAAATCAATCATTAGATTAATGCATATAGATTTACCCGAAAAACGATACTATGGAATTGGCGAAGTCGCCAAAGCTTTCGATGTTAATGCGTCTTTAATCCGTTTTTGGGAAAAAGAATTCGATGTGCTTAAACCCAAAAAGAATGCTAAAGGCAACCGAAAATTTACGCCCGAAGACATAAAAAACTTAAAATTAATCTTTCATCTTGTAAAAGAACGAGGATTTACGCTTGATGGCGCAAAAACACATTTAAAAGAAGAAAAAAAGAAAACTTTAACTAACTTTGATATTATCGATAAGTTAGAAGACATAAAAAATCAACTCATCAGAATTAAAAATCAACTTTAAAAACTAACAATCATGAAAAAATGGTTAATTCCTGTAATTATCCTTGCGGTAATTGCATTTGGACTTTACAAATGGGGTGTTGGCTTTAACAA
This sequence comes from Formosa haliotis, assembly GCF_001685485.1. Classification (NCBI taxonomy): domain Bacteria; kingdom Pseudomonadati; phylum Bacteroidota; class Flavobacteriia; order Flavobacteriales; family Flavobacteriaceae; genus Formosa; species Formosa haliotis. The sequence goes on along the minus strand of NZ_BDEL01000001.1, from coordinate 3,465,108 downwards.
CACAGCAGTTAAATTAAACGAAAATGTAAGTGAAGCATGGGGTAATGTACAAACCTCTTACCAACGTAGAAACGATCTTATTGGAAACCTTGTAAATACCGTTAAAGGTGCTGCAGATTTCGAGAGAACAACACTTAACGAAGTTATAGAAGCTCGTGCAAAAGCAACCTCAACCACTATAGATCCTTCTAATATTACACCAGAACAATTAAAGCAATTTAATGAAGTACAAGGCGGATTAAGTAGTTCGTTATCTAAATTATTAGTATCTGTAGAACGTTATCCTGAATTAAAAGCCAATCAGAATTTCTTAAAATTACAAGACGAATTAACAAGCACCGAAAATACCATTCAAACCGCACGTGTACGTTATAATGAAGCGATAAAACCATACAATAATCATATTAAAACATTCCCGAACTCACTATTAGCAGGACTGTTACATTTTGAATCTAAACCATACTTCGATGCTGAAGCTGGTGCAGAACGACCTGTAGATGTTGATTTCGATTTCAATAACAAATAATGGACTCTAAAGTAGAAAGATTTCTTACTAAAGACGAAGAAGACGAGATCGTTGAAGCTATTCGTGTGGCCGAGAGTCACACCTCTGGCGAGATCCGTATCCATATTGAAAAAACAGCTTCCATAGACGTTTACGAACGGGCTATGGAAGTTTTTCATGTTTTAAAAATGGATAATACCAAACTCCAAAATGGGGTTTTAATTTATGTTGCTGTAGAAGACAAAACCTTTGTTATTTATGGCGATAAAGGTATTAACGACGTTGTAGAGGCAGATTTCTGGGACACGACCAAAGATGTTATTCAATCATATTTTAAACAAGGTAAATTTAAAGACGGCCTTGTTGAAGGTGTTTTAAGAGCAGGGAAAGAACTTCAAGCGAATTTCCCTTGGGACGCCTCAGACATTAACGAATTACCTAACGACATTTCAAAAGGATAATCTTGCAAAAAATTAAAAACACTTGGCTAATTACTTGTTGCTGTATTGCGTTTTGTATATCACAAATCGTTACAGCACAATTCGACATTCCTGCTAAACCAGATTTTCAAACCAGTGTTTACGATTATATAAACTTATTAACTCCTTCAGAAAAAAGCGCCTTAGAAAACAAGCTTGTAAAATATTCAGACACTACATCTACCCAAATTGTAATTGCCATTATTTCTACTACTAAAGGAGAAAATATTGGCCTATTAACCCCTAAATGGGCACAAGAATGGGGTATTGGTCAAGCCAAAGAAGACAATGGTGTTTTTGTATTGTTAGCGAAAGACGACCGTAAAATCCATATCTCCCCAGGTTATGGTGTAGAACACAAACTTACTGCCGGAATTGTAGGAGAAATGACACGTAATGTTATAATTCCAGAATTTATAAACGGTAATTTCTACCAAGGTTTAGACAAAGGAACCGATGCTATTTTTCAACTCTTAATGGGTGAATATCAAGGCAGCAGACAAAATGCAGAACCAGAAGGTTTTCCACCCGAACTAATCTTTATGTTTATCATGTTTGTTATTCTCATGATTGCCATTTCTAGAAACAAACGCGGTGGCGGAGGCGGTGGCAGCGGCAGTAACCGCAGACCAACAAGTATTCTCGATGCCATTATTTTAAGTAATATGGGCCGCGGAACCTATGGCGGTGGCTTTGGATCTGGCGGAGGCGGCTTCGGTGGAGGTGGCTTCGGCGGTGGCGGAGGTTTTGGTGGTGGCTTCGGTGGCGGTGGCTTCAGTGGGGGTGGTGCCGGTGGAAGCTGGTAAATGCATTATCATATTTTCAATTTTTCATAGTTATTTTTTTATTAATCTGATTTCTAATCAGTTCATGGCTTTATGCTTGTATAGTTCATCTTTTTTTGGTTAACTTTAAAATAAAAAGCTATGTTTTTTCTTTGCTCATCCTCTTTATAGTCGATGTAACACGCTGTTTTTCATAGTTAAATCTAAGCTAGGTTTACACCTCCTACCTTGTAAAATCTTTGCCTATGAAAAAACATCTGCCCTTAATAATAAGCATTGCTATTATTCTATTTGTACTAAGCATAGACCCCTTAAGTAAATTCTTAACGCGAACCACAAGTATCGATTTTTCCATCTTAGCATCGCAACAACAAAACCTGCTTATCGCAGCTTCTGCGTATTTAAGTATAGTACTACTACATAAATTGAAGACCAATTTTTTGAAGCGTTACGATATTACTAAAGAAGATAATTTGCATTCTCGGAAAATTTATACCCAATTTAATATTCTAGAAAAGGTCATCATTTTCATTATAATTATTTTGGCTATCGGAATGATTTTGTTGTCGTTTGAAGGTATCAGAAAAATTGGAGTCGGCCTTTTTGCATCTGCCGGAGTTGCGGGTATTATATTGGGGTTATCCGCTCAAAAAGTAGTTGGCGCCCTGCTAGCGGGAATTCAAATAGCCATAACGCAGCCCTTTAGAATAGATGATGCTGTAGTTGTTGAAAATGAATGGGGATGGATAGAAGAAATTAATTTAACCTATGTCGTAGTCCGTCTTTGGGACAAAAGACGATTGGTGTTACCTTCCTCCTATTTCCTTGAAAAACCATTTCAAAACTGGACACGAAACAACGCCGATATTATGGGAACCATATTTCTGTATACCGATTATTCTATTCCGTTTGATGACTTAAGAAACGAATTAACTCGCCTCTTGAATGCTACAGATTTATGGGACAAAAAAGTTAATGTGTTACAGGTAACCGATTGTACTGAAACTACCGTAGAAATAAGAATACTTGTAAGTGCAAAAAACTCGCCTATAGCCTGGGATTTAAGGGTGCTTATTCGCGAAAAGATGATTGCGTTTATTCAGAAAAATTATCCAGATAGTCTACCAAGAACACGAATTGTAATTGATAAGAATGCTAATACCGAAATGGCTATGCCCTTAGCATAATACTAGCTTTTGGCACCAAGACTATTAAATTTCCAACTAAAGCCCAACAGGAAATATTGTTGCAAGACATTACTCTCGCTATCCTGAATATAATCTTGATTTACAATACGACGCGCATTTGTGTTCTGATTTAACAAATCGTAAGCCTTTAGCGTTACATAACCGGTGTCATTTAACACTGAATACGACAAGGTACTATTCCAAAACCAAGCACTCTTTTGAAAACCATCGGAAATATTGGAGTTGTAATTAAAATTGATATTATTTCGCCACTCAAGACCTTTGGGTAGATATGTTGCTGTATTTATTCGCAAATTATGAATAGTAAACGCATTATCGTCAAAACTATCTATACTGTAATTAGCTCTAGAAAACTGCGCAGAATAATAAGTTTCTACCTCAACAATATCAGATATCTCGTATACCGCACCCACTGTTGGCCCTAATGCTCTTACGGTATTGGTATACTGCACATCGTTATTAAAATTGACACTTCTATTTAACGACGGACGTAACCCCACTATAAATTTAATATTAGAAATAGAATCTAATTTCACCTTTTTAGAAGCATTCATCATCATGCTTAAATTATAGCTACCATCTACATTTACATAGGTGGTGGTTTTTACATAATCTTCATCGATTACAGATTTTTGCACCACGTTATTATCTAATACATTTAAATTTACAAAACCAAAAAAACCAAACCCTTTATTATAATTCGTACTGTTGTAACGCGCATGTATACGATGGTTTTGCGTCATTTCTAAGGCTGGATTACCCATAACAATATGTAACGGATTACTAATGTCAACATAGGGTTGTAATTGAGAAATACTTGGTGCCTGATTTCTTAAACGGTATTGTAAGCGCATTTCCATTTTAGAACGCACACGGTAACCAAGCGTCGTTCCTAATTTTATTTGAGTAAAATCTTGACTAAAGTTAAGTTCTGGCCTTAAGGCATCTTTAGAAGACAATTCGATAAAATCGTAGCCTACTTCTGTTCTAAAATACCATTTATCGCCGCGATATCGCAATTCTACTTCTGGGGTAGCTACTATGTTTTCGTTTTCAAAATCTGTACTTTGATCAAAATTAAAATCGGAATATTCATTTGTAGAGTCATCAAAATCATAAGTAAACAACTTACTTTTAGACAAATTAGACTGGTAATCGTATTCCAAATCTAAAGTCAACTTATTTTCTATAAGCGGTAATCGAAACCGCAGAGAAGAACTTATTTCCTGCCCAGATTGTTTCCCATCTTCATGTTGATTTCTAACCTCATCACTTGGAGAATCTCCAAAATAATTGGTCTGAGACTTTAAATACTTGTCAGAATCACTATTTGATACATTAGCACCTAAATTAAATCGCACATAACTTCCTTTTTTACCTATACGCTTGGTAGCGCCCAAATCTGTAGAAAATTGTTGCGATTCAGAATTGCTGTTTATCTGACTAATAGATTGATTGCTTAATACTTTCTCTTCATTAAACGATTTCTCGTCGCTTAAATATCTACTTTCGCTTTCATTTGCTTGAAAACGTGGCCTAATAGTAAGCAACAAAGTAGAGTCTAAATCGGTTTCATAATAGATATTCGCCTTGTGACTCTGATTGGTTTTTAAATTTGTAGACACCGACGACGTGTAATATTTAGAGTCTGGAAGAAAGATTTCTTTATCGGTTTTGTTTTCTTGATCTGAATCACTTCGTGCGTAAAAATAGTCGGCATTAAATTCTTTATGCTTTGAAGGCGAACTCGTATAATTAGCACCCACATTTTTAGAGGTGATTATCCCGTTACCACTGCCACTTCCATAGTCTCTACTACCACGACCTCCAAAAGTATCGTTTAACTCGGCATTGCTAAACCCTGGCGCATTAATGTTATTGGTTCCGGCTAGGACGCTTACACGTTTAGTATCGTTAAATCGATTATAAATACCAGAGGTTTCATACCTATTATCGGTACCTCCAGCTGCGGAAACTCGGCCAAAATGCCCTTTGTTTTTATCCTCTTCTATAGTTAGGTTTATGGTTTTATTTTCTTGATCGCCAGTTTCGCCAGCAAAAGCTTGCGCTTTAGTTTTGGTATCTACAATCTGAATTTTCTTTATGATATCTTTGGTTAGATTTTTTGTTGCAATACTTGGGTCGTCTCCAAAAAAAGATTTTCCGTTAACCAATACATTATCAACTTCCACTCCGTTTACTGTAATTATACCATCTTCATCAATCTCAACTCCCGGAAGTACTTTTAAAACATCCTCTACATTGGCATCCTTTTTAGTTTTAAACGATTTGACATTGTATTCCAAAGTATCTTTTTTAAACGTAATTGGAGCCGCCGCTTTAATAATAACTTCTTGTAAAGTATTGTCTTCCGTTTCTAGTCGCATGGTTTGTAAGTGGATAGGATCGGAAGCAATTTCGATAACTTTAGCATAGGTTTTATAGCCTAAATAAGACATAAATATATTAAGCTGAGGGTCTGCTGTTTTTCCCTCTATTTCAAAATTTCCCTTAGCATCTGTAATGCCATACGCGACTAACGTACTATCCTGAATACGTTGCAAATATACGGTTGCCGCCTCTAGGGGTTCATTCACATCGGAAGCCATTAAGGTTCCTGAAATTTGAAAATGTTTAGATTGTGCTTGTACATATATTGAAGTAAGTACAAATAACAACGTAAAGAAATATCTCATTGCAAACTAAGTTTTCGGTATCTTATTAATTAAAAGTGAAGACTAAAAAATTAAAAATTTCTCAAGAAAAAAACCACTTGTCTCTTAGACTGCCAAAACTATAAAAAGTTTAATGAAACAAAAAAATAAACCCCGACTTAACAAAAAATCGAGGTTATTAATTTGAATTATGTAATATTTACACTATTTCTTTCGCATATATACGCTTACAGGAACACCGTTAAAATCGAAATGTTCACGTAATTTATTTTCTAAAAATCGTTTATAAGATTCTTTTACATACTGAGGCAAATTACAGAAAAATGCAAATTGCGGCTGTGGTGTTGGTAACTGCGTAATAAACTTAATTTTTACATATTTTGCCTTATACGCCGGTGGTGGATAATTTTCTATAATAGGCAACATCACTTCGTTTAAAACACTAGTTTTAATTTTTTTGCTTCTGTTTTTGTAAACCTCAACAGCTGTTTCTATAGCTTTAAAAATACGTTGTTTATTTAATACCGAAATAAATACAATAGGCACATCGGTAAAAGGTTCCATTTCGCGACGAATTTGTCTTTCGTATTCTTTAGCAGAATTGGTTTCTTTTTCTATCAAATCCCATTTATTTACAAGCACAACTATACCTTTTCTATTGCGTTCTGCTAACCAAAAAATATTTTGTACCTGTCCGTCGAAACCTCTTGTGGCATCTAACACTATTATACAAACATCGCTATGCTCTATGGCACGTACACTACGCATTACAGAGTAAAATTCTAAATCTTCCTTAACTTTAGATTTTCTACGGATTCCAGCCGTATCTACCAAGTTAAATTCAAATCCAAAACGGTTATACCTCGTATCTATAGAATCTCGTGTTGTACCTGCAATATCTGTAACTATATAGCGCTCTTCACCTATTAAAGCGTTAATAAATGATGACTTCCCTGCATTTGGACGGCCAACAACCGCAAAACGAGGTAAAGCTTCTTCATCTTCTTCCTCCTCTTTTTCTGGCAAAGCTTCAACTAAGGCATCTAATAAATCTCCCGTTCCACTACCATTTATACTTGCTACCGTATAATATTCGCCCAGACCTAAAGAGTAAAACTCTACAGCATCCTCGGCACGTTTTCCGTTATCTACTTTATTTACCACCAAGAAAACTGGCTTCGTTACTTTTCTTAATAACTTCGCTACGTCTTCATCCATGCCGGTAACCCCAGATTCTACATCGACCATAAAAATAATGGCATCGGCTTCTTCTATGGCTAAAACTACTTGTTTATCGATCTCTGCTTCAAAAACATCATCGCTTCCTTTTACATATCCGCCGGTATCGATTAAAGAAAATTCTTTTCCGTTCCAGTCGCTCTTTCCGTAATGTCTATCGCGAGTAACCCCACTAACTGCATCTACAATGGCTTCTCTTCGTTGTATTAAACGATTGAAAAATGTTGACTTTCCAACATTTGGTCTTCCTACTATGGCTACTATATTACTCATACACTTTTAATTGTCTGCAAAGGTAGTGTTTAGATGTTTAAGAAAAAACTGTATTTTAACGCATTCTTTAAAGTTGATAAAAAAGATGATATTAGATAACGACATTATTCTTCGCCCGAGATTTAACATAGACTTACCCCAACATAACGAGGAGGTTTTATCGGTTTTTGAAGCCCTTAAAAATACACAGAACGAGTTTATAGTGTCGCGTATAGACGATCATGTTTTTATTCGGATTCCGAAGCATAAACAGCACTTCTGGTCGCCACAATTACATCTTGAAGTTAACGAAAAAGAAGATGGATCTTGCAGGCTACACGGGCTTTTCGGACCAAACCCAACAGTATGGACGCTCTTTATGTTTCTCCATTTTATCGTGGCCATGCTTTTTACCGGCTTCGGGATTTGGGCCTATTCCAATTGGGCATTAGAGACCTCATACGGCATACAAATAGGTGTTTGTATAGCCATGGTTGTACTTTGGTTTGCCTTGTATTTTATTGGACGAGCTGGGCGTTATAAAGGAAAAAAAGATATGATAGCTCTACAACAATTTATGAAAAGCGCTCTTAATTTATAACATTTTATTTCTGATTATACCCGAAACGACGCAATTGCTGCGAATTGGAACGCCAATTTTTATTCACTTTTACGTATAATTCTAGATGAATTTGCTTTCCAAAGAATTTTTCTAAATCTTTTCTCGCCTCTACGCCTACACGTTTTAAAGCAGCTCCTTTATGACCAATAATAATTCCCTTTTGGGTTTCTCGCTCGACCATAATTACAGAACGAACACGAATAATTTGCTCTTCTTCAAAAAACTCCTCGGTATCAACCTCTACCGCATACGGAATTTCTTTCTTGTAATGCATTAATATTTTTTCACGAATGGTTTCATTTATAAAAAATCGCTCTGGTTTATCGGTTAACTGATCTTTTGGATAAAATGGTGGTGAATCTGGAAGCAATTCAATGATACGATTGAATACTTCAGACACATTAAAACCTTCTAAAGCAGAAATTGGAAAAATTTCGGCATTAGGCACTTTTCTACTCCACAAGCCAACTTGAGCTTCTAACTGCTCTTGGTCGGATTTATCTATTTTATTTAACAGCAATAATACAGGGATTTTAGCCGTAGTAATCTTGTTAAAAAAGGCTTCATCTTTAAGTTCTGTTTCACCAATTTCAACCATATAAACCAAGACATCGGCATCTTCGAAGGCAGATTTTACAAAATCCATCATAGACGATTGTAGCTCGTAAGCGGGTTTAATAATTCCAGGAGTATCAGAGAGGATCACCTGAAAATCGTCGCCATTCACAATACCTAAAATACGGTGACGCGTAGTTTGTGCCTTAGAGGTTATGATCGATAATTTTTCACCCACAAAAGCATTCATTAATGTAGATTTTCCAACATTTGGATTTCCTATAATATTTACAAAACCGGCTTTATGATTCATGTCTTACTACGTTTAAGTGTTTGCAAAGTTACAACCTTGCTTTATTAAATCCGCGTTTAGTTGCAGAATACTTGCATTCTAGTATGGTTTTAAACAAAAAAAAGCAGCCAAGTACAACTTAACTGCTTTAAAATATTATGTAAGAAAAATTACATTCCTATTAAACTCATAGCTTGTTTTAATACTTTCGGATTGTTAGAAATCCAATTCATAAGTTTATTGGTTAATTCAGGATTATCCATAACATACTTCATTAAATTTCCCTTTGCATCCGGGTTTTTAGCAATAAAATCTGTTACTTTCGCCTGAGTATCCGGATTTGTTTTTAAATACTCGGTAGCTTGTTTTCTCAGCGGCGAATTCTCATCGACCAAAGCGTCTTTTACTTTGTTTTGAACATCTGGATTACTCATAAAATAAGACTTCATCTGATCGGCACTCATATCTGACACGGCAGTTGTTGGCACTGATGATTTTGATGAATGACAACTATAAAACGTTGTAAAACACAAAGCTACTAATAGAACTAGAACTAATTTTTTCATGATTTTAATGGTATTAAAATGGTTTGATTTCTTATAAAGATAACTATCTAAAATAGAATATCTTACAATTCATCTGTTTATTTTTTAGAAATCATATTTAAATACATCTGTTCAACTTTAGTCCTTGCCCACGGCGTGCGTCGTAAAAACTTTAAACTCGATTTAATAGACGGGTTATCGTTAAAACAACGAATATTAATGTTATACCCCATATATTCCCAACCGTAATGCGCTTCTAACGCTACTAAAATCTGTTCTAATTTTACGCCATGTAACGGATTATTTGGCTGACTATCCATACGCACTTATTTTCTTCTATCTCGCGATCTACTTCTACTAGAACTAGATGCTCCTCCTTTAGTTGAGCTTTTTTTATTGCCTTTACTACCACCGCCTGGTCTAGAGTTTCTATTTCTAGAACCGCCGCCGCCTTGTTTAATAGGCTCGGTAGAGGCGTTAGGATCTGGTTCGAAACCTTCTACAATTTCAACTGGAATTTGTAATCCAATTAGTTTTTGAATATCTCTTAAAAACGTGGTTTCGTCTGCACTTACTAATGAAATGGCTTCCCCACTAGCTCCAGCTCTCCCGGTTCTACCTATACGGTGTACATAATCTTCAGAAATATTCGGAATTTCGAAGTTTATAACATGTGGCAACAATGGAATATCTAAACCACGAGCTGCAATATCTGTAGCAACCATAACCCGTATACTTCCATCTTTAAACCCACTTAAGGCTTTTGTACGCGCACCTTGACTTTTATTGCCATGAATGGCTGCTGCAGTAATACCTGCAGAAATCATTTTTTTGGTTAAGTTGTTCGCACCGTGTTTTGTACGTGTAAACACCAAAACCTGTTGCCAATTACCTTCCGATATTAATTTAATAATTAATCCGGTTTTCTTGGCTTTAGCAACCCGATACACTTTTTGCTGAATAACCTCAACCGTTGTGTTTTCTGGAGTCGCCTCAACAGAAACTGGATGAGATAAGATGCCGTTCGCTAACTTTTTAATATCTTTTGAAAAGGTTGCCGAGAACATTAAATTCTGACGTTTCTTCGGAATTAACTTTATAACACGTTCTATATCGCGAAGAAATCCCATGTCTAACATACGGTCTGCTTCGTCTAACACAAAAATCTCTACACTCGATAAAGACAATATGTTTTGGCTACACAAATCTAATAATCGGCCTGGTGTTGCTACCAACACATCGACACCTCGTCTAATTTGGGCTTCTTGAGGACGCTGATTAACACCTCCAAAAATAACTGCCGATCTGATATCTATAAATTCGCTATATTCTTTAACGTTTTCAAAAATTTGAGCCGCCAATTCTCGAGTTGGCGTTAATATTAAAGCGCGTACTGGACGCTGTCTTTTTGTGGTTCCTTCTGTTAAAATTTGAAGTAATGGTAGTGTAAAACCCGCGGTTTTACCGGTACCTGTTTGCGCCGATGCCAAAACATCTTTCCCTTCTAAAATGGGTGGGATTGCTTTTGCTTGAATTGGTGATGGCGTGTTGTATCCTTTTTTATTGATTGCTTTCAATAAGGCATCAGATAAGCCTAGTGAATTAAATGACATATATTTGAATTGAAGAAAATGACACTTAATTTTTATGTCATTTATAATATAACCGCAAAAATACGCTTATTTTTCTGCGCAAAGCATCATTTTAAGAAGAGTTACTAAAAATACGTAAAAGCATACGGTTTATATTCTTGCTTTTAAGCCTTCTGTATTAGGTATTTCTATATGCTTTTGGGGTTTTATTCCGATACTTTTTAAACATCTTATTCATATGGCTCGCATCATTAAATCCTAATGTATTCGATATTTCAGAAATGGTTAATGTGCTTTGATTAAGTAAACGCTCTGCTGTTTTTAAACGGGTTTCAATAATCATTTGCTGTAATCCAATCCCCGTATGTTTCTTTAAATATACACTTACATAATTTGGAGACATTAAAAATTTGTTAGCGATGGCTTGTAATGAAATGGCTTCTTTATCGTTTAAATGCTGACGAATATAGGATAACATTTCGGATACTTTTTGTTTTTCAATATGCTCAACTTTAGAAACATTTTCACCTTTTTTACTCAAATTTCGAACAATTATAAACAAAACCGCTCCAAATAACTCTAAAACCACTTCTCTGCTAAACCGATCGTAATCGTGAAACTCTGTAAGCAACATATCCAATAAGCTCCAAATCATTTGCTTATCTTTTTTACCTTTAATAATATTCTCTGGAATCACATTGGGTTTAAACAACTCCGATTCTAGGTTGCGTTTCCAACTGTTTTTAGAATCTAAATGCTTTTCAATTAGAATTTGTTCGGTAAACTTTAAATAGGTAAAAATAGTTTTTGATTCAATTTTAAACTCATGCCAATCTTCTGGGGTTAACAAAAACACATCGCCCTTTTTATAAGGAAAACTAACATCGTTAAGATTATGAATACCATGACCTTCAACAATTAAAATTAATTCGTAAAAATTATGGGTATGCACAGCATGTGGCCATTCTTCCAATTCGATTTGGAATACATTTAATGCCTGCCTGCTAAATAATCGTCTCATTTACAACTTAATTAGATATTACAAATATATAGTGTTTTATTACAATTAATTTATTTAAACCTCCTCTAACTTTGTATTGTAATTAGTTCAAACCTATATCATCATGAAAACACAAGCACTTTTTAACCCCTATAACTTAAGCGGATTAGCTTTAAAAAACAGATTTTTAATGGCACCAATGACGCGTTCTAGAGCATCGCAACCAGGAGATGTTCCTAATAAACTCATGGCAAGATATTATGGGCAACGGGCATCGGCCGGTATCATTATAACTGAAGCAACTCAAATTTCGTTACAAGGAAAAGGATATGCCAACACACCCGGAATTTACACTCAAGAACAAATAGAAGGCTGGAAATTAATCACGAACGAAGTTCACAAAAAAGGAAGTAAAATATTTCTTCAGCTTTGGCATGTAGGCCGTATAAGCTCTTCTAAAGTAAACGGATTACAACCTATCGCTCCTTCAGCAAAAATAGCAAAAGACACTTCGGTTTATATTTTTGATGGCGCTCCTAATGGCGATGCTACCTTTGTGCCTGTAGAAACTCCCAGAGCGATGACCCAAGAGGACATCGACATCACCATTAACGATTTTAAACAAGGCGCTTTAAATGCCATAGAAGCCGGATTTGACGGTGTAGAAATTCATGGTGGAAACGGCTATTTAATCGATCAGTTTTTACGAAGTAATGCCAACAAACGTATAGATGATTATGGATCTAGCAAAGAAAACCAAGTACGTTTGTTAATGGAAATTACTCAAGCAATTACCGATGCTATTGGGCAGGATAAGGTTGGTGTGCGTCTGGCTCCGTTTATAAAATTTAAAGATATGGACGATCCAGAAATTTTAGACACCATTATGCTAGCAGCGAAAAAACTTAGCGATTTAGATATTGCTTATTTACATTTAAGTGAGGCCGACTGGGATGATGCTCCCATTATTCCCGATGATTTCCGAACTCATTTAAGAGCCACCTTTAAGAACACTATAATTGCTACTGGAAATAAAACACCCGACATTGGAAATGCCTTATTACAAGAAAATTTAGTCGATTTAATAGGTTTCGGGAGACATTTTTTAACCAATCCAGATTACCCAGAACGTGTAAAAACCAATGCCTCTTTAAATGAAATATCCGATAACCACACCCTTTTTGGAGGTTTAGGAGCACGAGGTTATACCGATTATCCGTTTTTAAAAGAAGCTACAGTTAATTCTTAAAAAGAGTAAAACATCCGTTAAATAAATCGTATTTTTGCAATCCCAAATACCGACTTTAGAAATGATGAATTCTGAAGTCAAAAATTTAAGATCGTATGAATAATTTAATTCAGAAATACAACATTCCAGGACCTCGCTATACGAGTTACCCTACCGTACCTTATTGGGACGAGCAAGGGATTAGTCTTGAAAATTGGATTAAAACCATTAAAAAATCGTTTAAAGAATCAAATACTTCCGAAGGAATAAGTCTATACATACATTTACCTTTTTGTGAAAGTTTATGCACCTTTTGCGCCTGTAACAAACGTATTACAAAGCAACATGGTGTTGAAGTTCCTTACGTAGAAATGGTTTTAAAAGAATGGAATATGTATTGCGACATCTTAGAAGAGAGACCAAACATAAAGGAAATTCATTTGGGCGGCGGAACGCCAACGTTCTTTTCTTCAGAAAATTTAACCAAGTTAATAAACGGTATTTTTGAAACTGCTAACAGGGCTAAAGATTTCGAATTTAGCTTTGAAGGTCATCCTAATTACACACGAAAAGAACAACTTCAAGCTTTGTATAATTTAGGCTTTAAACGTAATAGTTTTGGCATTCAAGATTACGACCCTATAGTACAAAAGGCCATTCACCGTATGCAATCTTTTGAAGTGGTAAAACGGGTTACCGAAGATTCTAGAGCTATTGGTTACGATTCTGTAAGTCACGATTTAATATTCGGTTTACCTTTCCAAACCGAAGACAGCATACGCGATACTATTAAAAAGACGGTCGAATTAAAACCAGACCGCATCGCCTATTACAGCTATGCCCATGTGCCGTGGATTAAGGGAAATGGACAACGTGGTTTTAAAGATTCAGATTTACCACAAGACAACGAAAAGCGCGCATTATACGAATTAGGAAAGCAATTATTTTTTGATGCGGGCTATGTAGAGATTGGCATGGACCACTTTGCATTACCTACAGACAGCATGTATATGGCCATGAAAAACAAAGCTTTGCACCGAAATTTTATGGGCTATACCTCTGGAAAAACTCAGCTTATGCTCGGTCTAGGAGTGTCGTCTATCAGCGATTCTTGGTACAGTTTTGCTCAGAATGAAAAAAATATAGATGACTATTACGCTCGTTTAAATGCTAATGAGCTTCCAATTTTCAAAGGTCATTTATTAACCGAAAAAGATCTTATTGTTAGAAAACACATCTTAAATATTATGTGTAATCTTGAAACTTCTTGGAAAGCTCCAGAAATGCAATTACAAGAACTTCCTGAAATTTTATCGCACTTAAAAGAGATGGAAGCCGATGGTGTACTCGATATTTTTGACGATCATTTAATTGTAAAAGAAGCAGGACGCATGTTTATTAGAAACATTTGTATGGCATTCGATTTACGTTTATTAAAAAACAAACCCGACACCAAATTATTTTCCATGACCATATAATATTCATAGCTATTTTGAATATAAAAAAACGGATTGGCCACTAAAACCAATCCGTTTTTTGTGTTATAATAAGTCTGAAAACCTACTTATTTAACAACTGAAAATAAAGTAGAATCCATTTTAAATTTGAGATTAGAAATAATATACATTTGACAGAAAATTAATCAATTTAAGATGAAAACAATACCATTGATTTTAGTGATGACTTTGATTTTTGGAAATCAAATATTTTCACAAACCAACTTTCCGAAAGGGACTTATATGAGTTTCGACGAGCTTGTAAACAAAACACCTTCGCAACAGTATGATTTAAAAATTGAAAAAAGAACGTCGAGTGACATCGCTATGAACGGTGGAAATGATTACAAATTAGTTTCTCCAGACAAATCCCTTCAGAAAAAAGTATTAAAGAAAGAGGTTTTAGCCCATTCTACCGGCGATTCTCTATACATCAATTGCTTTACATATAAAGTGCAGCCTTGGTATGCTAATGTAATTTCCGACGGAAAATATTTAGTTTTTAGAGGTGGTATTTCTCAGGACCAAAGTGAACGAAAAAAGCAAATGAAAACGGGCTATGCCCTTGGTGCTATTGGCGGAGCCATACAAGGTGCTAAACTGGCCAAACTAAGATTCCTATATGCCATAGATAAGGAAACAAATGAGGTTAAAACCATTACTTCTGAGAACTTTGAAACTTTACTTAATCAGCACGATAATTTACTGGAACAATACAAGAACGAAACAGATCAGGACAGCGAGGAAACCTTAATAAAATACTTGCGATTATTAAATGAAGCTGTTTAAAACTCTTATGATCTCTAACAAAAAAATAATTTGATCTAGTTGAAAAACAAAAAAAATCATCAGTACACATTAAAACGTACTGATGATTTTTTTATAAGCTCTGTTTTACGTCGAGTTTACCTATTCTTCTTTAAAATTCTCCACCCCTTCCTCTAACCAAGCTTTATAGTCTGGCACATCTGGCAGATAGCCTACAGGCTCTACCAACTTGTCTTCGTTATGATCGATGATCACGTAAAATGGTTGTGAGTTAGACTTATATTTTATGGTTTGTAATTCACTCCATTTTTGCCCGATATACTTTAACTGCTTGCCTGGTTTTAATTGCGACTCTGTAACTTCTTCGGGTTCTAATTCGCGTTTATCGTCTACATACAATGAGATTAATACCACATCGTTTTTAAGAATATTTAAAACACCTGGATCTGGCCATACATTTTGTTCCATTTTTCGGCAGTTTACACATGCCCAACCTGTAAAATCTAACATCACCGGTTTTCCTACTTTTTTAGCATAGGCTAATCCTGTATCGTAATCGTTAAAGGCCATAATATCGTGTGGTGCTAATAAATGGGCGCCTTCTGGTAAATCGCCATGAGCCGATGCACTACCGCCCGATCCTAACTTGGAGAATCCGACACCGTAAGGAGATTCGCTGTATTCTAACGGCGGCGGAAAGGCACTAATTAAATTTAAAGGTGCTCCCCAAAGCCCTGGAATCATATAAATAGTAAAACTTAATACGATTAGGCCTAAACTTAATCGCCCTACCGAAATATGTGTTAATGGCGAATCGTGTGGCAATTGAATTTTTCCGAATAAATAAAAAGCTAAAGCTCCAAAAATGGCAATCCAAATCGCGATAAAGACCTCGCGCTCTAATATGTGAAGTTGTAATACTAAATCGGCCTGACTTAAAAATTTAAACGCTAAAGCCAACTCTAAAAATCCTAAAACCACTTTTACGGTGTTTAACCAACCTCCAGATTTTGGTAATGAATTTAACCACCCTGGAAAAGCGGCGAATAAGGCAAAAGGCAAGGCTATGGCAAGCGAGAAACCAAACATTCCAATAATTGGAGCGGCTCCTCCTTTAGATGCTGATTCTACTAATAAGGTACCTACAATAGGTCCGGTACAAGAGAACGACACAATAGCCAATGCTAAGGCCATAAAGAAAATCCCTACAAGTCCGCCACGATCGGCTTGAGAATCGACTTTATTTGCCCATGAGTTTGGTAAAACAATTTCGAAAGCACCCAAGAACGAAAAGGCAAAAACCACCAGTAGAATAAAGAAAATAACATTAAACCACACATTGGTTGCTAAGGCATTTAAGGCACTCGCTCCAAAAATTCCGGTGACTGCTGTCCCTAATAACACATAAATTACAATAATGCTTATCCCGTAAATAATAGCATTTTTTATACCAGCAGCCTTAGTTTTACTTTGTTTGGTAAAAAAGCTCACCGTCATAGGAATCATAGGAAACACACAAGGGGTTAACAAGGCTGCAAAGCCCGATAAAAACGCAATAAAAAAGATAGACCAAAGTCCTTTGCTAGCGACCGATTTCTCGGTTTTTTCTATGTTTTTCTCTAATGTTGCTGCAGGAATGACCTCCGATTTTGTTTCGGTTGTTAAGGCTTTTTTATCGCCAAGCTGAAACTCTAAATCTATTTCGGTAGGTGGTAAACATCGCGTATCGTCGCAGACCATAAACTCCACAATACCGTTGATTGTTGCCGTGGCTTGCGACAGGTTTATGTTTTGAACAAATGTCGCTTCACCTTCAAAAAATTTAATTTCCATTTCAAACACCGGATCTTGAACGGTATGTCCTTCTCCTTCTTTTGTATTGCCGTTTATCGTGAAATTCTCTTCAGAATTATCGTAAATAAAAGTTGTTGGAATGGGTCCGCCATCGGGTACTGTTTGCGAATATAAATGCCAACCTGCATCGATATGTGCTGTAGAAATTAAGTTGTATTCGGTATCGGATATTTTTTCTACCGAAGTGGTCCATTTTACGGGTTCTAAGATTTGAGAAAAAGCACTTAAACTAAATACAAATAATAAGGAAAAAAGGATATGCTTCATTATAAATTATATATTAAAAAAATTTTATTCTAGGCCAAATCAGACTCATCTTTAAAGGATAAAATCGCTTTAAAATCCGTTACAAATATCGTTTTACAGATAAAAAACGGGCTAACGCTATCAACATATTCCTCTTGTATTTTTAATCGGAACAAGTAGCGCTAACGTACGATTTCAGGCTTAGCAAATTCCTGTAAAGATACAGCTACTAAACACAATTGGTCTAATTCTTTTCAAATAATTACAGTTTATCGTCAATTTTAACAGCTTACCTGAAAAACAATCAAAATAGCTGTTTTATAATTCAATTTATATTATCTAATTCGTATCCACATTACCAAATTTAAAACACCATATCTTAGGTAATTCTTATAATTTTAACAAAGACACTCACGATTTCAAAAACCTTAATTACATTAATTCGGCACCCTTTACTTTATATTTCTTACTTTTAACCTAGAATCAACTCCATTAATTTTTCTATGAAAACAACAACAATTAAAAATCTGTTTTTCTTTTTTACATTTTTAACGCTGTTTGCTGCTTGTAAAGAGCAATCGAAAACTAAAGATGTAGAGGTTGTAACTAAAGAACACGCTAGCAAGCCCCTGCCCGATTCCTTACACACCAAACTAGATAGCATTTTAATTAAATA
This sequence comes from Formosa haliotis, assembly GCF_001685485.1. Classification (NCBI taxonomy): domain Bacteria; kingdom Pseudomonadati; phylum Bacteroidota; class Flavobacteriia; order Flavobacteriales; family Flavobacteriaceae; genus Formosa; species Formosa haliotis. The sequence continues at coordinate 3,447,091 of NZ_BDEL01000001.1, read as the reverse complement.
TGCTAAAGAACATTCGTGTCGTGTTATGGCTAAAGTAGAGACTAGCGAGGATGTGTTTTCTTATTTGGGATTTGATGGTAGAGCAAACGCCCCTATAACAAATTTTAGCACGCCTTATGAAATTGGAAGCTGCACAAAATTATTTACGGCAAGCGCCATTTTACAATTGGTTGAAGCAGATAAATTTTCGTTAGAAGACCGCCTAACCGATATCCTTCCAAATAAAAATTTATACGAAGGTTTATTAGTGATCGACGGAAAAGATTATATCGATTCTGTTACAGTAAAAAACCTATTAAACCATACAACAGGTTTTACCGATTATTTTACTACCGGCGATGATGAAAGAGAAATTGAAATTCATGGCGACCCAAATATGAAATTCACTCCAGAAGACCTCATCAACTTATCGAAAGCAAAACCAATTAAAGAGCCTTTTATACCAGGAAGTAAAATGAGTTACTGCAATGTAAATTATACTTTATTAGGTATGATTATAGAAAAATACTCGGGAGAAACATTTCAAAGCTATATAAAGCAACATATTATTGAACCTTTAGATTTAAAACACACCTCTTTCGGATCGGTTTACATCCCTAAAGACATGCCGGACGGACATTATAAAGGAAAATTAGTACATATGCCACCTTCATTAGCAGGTGCTGCCGGAGAAATAATTTCTACTTTAGATGATATGGACATTTTTATTAATGCATGGTATAATGGAAAACTCTTTAAAAACCCTGAAACTATAAAATTGGTAAAAACGCAATATTTTAACGAAATGGCTATGGGAATTCGATATGGCTTAGGTGTTATAGATTTGCTTGACTTATCGTTAGGACATGCGGGGCAAACTTTCGGATTTCAATCGTATGTTGCAGAAGTCCCTAACGGAAGTAGCTTTGTTTTAAGTATCGACGATGGTGCCGTTTCGGCTTGGGAACCTGCACTCATGATTTCATCTGAACTAAATACGCCCGAAGCTAATTAATAACACGTAATTTCATGGGACTATTTGACTTTAGAGATCCGAGCAAAAGAAAAAAAAGAAATCAAGACATAACTATTGCATGCCTAACACATGCCGTTTATATAAACGATACAGAAATTAGCTTCCCAACAACCTATACAACATTAAAAAGCATATTTGGAGAAGCCAATCGAATTGAATCTATTAAACAATCGAAAAACCAAGTTTATTTGTGGGACGAGTTAGGGATTTATTGCTCAAGTCCTAGTCCCGATAAAATGCTTATGTTATTACTCGTTCAAGATAACAGGTATGGTTTAGGGCATCAACCTAAAAAAATTTCACAGGAACCGTAACGATAGACGGTCAACCTGTAGAAACTTCCATTCAAAATGTAGGTTTAGAACGTCCCTATATGATGCGTTCCATTATTAAAGAACAAAACCAAGTGGCCATTGCCCTTGGCTGGAATCCTGGCGTTTAAAGTCCAATTTATTTACATTAACGAAATTATCATTAGTTCGATTAGATGAGAATATAGCATTTCTAAAGCAGCTGCCTAAAACGTATTAAAATACATTATTCTGAATTTATTTCAGATTCTCATCATATGGATAACATACATGTGAGAATCTATATCGTCAAACCTCTCGGCAGACAGGAGCTCTGATTGACGAAAACTCAAATTTTTAGAAGACCCTTTATTTTTTTTGCACAAATGATACTTTTCATAAATTCTGAAAATAGCATCTTTAGCTTTTAGAATGCCGTTGATATTTCACCATTTACTCACGACCTAATTCGTCCTCTAAGGATAACCCTTATTTTCCAACAATTATCGCTCCTCTTTTTGGTCTAAATAAACAATAACGTACTACAACTTAGTTATTTAGAAATATTCAATATAACTGACTTTTGTCATGTTTTTTATCAAAATATAGTTGAAATTTTGCTAAATTGTCAATACTTAGATGATGAAACATAAATATTCATAACTAAAACCAATATATATGCCAATAAAGAGCTACCTCGCGCTTCCGCTTTCCGGACAAAAAGAAGAATTATTGCACGCATTACTTGGCCTCGAACAATGTGAAGTTGTTCCTGCAGAAAACCAAGAACTTTTGGCTTTAGTTACCGAAACTCCCAACGAACAAGAAGAAGAAATTCTAAAAGAAAAAATTGAATCTATACCTAGCCTAAAACTATTGTCTTTGGTCTCTGGCTTTAACTCACCTCAAAATTAATACGTCTATGAACAATTCTGTAACCAATAGAAGAAGTTTTATTAAAAAGTTAGCCATGTTATCGGCCATGACAGCTGCGGCCTCTATGTTTCCAGGAATTTTATTTGCCAGTGAGCAAGAAGCAGGCATTCCCGAAGGTGCTAATCTAGATTGGAAAAAAGGACCTTGCCGTTTTTGTGGTGTAGGTTGCGGTATATTGGTTGGCACCGAGAATGGCAAAGCTGTTGCGGTAAAAGGAGATCCAAATTCATCCGTAAATAAAGGATTGCTTTGTGTAAAAGGTTATCACCAAACCATGTGTATTCAATCTAAAGATCGTCTTACACATGCCTTGGTTAAAAAAAATGGCAAATACGTACAAACGCCTTTAAACGAGGCTTTAGATATTGTTGCTAATAAAATGAAAGAGACCATTGCTCAGCACGGAAAAGATGCTGTTGCCATGTATACCTCTGGACAATCTACAATACCTGAAGGTTATATTGCTTCTAAATTTATGAAAGGTGCTATAGGTACCAATAATTTAGATTGTAATGCTCGTTTATGTATGGCTAGTGCGGTAACTGGATTTTTATCATCTTTTGGAGCAGACGAGCCTATGGGCTGTTATGAAGATATCGATCATGCCGATTATTTTGTGACTTGGGGAAATAATATGGCAGAAATGCATCCGGTATTATTCTCTAGAATGTTAGAACAAAAAGCGAATAGAGGTGCCAAGATTGTCGATTTTGCCACGCGAACAACACGTTCCAGTATGGCGTCAGATCGTTCTATATTATTTGAACCTCAAACAGATTTAGCCGTAGCAAATGCTATTTGTTACGAAATTATAAGAAAGGGTTGGGTTAACAAATCGTTTGTAGAAAAACACTGTAACTTCAGCAAAGGTCTTACCAATATGGGTTACGGACTAGAAGACAACTACGAATTTGCCGACAAACCAGAAGGCATCGATTTTGAAGCTTATAAAGAATTTTTAAAAGATTACAGTCCAGAAAAAGTCTCAAAATACTCCAAAGTATCTATTACCGACATTAAATATTTAGCCTCCATTTATGGCGATCCAAATACAAAAGTAATGTCGCTTTGGTGCATGGGTGTTAATCAACATACAAGAGGAACCTGGATGAATAACCTTATTTATAACATTCATCTTTTAACAGGAAAAATTTCTCAACCAGGAAACGGCCCCTTTTCGTTAACAGGTCAACCTTCGGCTTGTGGTACCGCCCGTGAGGTAGGAACATTTACACACAAGTTACCAAAAGGAGTTGTTACCAACGAAGACAACAGAAAGCTTGCTGCTAAAATATGGAAAGTTCCAGTAGAACGCATTCCTTCTAAGCCCACGTATCATGCCACAGAAATGTTTAGAGCAGTAGATCGTGGCGATATTAAATTTATATGGACTCAAGCTACGAATCCGTTGGTGTCTTTACCAAAAACCAGTCGTTATCGTCCAGCAATGGAAAAACCATCGTGTTTTGTTGTGGTTTCCGATGTATTTCCTACTCCAACTTCCGATGTTGCCGATGTTATTTTACCTGCATCGTGGCATATTGAAAAAGGTGGACTTTACGGAAATTCTGAACGCAGAACACAATATTGGCAACCCATGGTTGAAGGCCCTGGCGAGACCACTCCAGATGCTTGGATGTTTATTGAAGTTGCAAGGCGTATGGGCTTTGCAGACCTATTCCCTTACAGTAGAGAAAATCATGTAGAAGAGATTTTCAACGAGTACCGACAGTTCCATGAAGGTGCAAAACACGGTATGGCTCCCTTAGACGTTTTAAAGAGAGAATCGGGAGTTATTTGGCCCTATGTAAACGGGAAATCGACCCAATGGCGCTTCAATGCTAAATACGATCCGGCTTGTTCTAATGGCGAAGATTTCCATTTCTACGGCAAACCAGATGGTCGCGCTGTAATATGGCAACGCCCTTTTGAAGATGCACCAGAAAAACCAGACCAAGAGTATCCGTTTTGGTTAGACACCGGCCGTGTAATTGAACATTGGCATACGGGTTCTATGACCCGTAGAATTCCTGTATTAAACCAAGCCATGCCTAATGCTTATGTAGAATTTCATCCAGACGATGCTAAAGCTTTAGGAATACGAAATGGAGAAATTATAAAAGTAACCTCTAGACGTGGATCTTGTAAATTACCAGCATCTATTAACGAACGTGGCTTACCAACCAAAGGACAGGTGTTTGTGCCTTTCTTTGATGAAAACATGCTAATTAACGATGTAACACTTGATGCTTTTTGCCCTATTTCTAAAGAACCCGACTATAAAAAATGCGCCGTTAAAGTCGAAAAAGCCTAGGTTATGAAAAAGAGACTTGTAATCATATCATTTTTCGTCATCATTTTTATAGCCTTTATTACCATTTGGAATTTCAGCTATAGGGAAGGACTAGAGGAAGCCTATACACCTATTATAGAAGCACCTTCGGGCAAGGTTATCCCTCTAGAAAGCGGTATGTTTAAACGTTCCGATTTTAGCACAGACTACGTTAACTTACCTGTAGACGAAGATCATCAGCGATTTTTAAAAGACTATTATAACAATAGGGCTTTTCTTGGGGCGCCGCCTACTATTCCGCATCCGGTTGCTAACGATCATAGCGTAGGTGGAAACACCTGTATTCAATGTCATCAAGACGGTGGCTTTGTAGAGAAGTACAATGCCTATGCCCCGATTACACCGCATCCAGAAATGATAAATTGCCGCCAATGCCATGTCGAGAAAAAGACAGATGCCACATTTAAACCGTTTGCTTTTAATAAAGAAACACCTCCTAAAGTTGGAGTTGGGGTAAATAACGCTTTAATAGGCACACCACCAATGATTCCGCATCAATTAGAAATGCGTGAAAGCTGTATTTCTTGTCATGCCGGACCAAGTGCTCCTAAAGAAATTAGAACCACGCATCCAGAACGTATTAATTGTAGACAATGTCATTTACCAAAAACTAACGAAGCGCCGATCATGGATGAGAGTGCTTTTAAAAGATCATTCAAGACTACCGATGAGAAATAGAAATATAACATATTGTTTATTAGCCTTGGTTATTATGGTATTTAGTTCTTGTAAAAAGGAAGAAAAATATCATTCTATTACTGATAAAATTAATGCAGAAAGCAAACCTTATCACGGAAAACTTACTTCGGAAGAATTGTTAGAAGGCACCAATTTAATTAAGATTACCGAAGGAGAACATACCTTTTTAATTCCGGAACGCAAAGGGCAATTAAAATCGTATGCTTGTATAGAATGCCATACACAACCTGTAACCCAAATGTATAGTGAATCGGGACAAAAAGCCCATTGGGACATTAAATTAAATCATGCTAATGGAGATGCCATGAATTGCACAACCTGCCATAATGGAAACGACATGAATAATCTAAAAAGTCTTACGGGTACCAGAATAGATTTCAATAGTAGTTATAAAGTATGTGCTCAATGTCACGCCAACCAATTTGAAGATTGGAAAGGAGGTGCACACGGAAAAAAAGTAGCCGGTTGGGCACCGCCAAGAGCTTCAATGACATGTGTTAATTGCCATAATCCGCATAGTCCAGGTTTCGAATCGCGATGGCCAGCACAATTCAATAGTCATATCGAACTAGAACGTAAACAAGATTTAGATCATTAAAAACAGAGGAGGTATGAGCAATAATAAAAAATGGTACGCTTTAGATTTAGGTCTAAATAAAAAAAGGAAACCTCGGGTAGCTGTGGTTGTGGAAAAACTGAAGGGGGATGCGGCAGTCATAATCAAAATGAAGAAGAACTTAGTGCCGATGAATTTTACGAAGCAGCCATTAATGCATCTATAGGAGACGAACGCCATAAAGATGGTTTCGACCAAGTTTTCGATGTTAAAATGGACCGTAGAACGGCTTTTAAAAAACTCACGGCAAGTTTACTAATAGGCGCCGGAGCTATAAGCACCTCGTGTAGTACGCTTGCTAGCGATGATGCTAAGGAAAAAGCACAAATAGATTGGGAAGAACAATTTAAGGGCAATTACAAGTTAATGTCCGATGAAGAAAAGCAAGACACCATAAATAGGCTGATGCGGTCTTACGAATTACGCACTGGAAAAACCATTAGTATGACTGCAGAAAATCCAGCTGAAGATGTCTTATTTGGTTATGCTTTCAATATTTCTAAATGCCAAGGCTACATGGATTGTGTAAGTGCTTGTGTAAAGGAAAACAATCAAGATCGGAATTCAGAAATGCAATATATCCGTATTCACGAAATGAAAGACGGAGAAGGATTTAAATTTGATAAGGCCGACGATAATTACTATCACGAAGTACCTGTAGAGGGCCATTTTTATATGGGGACTCAATGTTTTCATTGCGACAACCCGCCATGTGTTGAAGTTTGTCCGGTACAAGCCACCTGGAAAGAAGACGATGGTCTTGTAGTTGTAGATTACGATTGGTGTGTAGGATGCCGATATTGTATGGCCGCCTGCCCTTACGATGGCCGCCGATTTAATTGGAGCAAACCTGAAGTTCCTGAATCTGAAGTAAACAAAAATCAACATTACTTGGGGAACAGAATGCGTAAAAAAGGAGTGATGGAAAAATGTACCTTCTGTGTACAACGCTCTAGAAAAGGAAAAAACCCAGCTTGCGTAGAAGCTTGCCCAACAGGAGCTAGAATTTTCGGAAACCTATTAGACCCAAATAGCACGATACGTTGGGTTTTAGAAAACAAAAAAGTATTTAGACTAAAGGAAGATTTAGGAACAGATCCTAAATTCTGGTACTTTATGGATTAAGCTATATACCAAAAAAGAAAGCATATAAATCGGAAGTTTGAGCGTACATCACACCTCAGCTGTTTGATATAAAACAATAATAAATGGGACGATTTAAAGTATTAAAAAGTTTAGTAGTCGATAGTTTAGACACCATTACAAAAGGGTCTATAAAGTATCACATATGGATGGGCGTTCTAACATTAGTCATGTTAATTGGTATGTATTGTTACTCCATTCAACTAGAAGAAGGACTTAGTGTTACGGGCATGACCGATCGTGTAAGTTGGGGATTATACATTTCTAATTTCACCTTTTTGGTAGGAGTAGCTGCGGCTGCTGTAATGCTTGTTATGCCGACTTATGTGTTAAAAGATGTCGATTTTAAACAAGCCGTTTTAATTGGCGAAGGCCTCGCCGTGGCAGCATTAATTATGTGTTTAGCGTTTGTAGTTGCCGATATGGGTGGTCCGTCGGTACTTTGGCATATGATTCCCGGTATTGGTGTATTCAATTTCCCTAATTCTATGCTTACTTGGGATGTTATTGTTTTAAACGGTTATTTATTTATTAATATTTCTATTCCTTTTTATATCCTATTTAGGCATTATCAAGGTAAAGAAGCCAAAAAAAGTGTTTATGTTCCAGGAGCAGTTCTATCTGTATTTTGGGCCGTAGGGATTCACTTGGTAACAGCCTTTTTATATCAAGGTTTACAAGCCCGTCCATTTTGGAATAACGCCTTATTAGGACCTCGATTTTTAGCTTCAGCTTTTGCTGCAGGACCTGCATTAATTATTTTAGTTTTAGCCATTATCCGCTCGTTTTCGGCCTTTAATATTCCAGATAAAACCATTAAAAAAATTGCAATGATTGTTACTGTGGCTGCACAAATCAATCTTATCATGTTAATTTCAGAATTATTTAAAGAGTTCTATGCGCCTACTCACCACAGTGAAAGCGCCTATTATTTATTCTTTGGTCTTCATGGTAAAAATGCCTTATTACCGTGGATTTGGACGGCCATTCCGCTAAATGTTATTGCAACAATCATCCTGACATTTAATCGGTTCCGAAATAATCTTAAGGTCTTATATGTTTGTTGTTTTATGTTATTTGTTGCAATTTGGATTGAAAAAGGATTCGGACTTATTGTTCCAGGATTTATCCCTGGACCTTACGGAAAAATTGTAGAGTATTTACCAACAGGTATCGAGATAGGTGTGACTTTAGGGATTTGGGCATTGGGTGCCTTTGTGTTTACCATACTGGCTAAAACCGCTATAGGTATAGAACTTGGGGAACTACGTTATAAAAAGAAAGAGACCATAGAAGACCGTCATTAACACACATAAACAGCCTTAAAAAATCAAGTTAAGCTTTGCTAATTTAAAGCGGCTTTCAACTTGGCGTTTATAATATTTATTTGGGTCTGTGAAGTTGACGAAAACTCAACTTTATAGTCAGTTTCCTCTATTTTCCATAGGATTTACTTAACACGGATTAAGGTACTCCCTTTTACTTTGTACAACGTGTTTGTAGTATGGCCTTCAAATCGGTCTGGGTAGACAGCAATTAATTTTTCGATTTTATTTAATTTCTGAATACGGATATCATCCCATGATTCCTGATGCACGAATTTTTGAAGTGTGGTATCGAACAAATAATACGCGTAATAGCAGGACGCACCACATTCTCGAACCACCGAAAAATCGAGAAAACCATCCATATTATAATCATATAATTCAATTACAATCTCACCTAAGCCAATACCATCCTCGATATCTTGCGCAGTCTGTAATAATTTATCTTGCTTGAAAACCTTTAATTCGGAAATCCCTCCATAATACCCAATATTACCAGAATAACTTAGAGTATCGTTCCATGTGACATGAAACTGAAAATCGTTATACTTAAAAACTTCAGATTGCGTGACTTTTAAAGTTCTTCGCGATTCATTTTCAAAATCCACCCAATCCCCACTAGAAAATTGTTGTGCTAAACCTGTGGTTGCAACACTGAATATAATAAGAGTAACAATAAGAATTTTCAACAGTTTTGAGGATTAAAATTTTAGACTGAATAATTCGTTTATCTTGACAAGGCAATCGAATTAAGCATACCTTAAAAATATCTATTTAAATCGACCTAAAAAAGCGGTCTCGCTTAAAGTATATCCTTTATTACCTATTATAACTTCTGCTTAGTTAAAGAATCTTATTTTTACAAAAGTAAAACCTTTATTTATGAGTCTTCAAATATTTCCTCCACATCGTTTTACCCCTAAACCTTGGTCTGGAGGCACAACTACCGAATTATTTATAGATCCGCCAACAGCAAAGTATTCTGAGTTGAATTTCAACCTGCGGTTAAGCACCGCTACGGTACGGGTAGAACACTCGACATTCACATCGTTAGCAGGTGTAAACAGACAATTATTGGTTTTAGATGGACAAATAACGCTACAACACAAGAATAGGCATAGTATTACCCTTAATCGTGGTGATATCGATGTGTTTAAAGGCGACTGGAATACCACCTGCATTGGGCGTTGCACAGATTTCAATGTGATGACAACCGGCAATACAAAAACATCCTTATCTTCAATTACCCTAGAAAGAGAAAGCTCCTGGCACCCAACTCCTGAAGAGGGTTTAAAAACCATAGCTATCTATGTTTACGAAGGCCAATTAAGTTTGGAACACAAGACAAAGACCAACAAAATAAATGAAGGTTCACTTATCATTTTCGATGTGAAAGAAAACAGCAACTTCCAATTAAAAAGTCTTGAACCCAGTATGTTAGTTGTTGTGACCATTTTTTAGAAAAGATATAAACCGAATACAAGTTCCTAAAAATTCAATCGGGATGAAATTTTATAATTATAGCTCAAATCACTCTATACAGCAGTGACTTAACCTTTACACAGGTAAATTCCTATCTAAAAAAAACGGATTTATTTGAAATTCATCAAACAAACCCGTTTTAAAGCCATTTCTTCTCAAACAGAAAACGACTTAAAAATTATGTTATTCGCTAATACACCCTAAGTGAAGACATTCTAGCATGCTGATTTATCATGGTATTTAAGTACGGACTATCGCCATATTTTTCTTTATAAGCCTCATCAATTTTAGCATTTATATCGCCCGAAACAGGTTCGAAGCGCACATTTCTTTCAAATCCGGCAGCCTGTATTTTACCTTGTTTTTGATTAACCGCAGCTTGATACCATCTAGAATCCTTACCATGATAGGCTCTTACATATAACTGATGATCTACTTGCACAGACCAGATCCATGTTAAAGTTCCATACGTTGTACCATCTTCCCTAAGTGGTGCGATATGAAAATCGTTACGTTCGGAAATGTTATCTATTTCTATTGCTGTTAATCCTAGCTCTGTTGCGCTCATGAGGTAAATGTGTTTAAATAATTATAGGTAATCCTCTGATTAATTTAATTGTTTAAAAATAAAACCTTTTTAAATGTTATTCAAAGGTCAAACCGATTATATTTTTAGATCTCTTGCTTTGGTTTTATTTCTGCACAAATTAACATATAAATTACATCTTAAAAATCACTTTAAAGAAAACTTAACTTTTATTTCAATTCAAATTAAACCAGACATAACGTCTTTTTGCGTAGTACCAATTGCATTCTAATTTATAATTAACACTGACTTTTATTTAGTATATTTATTACATCTCACGAGGTCTGAAACAAAAAAATGAAATCGTTTAAGAAAGACCACGAGAAACACATAATTTAATTTATTTTTGAATAAAACTATTCTATTAAATCAATACCATTATGATTAGAAAAAACTACCTTTTAGCATTATGCTGCATCTTTATAAGTGCTATCGGATTTGCTCAATCTGAAACAGAAACTGAAGAAAAACCAGATCCAAGTGCAAGTGCAGCACAAGCCAACAACCCTTTGGCGAATATGACGGCCTTAAGTTTTCAAAACTATTATATGCCTAAATTAGCAGAATCTCCAGATGATGCTTTTATGAATACCACATGGGTACGCTTCGCTAAACCTATGGCTAAAGGAAAATTATTACTACGTGCTTCTATGCCGTTTTCTACTTTGGGCTTACCAAATGCCAATGGCGTTGTAAATACCACAAGTGGATTAGGCGATTTTAATGCCTTTTTAGCCTATACCTTAGTCTCAGATGCGACATCGACCATTGGAATTGGACCATCTATTACCGCACCTACAGCTTCAGACGACTTACTAGGAACGGGTAAATGGCAAGGAGGGTTTGCTTTTGTTGCATTCTTTTCAAAATCACCTATATTTCAATTTGGAGGTTTAATCACCTGGCAAGCTTCTTTTGCTGGCGATGATGATAGACAGTCCACAAACATGGGAGCCATACAACCCTTTTACTTTTGGCAGTTAGGAAAAGGCACTTATTTAAGAGGAGCTCCTATTTGGGTTTTAGATTTCGAAAAAGAAGCCTATTCAATTCCAATTGCATTAGGGATTGGTAAAGTTGTAAAAATGGGCAAGACGGTTTTCAATATGTATGTTGAGCCACAATATTCTATTTATGTAGAAGGTGTACAACCCGTATTTCAAATTTTAACTGGGATTAATTTACAGTTTATGTAGTGCTCACTTTATCGTAAAAAGGGTGTCGTTCGTATAAAACCTCATCCTAAATGATAAAATTATTTTAACTTTATTTAAAACAAACAACTATTTTTTATTTAAAACTCACTAAAATTCTTTACAAATGAAAAAGCTTTCAATTTTAAGTGTCTTATTGGTATCGCTTATTATGGTTAACTGTGGCTCTAGTTCATCGACAAGTTCGTCGTCTAATGTGCCACCACCAAATGTAACAGTAAACAACGCTCCAACATCTAATACAACAACCACAACAACTACTGTTGAAGCTAAAGATTCAGATATTAGCGACAACCTAGATTTAGAAGCCGTGTCTTCTGTATTTGGAGAGTCTAAAGATTTAGAAGATTTCGAGAAACGTCTTAACGATCCTAAAGCCCAAATCTCGAATTTAGATTTAAATAAAGATGGCCAAGTAGATTATCTAAGAGTGGTTAGTAAAGATAATGGAGATGAAAAAATTGTAACCATTCAGGCCGTTATTGGAAAAGATCAATACCAAGATGTAGCTACTATAGATGTTAAAAAAGAAAACAATACCGTTCAGGTAATAGGAGATCCAAATATTTACGGACCAGACTATTATATTTACCCAGCTTTTGTTGCTACACCATTAATTTTGGATTGGTTTTGGGGACCAATGTTTACGCCTTGGATTTCACCATTCTACTGGGGATTCTTCCCTCCGTTTTTTCACCCATGGAGACCTTTCCCACCATATATTTACCATAACAATGTAAATATTCATATTAATAATAACAACATCTACCACCATTCTAATTTTAATAATCACAATCATAATTTACAACACAATAACTTATCTAGAAACGATCATTTTAAAAGCCATCCTACAGAGTCTTTTCAACATAGAAACAACGGTATGTACAATAAACATACGTTAGACATGAACCGTGGAGCAACATTTACTCGTTCTAACTTTGGCGGGTTCCACGGAGGTATGGGAGGCGGCTTCCATGGCGGATTTAGACGATAATTATTGCCCAACTAAACCTATGAAAACTATTAAATTTCATAGGTTTTTTTTTAAAACATATTTTAACAATATTTACTTAAATTAGCTAAATCTATAATCTATAAATTTTTTATTATGAATCGAATTACCATCTCAACGCTTGTCGTTTTACTCGCGCTTTGTGTACCGAATTTTGGACAAGCACAGAAGAACAACAAAAGACCTAGCAAACCTAACATTATTATGCTTGTCTCTGATGATACTGGCTGGGGTGACCTTGGCGTATACGGAGGAGGTGTTGGACGTGGAATGCCTACTCCAAATTTAGACAATGTTGCAAAAGAAGGTATGCAATTTTGGTCTTTTTATGGTCAACCAAGTTGTACTCCAGGTAGGGCTGCCATGCAAACAGGTAGAATTCCTAACCGTTCTGGAATGACAACTGTAGCATTTCAAGGACAAGGAGGAGGTCTTCCTGCAGCAGAATGGACTTTAGCTTCTATACTTAAGAAAGCCAATTACAATACCTATTTCTCTGGAAAATGGCATTTAGGAGAAGCCGATTATGCTATGCCTAGTAACCAAGGCTACGATAAAATGGAAAATGTGGTATTATATCACTTAAATGCATATACTTACGCATTCCCTTCTTGGAACCCTGAAATGTCGCCAGAAATGGCTGCCTTTTTCCAAAAATCAACTAAAGGTATTTTAGAAGGAGAAGCTGGTAAAGCAGTTAGAGAAATTTCTAAAGTAACTCCAGAAAACATTGCGGAATTAGACATGAATATGACAGACAATGTTTTAAAACAAATGGATATCTATGCAAAAGATAAAAATCCATTTTTTATGAGTATTAACTTCGCTAAAAATCACCAACCTAACTTACCTTCAAAACAATTTAAAGGTAAATCTCCTGCTAAAAGTAATTATGCCGATTGTGTTATGGAAATGGACTATAACGTAGGACGTATTATGGACAAAATTAAAGCGTTAGGTATTGCTGAAAACACCATTGTAATTTATACTGTAGATAACGGTGCTTGGCAAGATGTTTATCCAGATGCTGGATACACACCTTTCAGAGGATCTAAAGGAACAGATAGAGAAGGTGGAAGTCTTGTACCAGCATTAGCTTGGTGGCCAGGACAAATTAAAGCTGGAACTGACAATCATGACATAGTAGGTGGATTAGACCTTATGGCTACTTTTGCTAGCTTAGCCGGTGTTACCCTACCAACAAATGATAGAGAAGGTGTACCAATGGTTTTTGATAGTTACGACATGTCTAACATATTATTCGATGAGGGTGAGCCTTTACGTAGAAAATGGTTCTACTTTACAGAATCTGAATTATCGCCAGGTGCAGTGCGCGTAGACCGATGGAAAGCCGTTTTTAACACACGTGGTGACAATGGTGCACAAGCTGGTAGTGATGCTCCAGGACAACAATTAGGATGGAGAGGTGATGAGACTTATATCGCAACAGTACCTGCAATTTACGACCTATGGGCAGACCCACAAGAGCGTTACGATTTATTTATGAATAGCTTTACAGAAAAAACATGGACCTTACCTATTTTCAATAAAGCCTCTCAAGATCTAATGAAATCGTATGTAAAATATCCACCACGTCCGCTTCAAAGTGAAGTATTTACAGGGCCAATGGAAATAACACGCTTTAGAAACATAGAAAAAGCAAAACTTTTACTTAAAGAAAAAGGGATTGTAATTCCAGAATTAGAAGGTAAATAACTTAAATTTATCAAATTTAAAGGGTGCCTTATTCACCCTTTATTCTATTAAACAATAAACCTATGAAAAAACTTAGCACATTACATTCGTATTTATTTATCCTATTGTTTGCCATGGTATTTACATCTTGTAAAGAACAAACACATACACAGGAAACGGCTACAACAACTGAAAGCGAACACCCTAAAGAGATAGCAGACCCGCTACCCTCATGGAATGAAGGAAAAGCAAAACAAGCTATTATCGATTTTGTAACCAACTCGACTACTGTTGGTCATCCAGATTTTATAGAAAAATCAGACCGTATCGTTACTACCGATAACGATGGTACATTGTGGTCTGAACAGCCAATGTATTTTCAATTATTTTTTGCATTAGACCGTATTAAAGCCTTAGCTCCAGAACATCCGGAATGGAAAAACAAACAACCTTATAAAGCCGTATTAGAAAACGATATGAAAACCTTAATGGCTCAAGGCGAAAAAGGACTTTTAGAAATCGTTATGACTACACATGCTGGAATGAGTACCGACGAATTTGCAGGCATTGTAAAAGATTGGATAGGCACAGCTGAACACCCGATTAAAAAGAAAAAATATACCGAATTAATTTTCCAACCTATGCTTGAGCTTGTAAAATACTTCCAAGCGAACGAGTTTAAAACGTTCATCGTATCTGGTGGTGGCATTGAATTTATGCGACCATGGGCAGAAGAAGTGTATGGCATTCCTAGTGAAAACGTTATAGGAAGTAGCATTAAAACAAAATACAGTTACAACGACGGTAAACCAACTATTACTCGTCTTGCTGAAATTGATTTAATTGATGATAAAGATGGTAAACCTGTTGGAATTAACCGTTACATCGGGCGTAAGCCTGTAGTCGCTATTGGTAACTCTGATGGTGATTTACAAATGATGCATTGGGCAGAATCAAACCCTATTAAAAATTTACAAATTTATGTACACCACACCGATTCTATTCGTGAATGGAAATACGATAGACAATCACATATCGGTACATTTGACAAAGCTTTAGACGAAGCTACAGACAAAGGATGGGATATCGTAGATATGGCTAAAGACTGGAAGGTTATTTATCCTTACGAGTTAAAAAATTAAATTTAAATCTCTTTGCATTTAAAGGGGTGTTTAACAAACACCCCTTTTGCATATTTAATCGTGTTGTTATGAAACTAAATCTTATCGTACTTTTCATTATTTTTAGTCTGCCTTTGTACGCTCAAGAATCAAAAGAAGCTGCCCCAGAATCTAAAACATCGGTGAAGCAGTCTCAAGAGATTATGAACCCTACAACAATGGCTTGGCAATTGCAATTAGAAGAATATGCTATTTTTGATACAGAGGGCGAAGATGGTTTTGCTCAGAATTTTCGTTTTAGAGGTATCATACCTGTAGAAAAAGGGCTCCTTATTCCTTTACCACAACTTATTAGAGTCATTGCTTTTGTAAATACTGCCCCAGACGGCACCACTGGTTTAGGAGATTTAACTCTTAACCAATTCTTTATTATAAGTAAGAAAAAATGGGGTCAATTTGGTGCCGGTTGGAATTTAACTGCACCAACAAACACCTCTCACAAGCTAGGTTCTCCACAATGGTCTATAGGTCCAGCCTTTACCGTTACCTTTACAAATCTTGGAAACTGGCAAATGTATTGGATTTTAGAAAATTTCTTTTCTATTAGTAAAAACGATACCTATGGGAATAACAATTATGCCGTTTTACAACCCAATATTTTTTACACTTGGGCCAATGGTATTTACGCCGGTATAGAGCCAGAGTGGCAAATCGACTATAATACGGGAAAAGTTGCCATCCCTATAGATTTTAGAGTAGGTTATATCTGGTCTGGAAAATTAAAATATAACGCCTATATAGAACCAGAAATTATGGCCTACCGCTCTGATGGCTATGCTAGAAACCTGAGTAATTTTGGAATTCGTTTTGGTTTTAGATGGTATATCCCAATGAATTAAACATAATTCCTTTATAGTTCGTTATGCCAAAGTATTAATGCAGCATTTATAAGAAATCAAGTTCAAACGTTACACCTCTTATTCAGCACTTTATATACGAATTCACTTTTCTTAATTCTTTTTTTGTAAATTCGTTTACATTTAAGTCTGCACTATAACAATGAAACCTGTTAGGATAAAAGATAACATTCAAGTCCACAATCTAGTCATTTCCAAAATTCGGGATTATATAGATTTAAGGAATTTAGAACCTGGTGATAAATTACCATCCAGCTAGAAATTTATTCTTTTCTATAAGGTGTATTGATTTATGGGGTATTGTTTTTTGAAGAATAAACCCCAAAAAACTTAGCTTACAGGAAGGCCTTTCCCTTGTTTTTTCATGATGCCAAGTAGCGATTTCGCATCGATATCAATTTTCTGGATAATTTTATTATCTACTACCAAAACTTCTCCTTCTAAGGCGTTTGTTGTACTCGGAAAAAACACAACTGAACTCGTCGCTTTTTCATCGATTAAAAGTCCGGGTTTGTCTCCCATTGGCGCATGTACCAACACAGGCGTTCTATTATCTGGTTTCGGACTTATTTTATTTTCAAGTTCGGTTTTATATTTACTATACCCCGGAATAACATCTAGCATCATCCCTTCAAACCAATTGTAAAACTTTATAAACTTTGGTAAGGTCGCCAAATATCCAAACACATAAAAATAAGTAAGATTAACAACCCTGTTGTAATGGTTAAGGAATACTTACCGAAAAAATCGTCTAAATGTAAATTATGAACAACAATTTTTCCCAGATGACTTACTTTGTACCATAGCTTTTCAACAACTATAAAAAGAATAAATATAGGTAAGAGGTACATCATCCCACTTACAACTTTATTTCTAGGTTTCACTAAACGCTTTTTATAATCTCTCATTTGTTTTTGGTTGGTTGGACAATTGATTTAGTTAAAAATAAATAAAATATTTAATAGTTCAATTGGAAAAACAGATTTATTCAGCTGTTGGTTTTGTGAATATGGATCTTTAATTTCTACCTGAAAAGAAACTACAAAATCACTTGAAACTAAAACACAGCTTCCCAGGAGCCGACAATGTCAGGCCGTACCGCATAAAAAAACTTGAGCAGTAACACAATAAAACAATTTCGATTGTCCTTTTTTGAAGGTTTTCCCTGCACCACCTCCTAGAGGAAGTAATAATTGGTCGCCATCCTCTGCCAACCAAT
The DNA here is from genome assembly GCF_001685485.1 of Formosa haliotis. Taxonomy (NCBI): domain Bacteria; kingdom Pseudomonadati; phylum Bacteroidota; class Flavobacteriia; order Flavobacteriales; family Flavobacteriaceae; genus Formosa; species Formosa haliotis. The sequence continues at coordinate 3,429,468 of NZ_BDEL01000001.1, read as the reverse complement.
TATTAACTATAGTAGCGTTACTCCCCAAAAACCAGCCTTTAGCTAAGTTATAATAGGTGAAATATTGAAAATTAAACGAATTCACTTTATTCGTTCCTTCATCACCAAGAGACCAATAGTTTTGAATTACAAAACCAGCAGAAAAAGTATCTTTTGCAAATAGATACTGCGTATTACTTCATCAGGGTTTTGGCGCTTTCTTGCCTTTTCTTCTAAAGTGAGTCTCCTTTAGTGTACACTAGTTTGAACAACACATGCAATACCCAAATCAATAAAAGGATTATTATCAGTAATGCAAAGTGCTTCATAGAATAAAATTTAAAAACGCTGCCTAATTCTATTTTTAGACAGCGTTTTTAGGAGTATTAGATATCTATTTTTTACTTATTGGAATCGTAACAAAATGATTAATTTCTTCTAAAGTTTTATTGGCATCTTTAGGAAGATATAGCCTAAGCGTACCATTCCAACCTTCTGATACATCTACAGAATAAGGTGTGCCAGAATTAAAGTCGACCGTTACCGTACCATCTCCATTGTCTTTCATTCTATCCATACTTATATAAAAATTTTCTTCTCCAATCCAAGATTCGGCATTGTAAGTTGTAATTGAAAAGAATCCACCTTTATCATAGTCAAGATCTGGTTTAGGAAACGTAAGGGTTTGATTTTTTGCACCAGAACCTTGACCTTTAATCAACGCAGTGTATTGCGCATATTTTGGTGGTAAACCTCCCCAACCCATAGCTGCGACATGTAGATAATTAACTTTATCAACATCTGATGGTTTTTCACCAAATCCTTTGGCTCCAACTATTTCTAAATGATCTTCGGTTACATCTTTAATTAACTTAGTTCTAAAGGCTTCTACATCTTCTGACTTGAACCCTTTACTTTTATATGGAATGGCCGATTTCGCATCGATAATCATACCTTTCTGAGCTTGTTTTGTCTCTCCCAAATCATCAGAAATACGGGTTCGTGCCAGAATATACACATACGTTCCTCCTGATAAATCTTTAGGAGTTAGGGTCGCAGACTCTCCAGCAAAAATTACTTTTCTTGTGAAATGATTTTCGTCTATTAATTGCATTAACTGCATGGCACCATTTTCTCTTTTAGGAATCGTAAAGGTTGCGCCTTCGCTTACATCTACTAATGCTAAAGAATATACCACATCGGCATTAGAACGGATAATGGTTTGATTTTCTTTGGTTACCGGTTCTTTATGAAGCCAATGGTTAATTGGAGTGGAGGCTTGCTGCACATTCCAGTTCCAATCGGTTTCTGCTTGTACATAATTGTCTTCGGTTACCGTTAAAGCTGTTTCTGCGGTTTTGGTTTCTTCTACAGGAACTTCTTTAGATTTCTCTTTACAGGCATTTAAACTTAACAGACCTGTTATTAAAAGTATGGATACATATTGTTTATTGGTTTTCATAAGATGGCATTTAGATTTATAGCTAATAGTAGACTTTTTGTTTTTTTTAAATTACTTTACTTTTTCAATAGACTTAGGTGTCCATGCTCCGTTTAATACCGATTCTTCCGGTCCATACAAACGCATTAAAATATAAAACTCTCGATCTGGTGCTGGCAACCAGTTGGAAGTGCCTTCTTTTGGTTGGTTATGACTAATATTAATGGTTAGAGAGCCATCTTCGTTATATTTTAAACCTTCTGTTCTATCCCCAATAGAATAACGCGCAATAGGATTTTCTACCATGAGTTTGTTATCGGCATAATACATGGTAATCGACCAAAAGTATTTTGCAGGAGGAATCTCATCTTTAGTAAAATGTAAAACATAGTTGTTTTTACCATCAAGCGGATTACCGTCGGAGTCTAGGTTTCCTGCAGGATAATACGCTTCTATAGGTGTGTTTACATAAATGGCTTTCATAGCCCAACCTGTACGTAAATCGTAATTATTGCCATAGTACGGGACATCAGTTGGTGCTAAATCCCAACCATCAACGGTTTTTCCTGTTGCATTTGCGAGTCTTTGTACTTCGGCATAGCCTTGTTTTACACCTTCTTCTATAGCTTTCTGAAATTCAGGATGCTCTTTATAAAATGTATAGTCACCTTGGGGTTTAATCCCAACGGCTTCAAATTTCTTCATATAAGCAGCTTCTTCTTCTCCAAACTTTATGTATTGATTTAACCAATTGAGCAATTCTAGAGCCTCTACGTTTTCTCTTGTTTTAGGATTGTATTTTGGCCATTGGATTTCGGCAACTTGTTTTGGTTTGAAATTGGAATCCAATTTACTTAAAGGAATAATTTCTGTTTCCTCTTGAATTTTTTTCACCTTTTCGCCATCAGCTTTATTGTATACGGCAGTACGCCCTATAACGGAAACAAATTCTGAAGGACTTTTAATTTGATGTAAGCTATCTGGAAGTGTTCCCGTAAACGACGGTCCAGTAACTGCGTAATACCCTTCTTTAGTTCCTGTAGCACGTGACCCTATATATCCGAAATTATCGGTGGTCATACTGGTTAATTGAAAGGTATAATAACGATCGTTCTCAACTTCTGGAACATGAAAAACAACAGGTTCGGCCCTAAGATCGAGAATACCATTAGAATACCAAGTGTCGTTATTGCCGCTTACAACAGATTTTACCGTATAATCGTAAAACACGTTCATGGGTTTTACGCTGTTAAACGGGGTGTACATACGCATCGTTGAATCTATCCCACCATACATATAAATGGCTTTATAATTTTCAACGATTGGAAATCCCCATACGTAAGCTTCCTTAGTAAGCTCCGTTACTTCCTCGGCTGTAAGCGAAGTCGTGCTTGCTTTTTCTTTTTTATCGCTTTTACAGGCCGTAAAAGCTAATACAGTGCAAATGATAATACTACCATAAATTGTTTTCATAAAAGTGGTACTTTGTATTGATTACTAAAGTTTTAAGATTCTAATTTACAACAGTTATAAATATTATAGAAATAAATTAATAAATATTCGATGTAAGTCGTGTATTACATTTTATATTCTCCCAAAATTTTGATTTTAGTTTTTTTGAACTATAAAAAGGAAGTAAAAGAGGAGGATGTTTAAATTAAACAATCCTTAATTGTCGAGATAACTATTTAAAGCGTTATTTAAGCTCCTAAGTTCTGCTTCGAAAACAGCCTTAGAGATCATGTGATCTTTTTTAATAGGCGGAATTTTAACTGCGATTGCAACTCTATATTAGAGGCTGTAACAACTGCTCTTTCTAAGACCACTTCTAGAATTAAACCTGGTAATCCTAAAAAAATAGGATCAAGCTTAAAAGTTGTGTACTTATTCTGTACCCATACCAAATAAAAAAAGGCTTCACATGTCTGTGAAGCCTTTTAAACTCTAGTAGCGGGAACTGGACTCGAACCAGTGACCTTCGGGTTATGAGCCCGACGAGCTACCTACTGCTCTATCCCGCGATTTAATCAAAACACAACTTCTCTTAGCTTTTAACTCTCGGTTCATAATGCCGACGAATGTTGTTGTTTGCGAGTGCAAATATACAACCCTTTTTAGAAATAACAAGTCTATTTTTAAATAAATTTCAAACTAAATGGTATTCACCTGGAATTCTGTAAGTTCACTATCTACAAATGCAACCTTTATTTCTATAGGATTACAGCATACCTCACAATCTTCAATATACACTTGCTTTGAAACTCCAGAATCTAACAACATAGAAATAGTTTCCCAGCAATACGGACATGTAAAAAAATGTTCCAGCATGCGTTTATATCACATTAATTATTATCGGTAACCACAGTACCCGTTTCAATTGCTAAATATCCCTTAGGCATATGATCTGTAAAACTGTAATATTCTTGATTAAAATGATTCTTCTTAAGCATTAAGGTCGATAATTTATTCAATTTGCCTAAAGATGACGGCAAATACCCTGTAAACTTATTGTTGGTAATAATTAATTCTTCTAAATTACTAAGTTCACCTAATTCTTCAGGAAGTTCGCCTTCAAATTTATTGTCATGTAAGCTTAAATGCTCTAAGTGTTTTAAACCGCATAATTGCTCTGGGAAATACCCTGAAAAATGATTTCTCCCCAATTGTAAGATTTCTAACTGGGTTAAATTTTTAAAGGTTGATGGTACATTGCCTTTAAACTTATTGTGATAAAGACTTAAAAATTCTAAGTTCTGTAAATTTCCGAGTTCCATAGGTAAAAAACCAACGAACTCATTTAAAACAGCTCTAAACTGGTTAAATCTCTTAATTCTCCAATAGACCGTGGCAAGGTTCCGCCTAAACGGTTTGATGCTAAGTTAAGCACACGTAAATAGCGTAATTCGCTAATGCTTGCTGGCAATTCGCCTCTAAGATTATTACTTGGGAGATTGAGAGCTATAACATGACCATCGCTAATCGTTATACCGTACCAGGTTTCTACAGGAGTATTTAAAACCCATGGTCTTTTCCAATGTTCCCCATCGGTAGCATAGTACAAATTAACTAGTGCTTTCTTTTCACTTAAAGGGATGCTTGCTAAGGCAAAAAAGAAGTAAATAAACAAATTACAGTAAGTCGAATTGTTTTCATAGTAAAAAAGATTTGTGGCTATTAGATTATAAAAGTAAGCTAATCTCAGACCAAAGTCAAATATTTTCGATGAAATACACTTTTCGTTAACTTTCTATGCTTTCTAGTTCTATTTGAACATCTTCCCAAGAAGTCATTAAATCTGATAATTTCTTTTCTTTTTGTTGTAACCATCAAAGAATCCAGGTTGTGCCGCTAGTTCGTCGTATCGTACCGCTAAATCGGCATCTAAAGTCTTTAAATCACGTTCCAACTCATTGATTTGAGACTCTATTTTACTGAGTTTATTGTTTAAAGATTTTAGCTTTTTTGATCTTCGTAAGAAGCCGTTTTTTTGTCTTTTGGTTGAGATTTTACAACATTTCGTTTTTCAACTTCTCTTAGGTTTTCAACATTACGTTCTTCTAAATAAAAATCGATATCGCCCAAATATTCCTTTATTTTATGATCCTTAAACTCGACCACTTTATCTGTTAAATTCTGAAGAAAATCACGATCGTGAGACACCAAAAGTAAGGTCCCTTCAAATCGTTTTAAGGCTTCTTTTAGCACATTTTTAGATTTAATATCTAAGTGGTTTGTGGGCTCATCCATAACCAAAACGTTAAATGGCTGAAGCATTAGTTTTGCTAAAGCCAAACGGTTTCGCTCCCCCCCAGATAGCACACGTACATATTTATCTACCTCCTCGCCTCGGAATAAAAATGATCCTAAAATATCACGAACTTTACTTCTATTTTTTTCATTTGCGGCGTCAATCATAGTATCTAAAACGGTTTTATTTCCGTCTAAATATTCTGCTTGATTTTGAGCAAAATAACCGATTTGAACGTTATGTCCTAATTTTAAATCGCCACCATGCTCCAATTCGCCTACAATAATTTTTGCTAATGTTGATTTTCCTTGTCCGTTTTGTCCAACAAAAGCCGTTTTACTGTCGCGCTCTATATGTAAACTTACCCCTTGAAGCACCTTCTTCTCGCCGTATTCTTTTACAATATCGTTAGCTTCTACAACCACTTTTCCTGGAGTAATAGACACCGGAAAATTTAAAGTCATTACACTATTGTCATCTTCATCGACCTCTATCCGGTCTATTTTATCTAACTTTTTAATTAACGACTGTGCCATAGTAGCTTTAGAGGCTTTTGCACGGAATTTTTCAATTAGCTTTTCGGTTTGCTCGATTTGTTTTTGTTGATTTTTTGAGAAGCCATTTGCTGATCTCTAATTTCTTGGCGCAAAACCAAAAATTTAGAATATGGTTTCGGGTAATCGTAGATACGTCCAAGAGAAATTTCTATCGTTCTGTTGGTGACATTATCTAAAAACATTTTATCGTGCGATACAATGGCCACGGCGCCAGAATAATTTTTTAAGAAGCCTTCTAACCAAATAATAGATTCTATATCTAAGTGGTTGGTAGGCTCATCGAGTAATAAAATATCGTTGTCTTGAAGTAATAATTTGGCTAATTCAATACGCATACGCCAACCTCCAGAAAAAGTATCTGTAAGCTTTTCGAAGTCTTCACGCTGAAACCCTAAACCTTGAAGAATACGCTCTGTATTACCTTGGTAATTATACCCTCCAACAATTTCGTATTGATGTTGTAAATCGTTTAAATCGACCATTAGCTGATGGTACGACTCACTTTCGTAATCGGTACGAGTAACAAATTGTTCGTTAATATATTCCATTTTAGCCTCCAATTCCTTTATTTCTGTAAAGGCTTGATAAGCTTCTTCTAAAACGGTACGGCCAAGAACAAAATCTATATCTTGTCTTAAAAATCCAATTTTTAAATCTTTATCGGCAGAAATCTGACCAGAATCTGGTTGTAAATCTTTCGATAATATTTTCAGCATGGTAGATTTTCCTGCACCATTTTTACCTATTAAACCAACGCGGTCGCCCTGCCCTAGTTTAAAAGTAATTTCCTCGAATAAATATTCACCCTGAAATGAAATAGATAAGTTATGTATGTTAAGCATAGAATTGTTACAAATGTTGCCAAACGTTAAGTGATTAAATCTTAAGTTTGTATTTTAAAATTGGTTGCAAAAATACATTAAATAAAATGGTTACAAAAGGATCGAAACTATATAGTATTTTCACTGGCGCGTGCCCTAAATGTCATCAAGAATCTATGTATGTGGTTAAAAATCCGTATATACTTCGCGACACCCTAAAAATGCACGAAACCTGTTCGCATTGCCATACCAAATACAAAATAGAACCTTCCTTTTTTTATGGTTCTATGTATGTAAGTTATGCGGTAGGTATAGCGTTTGCCGTGGCTGCTTTTATTATTAGCTACCTGTTTTTTGGATCGGGGCTAATCACTGCATTTATTGCTATTGTTTGTACTTTAATCGCTTTTATGCCCATTATTATGCGGTGGTCGAGAAATATTTGGATTAATATATTTATGCATTACGACAAAAGTTTAGGTAAAAACCTGAAGGCTTAAGACTCTAAAAATCGAGAAATATTGATATCAGGATCTAAAGCATTGCCATTTTCTATAAAACTATATAGTTGTTTTGCCGCATATGGGCCAATTAAAACACCTCGTGTTCCTAAACCATTTAAAACAAACATATTTTTATATTCGGGATGGTTTCCTACCAAAGGTCTCCGGTCTTTAACCGTTGGCCGAATTCCTGCAACCTGATCTACAACCGTATAATCGCACTTTAAAAAAGTATCTAATTTGCTTAATAACTCGTTTCTACCAGCGTCGGTAACCGCATAGGTTTTGTCTGTCCATTCGTAAGTGGCCCCCACTTTATACAAATCGTCGCCTAAAGGAATTAAAAACACACTCGATTTTAAGACATACTCTATTTTTAAATTAGGAGCATGAATGGTTAGTAATTCGCCTTTGGTTCCGTTTAAAGGCAAATAATTAAAGTACGGATTGTGTTTTAATCCAAAGCCTTCTGCGAAAATGATATGTTTAGCTTTTATCGTTTTATATTCAAAACCGGTTTCTGTAGGTTTTAAAGCTTCATATTCAAATCCAGATTCATCTAGGGCATCTTCTTGTTTTAAATACGATCTATAAGCCGAGATTAATTGTGGTGTATCAATGCGCCCGGTTTGAAGCACTTCGCCGTAACCAAAATCGGCTTGAACACTTTCATTTGTATTTTTAATTAATTGGGTTGAAAGAAATTCGCCTACATTCATTTTATCGGAAGCAGTAAACCAATCATTTTGTTCTTCTGCAGACAAAAAGCGTCTGTAAATAGGAAGTTTATAATCAAACGTATCGTGTAATTTAGCTTCTAATTGCTCGTAAAACGGCAAAGCCAAATCTAATTGCTCTTTACTTTTCCAAACCGCTGTAAATCGCTTTAAAATAACCGGATTATACATGCCTCCCGCCACTGTAGAAGATTGTTGCGACTGGTTATCGAAAACCAAAATGGATTTGTTATTAGCTTTTGCTTGTTCGGCAAAACACAGACCTGCCAAACCGCAACCTACAATGATATAATCTACTTCTTTCATAAAACAAAGATACAATGATAAACTCTTGAGGAATAAAAAAGGCCCGCAAATTGCGAGCCTTTTTTATGAGTATAGATAATTTCTTGGAATTAATAGGACCACATATCTAGTTCGAAATTTCGAATACTTTCTTTAATTCTATCAGATTCTAGCAACTGCATTAAAGCATTATCTGCGATATATTCTTGAACCTGACGGTCTCCAAATACGTTTTCTTCTTTAAAGATATACCCGTTAAAACGTCTGGCGTTTAAGATATGATCGAAAGAAAAAGGTACGGCGCTATTGCTGTTATTAAAGGCTTTTGCATCGTGTAATACCTGACGTGCATCTGGATAGAATACCCAAAATAATGGAATTAATTCTTTAGTATCTGAATCGATAAAGTTAACATCTGGTGCTACTGGAGCGATTCCTAATAAACGGTATTTTAACTCAGATTGACGCTTATCGAAATACCAAAGTCCTTTTATCCAATATTCTGTAATATCGTAAGCAGAGATTTCTCTTCTTCTAATATATTGCGGATCTACAGTACCTTCTGCATTGTATTGCTCGTAACCAATATCGGTAGTATCAACCAATACTAAGGCATCTTTAATATCTGATAACGTTCTTTTTGTTGTGAAATAAGAATCGTCATAGATATTTTTAATCTTATCATTCTTAATGCTTCTTAAAAGTACATCGTAAAGCGAACGTCTGTTGCTACCAATATTATTTGTGTCTACAGGATAATATAAAGGGAAGTTTACACGCTCGTCTAGCACAATTTTTTCCCAAACCATTTTAGAAAACAATAAGTCACGATCGTCTACATAACCATATTCTAATGGTTTGTCGTTATCTAAAGCTATTTGCGCATCGGTTCTTATTCCAATTTCGTCTGGGCTCTTAGCATTTAATATGTTGGCTTGTGCAAAAGATACAGAAGCTACGAAAATGCTACATAGGGTTAATAAAAAACTTTTATAATTCATTGTTTAAAAATTTTAAAATGTTGTGCTAATCTTCTTTCGAAATACTTAATATTCTAGTTAGAAAGCTCAATTAAGATTGGAGATACTTTTTTCAACTTGTACGATGAGTTATTGCTAATTTGAGCTTTAATATCGAAAATTGTTATACCATCTCCACGTCTTGCTTTACGTAAGGCCGCTTTAGCTTTATCGTTAAGTCTTGTTCCTCCAACAGTAATTGTTGGTTGTCCTGGGATTTTAATTTTAAAAGAAGTTACTTTTAATGGTAAATCGAAATCGAAATCATCTAATTTAGCACCAACAGTAGCTATTTCTAAACTGTTACGTTGCATAGACACATTACCATCTTCTCCACGAATTGTTCCTGTAGGACTAGGAATATCTTTAATTCTAAAGGTTGCTTTATCGCTAACTTTTCCACCATCTGGTAAGGTACCAGAAACACTAATAGTTACTTCTCTACCAGTACCTGGATTCATTACATATTTACCAACTCCAGATCCTTTTCTTAAACCTGGTGCAGATGCAGACACTTTATTATCGGCAATACCAGCGAAAGAAATAGTCATTGGGTTAGCAACACCACGATATACTACATTCATTTTGTCTGCAGAAATTGTAGCTGAGTTTGGTTTAGATACTGTTGCAAAACTAGACTTTACAGGTACCTCTACATTCTCTCCATCTTGTAAGAATGTTAATTTACCTTCAATAGTATGCTCTCCTACACTTCCAGTTCCAAACTTTAATTTTACTTTACCGTCTTCAATCGTGTAATCTTTTTCTGTTAATGGTCTTCCGTCTAAAGTTAATTCAACTTTATTTGGCTTAGTAGACGCATCTTTACGACCTAAAACAATGTTTCCATCAAAACTTTCTCCATTAAAATACGCCGATTTCGATGTTTCTAATAAGGTTGTATAGTTTGTCATAGAAGCCTCTGCCGCTAAAGATCCAGATAACATTCTGTTTAAGATTTCTGAAGCTGTAGTTTTTACATCAGATTGAATTTGAGTGATTTTTGTTAAAGATGCTACTAAAGGAAACCCTTTGTAGTTATATCCTAACCAATCAATTTTCTTTCCATCTCTGTTTGTAACTGGTGATGTACTAAATTCTTCCGTCACGTCATCGGCCATAGAAGCCAATTTAGGATCGGTCTTTAAAATTGCTACTACACCATCTCTGTATTTTGCAATTTCGTTTAAAAACTCTTCTCCTTCTGGCTTGTATTTATCACCAATAAAGAAATAGTTATCTAAGAAATCACCTTTATCCATGGTTTCGTAATCCTTAGGATCTTCTACCGTAGCAGCCATCTTAGTTTTTAAGTCTTCTAAATAGGCATTAAAACTGGTTGTTAATTCTCCCATTTGATCTGCCTTACGTTTTAGTGGGCTAAATTTTTCTGGGTTTTCTCCTGCTTTAACATCTAAGCTTGATAATAACGCTAAATTACGTTCTGTTGCCGCTTGGTTAGAATCAACCAATTTTTCGTTCATTAATCCAAATGCCGATAGCACTTCTTTTGACATATTCAACGCTAACATCGCGATGAAGATTAAATACATCAAGTTAATCATTTTCTGCCTTGCAGATAAATTTCCTCCTGCCATGTCTAATTAGTTTTTTAAGTTATTAGTAAATAGAACTCTATATTCTAATTAGTTATTATTTCTTATTCATTGCAGAAAGCATTCCACCATACACACCATTTAAAGATGATAAGTTAGACGCTAATGATTGCATTTGATCTTTTAATTTTTGTGCATTTTCTACAGACTCTTGATTGATAGAAGCTTGACGACTAGCACTCTCTAATTGTACTTTGTAAAGACTGTTTAAAGACTCCATTTGAGATGCTGCAATAGTCATTTCTTCTCCGTATTTTTTAGTAGAAGCGATAGAATCTACAGCTGGGCTAATGCCTTTTGCTGCTCCTTCAAAGTTTTTAATGCTGTTTCCTAAGCTTGCCATTAATTCGGCATCTATTTTTGCATCTTTTAATAAGTTATCTAATTTTTTAGATAATAAACCTTCTGCATCTTTAGGCTCTTCTTTTTTAGCTTTTGCAGTTTGAGGACCTCCCGCTAATTCTGGATATACAAGAGACCAATCTAAATCGTTGTCTACCGGTTCGAAAGCCGAAATTGCGAAAATAATTGCTTCAGATACAAGACCAATGGTTAACATAACATTTCCTGTTAATGGTCCTAACTCGAAGTGAGTAATTTTAAATAGCGCTCCAATAATTACAATTGACGCTCCAAGCCCGTAGGCCATATTCATAAATCTTTTACTTGCTTTTGACTGTGCCATAATTTCTAAATTTTAGGATTAAGGGATCCCCTTAATGGTTGGTTAAAATGTTTAAAGGTATTTAGGTTAAGGTTTAATAATTATCGTCCTGAGTTACTCGTGATATCTGTTCCCATATAATCTTGAACAGTTCTAAATCCGATATAACTTCTTGCAGAATCTGCATATTCATAGTCTCTAGAACTTACTTGTAAGAAGTAAGCAACATCTTTCCAAGACCCTCCACGTACAACTTTACGTTGATTTTCGTGATCGTTTACACTTGGGTTGATTGTTGAAGAATACTCGTAAGATGCAGGATCGTAAGATGAGTACACCCATTCTGCCACGTTTCCTGCCATATTATATAAGTTATAATCGTTAGGTTCGTAAGATTTTGCTTCTACAGTATATAAGGCCTGGTCTGCTGCGTAATCTCCTCTTAAAGGTTTAAAGTTTGCCATAAAACAACCTCTATCGTTCTTAGCATACGGTCCACCCCAAGGGAATGTTGCAGCTTGAAGACCTCCACGTGCAGCATACTCCCATTCTGCTTCAGATGGTAATCTGAACGAATTTACGTATTGCTTTTTCTTATCTTTTTGGTGTGCATTTTTGTAAAGCGTTCTCCATTGGCAAAATGCATTAGCTTGTTTCCAGCTTACACCTACAACAGGATAATCTCCGTAAGCATCGTGCCAGAAATAATCGTTGTGCATCGGCTCGTTATAAGAATAAGCGAAATCTCTAATCCAAGCTGTAGTATCTGGATATACTTGAATTTCTTCTTGTATTACCACATCGCTACGCTTAAGATTTCTATTCTTAGCCGCTTTTTGAATATCTAAGTAGGTATATTGGAATTTAAATTTATTTACATCCCAAGTGCGTTGCCCATTATAAGACTCCTCTAAAGGAATATGCATGGTATCCATGACTTCTGCATAATACTCGTCTGGATAATCGGCTTCGTCAAATATAAGATCTACACGTTTGTTTAATTTACGACCTTCGTTTCCTGTTGGTCCTAAACCACCGTAATTATCTAACATATATTTTTGATACACGGTCATACTAGCTGTATCTGCATCTGTAAATGCATATTCGCCAATACCACCATCGTCCGGTGTTTTTCCTACCTCATCGGCAAGGGTTGCCAATTTCGTTCTAATGATAGAATCGCGAACCCAGTTTACAAACTGTCTGTATTCGCTATTTGTTATTTCAGTCTCATCCATATAGAATGCACGAACGGTTACTGTTTTTGATGGTGCATCTTGAATTCCTGCTAAATCGTCATCGGCTTTACCCATGATAAATGATCCACCTGGAACTAATGCCATTCCGTAAGGTTTTTCTGGATGCCATCTTTTTCCTTTAACTCCAACAAGTTCACCCCTGTCTCCGGAGCGACCACAACTTGTTAATACTGCTAAAACTACTGTTAATAAAACTATTTTTTTCATATCCATAGAAAACTTGAGGTTATAATTGGTACCTAAATTTTAAGAGCGTAAACATATTTATATATTTTCTAAAAAACAACTTTTTCGATAAAAAATTCATCATTTCGTCGTAAAAAAGTTACATTTTATCGATAAACGTACATTTCATCCAATTTTTATGTCTTTTAAACGTGGTTTTTCTGATATGCCTTAAACCATCTTTCGGGAATTTGATTATTACATGCGTCTAAATAATCTTGATGCATACATGGTAATAACGTGTGCCTTTTTAATTTAGTATTGATTTCATTTAAAAAAGGAATCTCAATCCACCAGCGTCCAGTTTTGATGCTTTTGTAAAAATTGAGTTCGTGGGAGTCGACTAAGGTAATAAATTTCTGGTAAATATTTTCGTCCTTAAAATCACTATCATCTACCCTATTATTTAGGCCTTCAACAAAATACCAAATCATTTGCGAGATTAACACACAGGTCATCTCATCGTCTTTAGATGGTTTGTACTCAAAAATACCCAGAACATTTACTTTATTACTAATACCTGCATACCTTGTAATAGCACAAATTTCTTTACCATCTAAACCATTAGGAGATATCTTTTGATTTAAACTAACTTCGGAAGCTTTCATGGCGCCTAAATCTATAGTAACAATATTGGCATCGCGCATGACAGGTTCTACCAGAGTGATATCGTTAGACACCTGCCCCAATCGGTAAGCTTCAAAGTATAATTTCTCCATTAAATCTATTTCTTCCTGCGAATTAAAATAGGTTTGATAGCCTATCGTGGCATAATTAAATAGATTATATGGTTCTTCTAAAATGATTTTCCCTACAAAACTACCGTTCTTCATAGGTTTTGAAGAATCTCCTAAATCGAAATTATTATCTACATTCACCATGTTTACCATAGGAATAAGATTATCGAAAGCACGATATATAGGGTAAGTTAAGTCTTGGCTTCCGCCTAAAACTATAGGAACGATTTTTAATTTTACTAATTCTGAAACGGTTTCCTTTAAAGCAAAATACGTATCTTCTACTGTTTCGCCTTTAGAAATATCGCCCAAATCGGCAATTGTAGTACTCCAGCTTCCTGGGTACAGTTTATATAAGGCGTTTCTAATTTCGTTTAAATTGAAATCTTCACCTATATAGTTTACATCGTTTCTATTTTCTAACACTCCAAAAATGGCTATGCTTACACCTTCAAGATCTGGTAAGCCATGTTGTTTAGAATGTATTTTTAATTTTTGTCCGAAAGCTTGTGGCGACAATAATGCATTATGCGCTAAAACAACATCGGGAACAGGAGCCAAGAAATTAAGGTCGGCCATGAATTATTTCTTTTTTGCTGTGGTTTTCTTTTTCGCTGGAGCTTTTTTCTTTGCTGCAGTTTTACGCTTGGGTGTTTTAGCTTCTATTAAAGCTTTTGCCTCGTCTAAGGTTAATTTGGTAGCATCGACAGTTTTATCTAATTCTACCTTTATTTTACCTTTTATAACATTGTGTCTTCCCCAACGTGCTTTTTCTACACGAATGCCTTCATCTTCCCAGTTATGAACAACTTTATCTATCTCCTTCTGGATTTTTTCTTTTATTAATGTTACGATATCATCGTCGGATAAATTATCCCAATCGTACTTTTTATTTACATTAATAAACATATTGTTCCACTTAATAAAGGGTCCGAAACGTCCTTTTCCTTTTTGTACTGGCAAGCCATCATACATATATATAGGAGCATCTGCTTTTTGCTTTTCTTTAATTAAAACAATAGCATCGTCTAACTCTACACTTAGGGCATCTACACCTTTTGGCAAGGACACATAGGCATCTCCAAACTTAACATAGGGTCCGAAACGACCGTTATTAACTTCTACAGGAAGATCTTCGTAAGTTCCTAAACTTTTTGGAAGCTTAAATAAATCTAAGGCTTCTTCAAAAGTAATTGTATTTAATTGTTGGTCTGGAGACAAACTAGCAAATTGCTTATCGTCTTCGTCTGCTGCGCCAATTTGAGCCATTGGCCCGAATTTTCCTAAACGCACACTTACCTGACGTCCAGATTTAGGATCTGTTCCTAAAATACGTTCACCAGACTCTCGATCGGCATTTTCTTGAACATCGGTTACTATAGGATGAAATTTAGAATAAAAATCTTTCATCATTTTAGTCCAATCCTCTTTACCTTCCGCGATATCATCAAAATCCTCCTCTACTTTAGCTGTAAAATTGTAGTCTAAAATAGATTCAAAATGATTTACCAAAAAGTCGGTAACAATCATACCTATATCTGTAGGGACTAATTTTCCTTTATCCGAACCTACTTTTTCTGTAAGTAGTTTATCTTTAACAACACCTTCTTTTAATGTAATTTGGGTATACTCACGCTCTACACCTTCAATTGTTCCTTTTTCTACATAGTTTCTGTTCTGAATAGTAGAAATGGTTGGCGCGTAGGTAGACGGACGCCCAATACCTAACTCCTCCAACTTTTTAACTAAAGAAGCTTCTGTGTAACGGTAAGGTGGTCTTGTATAACGTTCGGTAGCTGTAATGTATTCGTTTAAAAGTGTTTCTCCAACTTTCATTGCAGGCAACATACCTTCTTGCTCCGAATCTTCATCATCGTTACCTTCTAGATATACTTTTAAAAATCCATCAAAAGTAATAACCTCTCCATTCGCAGAAAATAATTCTGAATGTGTAGAGGCCGATATTTTAACATTGGTACGTTCTAATTGCGCCTCACTCATTTGCGATGCAATGGTACGTTTCCAAATCAATTCATATAAACGGGCTTGATCTCTATCTATATCGACAGAATGTAAAGCAAAATCTGTAGGACGAATGGCCTCGTGCGCCTCTTGTGCTCCTTTTGCTTTCCCTTTATAATTGCGTTCTTTAGCGTATTTCTTTCCGTAAGCATTTTCAATTTCGGCTTTAGCTCCTTTTCTAGCTTCGTCGGATAAGTTAACACTATCTGTTCTCATATAAGTAATTAAACCGGCTTCGTATAAACGTTGTGCCATGGTCATGGTTTTACTTACAGAGAAATATAATTTACGTGCTGCTTCTTGTTGTAATGTTGATGTGGTAAATGGTGCTGCAGGCGATTTTTTTGCTGGCTTTTTCTCTAAATCTTTTACTTTGAAATCTGCTAAAGCATTTTGCTCTAAAAATGTAAAGGCTTCGTCTTTAGAAGTAAACGTTTTTGGCAATTTAGCTTTAAAGGTTTGCCCATCTTCGTTTGAAAACTCTGCATCTATTCTATACGATGCTTCTGGTGTAAACTCTTGGATTTCGCGTTCGCGCTCTACAATTAATCGTACAGAAACCGATTGTACACGGCCTGCCGATAAACCTCCCTTTACTTTACGCCATAATACTGGCGATAATTCGTAACCCACAATTCTGTCTAATACACGACGTGCTTGTTGTGCATCGACTAAATGGTAGTCTATACCACGAGGATTCTCTATAGCTTTTTGAATGGCAGATTTTGTAATTTCGTGGAAAACTATACGTTTCGTCTTAGCTTTATCTAACTTTAAAGTCTCGGCTAAATGCCAAGCAATAGCCTCTCCCTCTCGATCCTCATCACTTGCTAACCAAACCATCTCGGCTTTCTTAGATAAATCTCTAAGCTTTTTTACAACTGATTTTTTATCGCTAGACACTTCGTATTTCGGACTAAAATCGCCTTCTACATCTACACCTAACTCCTTGGATGGCAGATCGGCAATATGGCCAAAACTAGATTCAACCTTATAATCTTTACCTAAAAATTTTTCGATTGTTTTCGCCTTTGCAGGTGACTCCACTATTACTAAATTCTTCGCCATTTTTATTTTTTTGGTGCTACAAATGTATATCAAAAAAAATACATCATCCTAATTTTTATCAGTATTCAGTACGATGAAAGGCAAAAAATATCGATTTTAGACCTATTATTTTTCAGTTTAAATCTTAATTTAATACCAATTAGGGTTGTGTTTCTATTAAAATTGAATCGTCTTCTAAATTTTCGAAACCAATTACCTCCTTATAAATTATATATAAAGGTAGATAAGCGAACGATGCCGTTACAAACAATCCTACAAAACACATAAGCAACCCGAGTAACTCGGCCAAAATTCCACATACAATGAGTAACCCGAATGTTAACAACCACTTTTTATTACCTAATTTAAAACTCACTTTTACAAGTTCTGAAACACTTAAATCGGGATTAAAAGCAAAGACTACACTTATAAAGGATAGTGGCACCATAGCATAAATTAAAGGTAAAGCACAAAGTAATCCGCAAAGAAACGAGATTCCTGTTATAGCTAAGGACAATTGGATTAATTTTTTAAAATATGGTTTTCTAAAAAAGTAGAAATAGTCATCTTTTGCTACCTCCCCTAAATCCTTTTGTTTACAAATCCTATAAAAAGCTGCTTGAAACCCTAAGCTCGCTGCCGAGGCTATTATAACGAATAATAAAAAGAATAACCCTACGAGAATTAACAATATAGGATTCATTTCCTGTGTAGAATTTAAAGCATCCCGATCTACTCCTAACATTAAAAATGGCACATAAATTATAAAATAAAAAGGCAATATAATAGCCACCATTAATAACATGATTACTAAGCCTTGTTGCCATATTTTCTTAAAAAGTTCGATAGATTGACTAAATATAATTCCAAAATCTAATGGTTTTGCTTGTTCTATCTTTTGGTTAATTTCTGATAAGCTCATAGGTGATTGATTTAGTTTACAAGTAAAGAAACTATATTTTAACAAAATTACAAGAAAAATTAAACTGACACTTTGTCACAAACATAAATTTAATTGTATCTTTGCAAACTTATTGACTGATAAATATGTTCAACAGCCTTATGGAGAAGACAATTGACGAAAGTAAACAAGGTGAAAGCCTGGTATTAGAACAAAAAAAAGAAAATTCACGTAAACTATTTATAGAGAGCTATGGCTGTTCTATGAATTTTAGCGATAGTGAAATTGTAGCCTCAATTTTATCGAATCAAGGTTATAACACCACACAAAAATTAGAAGATGCCGATTTGGTTTTAGTAAACACCTGCTCTATTAGAGATAAAGCAGAACAAACCATTCGTAAGCGTCTAGAAAAATACAACGCCGTAAAACGTATTAACCCAAGAATGAAAGTTGGCGTTTTAGGCTGTATGGCAGAGCGCCTTAAAAGCAAGTTTCTTGAAGAAGAAAAAATTGTTGATCTAGTTGTAGGTCCAGATGCCTATAAAGATTTACCTAACTTATTGGCAGAAGTTGAAGATGGTCGCGAAGCCATTAATGTTATCCTTTCCAAAGACGAAACCTATGGCGATATTTCGCCAGTGCGTTTAAATAGTAATGGTGTAACCGCTTTTGTTTCTATTACTAGAGGTTGCGATAATATGTGTACCTTTTGTGTTGTGCCGTTTACGCGCGGCCGCGAACGTAGTCGTGAACCACAAAGTATTATTGAAGAAATTAACGATTTATGGAATCGTGGATTTAAAGAAATCACACTTTTAGGCCAAAATGTAGATAGCTATTTATGGTACGGCGGCGGACTTAAAAAAGATTTTGAAAAAGCATCCGATCTTGAAAAAGCTACAGCTGTTAATTTTGCTCAGCTATTAGATCTTTGTGCAAAAACGCAACCTGGCATGCGTATTCGGTTTTCAACTTCTAATCCTCAAGATTTAACGCTAGACGTGGTAGAAACCATGGCTAAACATAAAAATATTTGTAATCATATTCACCTACCTGTACAAAGTGGAAGCAATCGTATTTTAAAAGCGATGAACCGTTTACATACTCGTGAAGAATATTTTGATTTAATAGATAACATTCGTCGCATTCTTCCAGAATGTGCTATAAGTCAGGATTTAATTACAGGTTTCCCAACAGAAACCGAACAAGACCACCAAGACACCTTAAGTTTAATGGAGCATGTAAAGTATAATTTTGGTTATATGTTTTATTATTCTGAGCGCCCAGGTACGCTTGCCGAACGAAAATTAGAAGACGACATCCCTCTAGAAGTTAAGAAAAAACGTTTAGACGACATCGTGCAATTACAACGTAAACACAGCGAAATCCGTACCCGAGAATATTTAAATCGCGAGGTAGAAGTGCTAATAGAAAAAGAATCTAAAAAATCGGAATTACAATGGTCTGGTAGAACATCGCAAAATATGGTTGCTGTATTCCCTAAAGGCAATTTTAAAATTGGTGATTTTGTAACCGTAAAAGTTACAGATTGTACGAGTGCTACCTTAATAGGAGAAGGTCTTCATCTGTCTAATATGTAATTTTAATAACCCATAAAACCTTTCAAAAAAAAAGAAAAGTTTTATTCAAGTATATAACGCTATGGAATCAATTCAAGCCATAAAACAACGTTTCGGAATAATTGGTAACGACCAAAAACTAAATCGCGCCATCGAAAAAGCGATTCAAGTGGCACCAACAGATATTTCGGTTTTAGTTACCGGTGAAAGTGGTGTTGGTAAAGAAAGTATTCCAAAAATTATTCATCAACTATCTCACAGAAAACACGGTAAATATATCGCTGTAAACTGTGGAGCTATACCAGAAGGAACCATAGACAGCGAACTTTTTGGTCATGAAAAAGGGGCTTTTACTGGAGCAACGGCAACCCGCTCTGGATATTTTGAAGTTGCCGATGGCGGAACCATTTTTTTAGACGAAGTAGGAGAACTTCCGCTTACCACACAAGTACGTTTATTACGTGTTCTTGAAAATGGCGAATTTATAAAAGTGGGATCTAGTAAAGTTCAAAAAACGAACGTAAGAATCGTGGCAGCCACAAACGTAAATATGTTTGAAGCCATAAAAAAAGGCCAATTTAGAGAAGATTTGTACTACAGATTAAGCACGGTAGAAATTCATTTACCGCCACTTCGCGAGCGCCAAGAAGATATTCATTTATTATTCAGAAAATTTGCTAGCGATTTCGCTTTAAAGTACAAAATGCCAACTATAAAATTGACCGATGAAGCGGCACAAATTTTATTGAAATTTCGTTGGAACGGAAATATTAGACAGCTAAGAAACGTAGCCGAACAAGTTTCTGTTTTAGAAGAAAACAGAACCATTACGGCCCAAACGCTTAAAGGATATTTACCGAATACCACATCAAATTTACCAGCAGTGATTTCGCATTCTAAATCGGAAAGCGATTTTAGCAGCGAACGCGAGATCCTTTATAAGGTTTTGTTCGATATGAAAGCCGATTTAAACGATCTTAAAAAACTAACTGCCGAGTTGATGAAAAACGGCAACGATAAAGACGTTCAAAAAAATAACGAAAGTCTGATTCAGAAAATTTATGGCGACGAGTCTGATGCCGAATACGATGAAGAAGACATCGACGATAATTTAGAAATTCTTTCAATTCCAGAACCAAGCATCAATACGGCCTTAGTAGACCCAAGTGTAAACCCATTAGACAAATATCATTTTGCTGAAGAAATTCAGGAAGAAGAAACACTATCTTTACAAGACAAGGAGTTAGAACTTATAAAAAAATCGTTGGAACGTCACCAAGGAAAACGTAAATTGGCAGCGGCCGAATTAGGAATTAGCGAACGCACCTTATATAGAAAAATTAAACAGTACGACTTATAAATTATGAGCATAAAACATTATCTTCTTTTAATAGGTATGTCATTAAGTCTTGCTGCTTGTGGCGCATATTCGTTTACCGGAGCTAAAGTTAATCCGAATACTAAAACCTTTCAGGTTAATTATTTCCAGAATAATGCAACCTTAATAGAACCTGGTTTAGATTTAGATTTCACCAATGCTTTAACAGATTTACTATTAAACCAAACCAATTTACAATTAGTAAAATCTAATGGCGATTTGGTTTACGAAGGTGAAATTGTAGAATATAGAATTTCGCCAACCACAGCGACCGCAGAAAATACGGCAGCCCAAAACCGGTTAACTATTTCGGTAAATGTACGCTTCTACAATAAGCAAGATGAAGATGCAGAGTTTGAAAAGCGCTTTTCGTTCTTTTACGATTACGCCGGTACCGCACAGCTTGTTGGTGCCCAAAAAGTAACTGCCATCGATGAAGTTTTTGAACGTTTAACCCAAGATATTTTCAACGCGTCTTTAGCACAATGGTAACATGACACGCACCGATTTTACACATATACTGCAACACCCTGAAGCTTTAATGGCAGACCAAGCCAGAGCACTGAAACTTATTTTAGATGAATTTCCGTATTTCCAACCGGCACGTGCATTATATTTAAAAGCGTTAAAAACCACAGAGAGTTTTAAATACAATCAGGAATTAAAAACTACCGCGGCGTATACGACCGACCGTAGTATTTTATTTGACTTTATTACTTCGGAAGCTTTTCTGCAAAATGAAATTTCTCAGTTTATAAAACAAAACGCTTCACATTTAAAAGATATCGATGTAGATGTGGAAGACATCTCTGTCAACAAAAAAACATCTATTGATGATGTTTTAAGTCAACATATAGATGAAACCGAGGGCGTTTTAGATCCTGAATTATTTCAGCCAAAAATAGCGCCTTCAAAACTTGTGTATTTCCCAGAAGAACCTATTGATGACTTAGACACCGAAACGGAAGCTTCTAATCAAGACCATGAAGAGGTTACTGCTTCATCTTCAGAAACGGATAACACAGAAGCAAGTCCAGAAGCTGTTTTAGAAATTGGAAAACCTTTAGATTTTAATAATAGAGAAACACATTCATTTAACGAGTGGCTTAAGCTTACAACATTTAAACCTGTAGATCGCTCGGTTTCAGAACCAGAACAGACTCCCGAAGTGAAACCAGAATCGGAAGCTGTTAATAAGAAACTCATTAAAGACGAAAAACACTGCCCTAAAAAGGCAAAAAAATTCGAATTGATAGATAAATTTATTTCTAGCAATCCTAAAATCGATCCTAAAAAATCGACCAGCCCGCAATTAAATTTAGCAGAATCGAATTTGTTACAGCCCGAAGCCTTGATGACAGAGACTTTGGCACGAATTTATGTCGAGCAAAAAAATTACAAAAAAGCAATTCAATCTTATAACATATTAATTTTGAAATATCCAGAAAAAAGTGGTTTCTTTGCAGACCGAATTAAAGCAATAAAACAAATACAAGAACATAATAAGAAAAACTAATGAGTACGTTTACAATATTTTTATTTCTAATCATCGTAGTCGCATTTCTATTAATCGTAGTAATAATGGTACAAAACCCTAAAGGAGGCGGATTATCTTCTTCTTTTGGAGGAGGTGGTTCTCAACAAATTGGTGGTGTAAAAAAGACCACTGACTTTTTAGATAAAAGTACCTGGACATTAGCAGGATTAATGTTAGTTTTAATCTTACTTTCTAATGTAGCAATTAACAGAGGGTCTAGTACTATGGAATCTAAAGCTTTAGACACAGAATCTACAGCGCAACCATTACCGGCACCACTTCCTGCTGCACCAGCAACAACTCCTGTTACACCAACAGAAGAAGCTGCAGAATAAATCAAAAAAAATACATATATACAATTATAAATGCCAACTTTTACAGTTGGCATTTTTTGTTGCTGAAAGTTTGTCAGTTTTATTGCCTTGGCACAATTTTAGAAACTAATACCGCAAATAATAAACTACTAATAAATTTATAATAATATGAGTAAAGTAAACATCACACCACTTGCAGACCGCGTTCTAGTTGAACCACTTCCTGCAGAAACTCAAACAGCTTCAGGATTATTTATTCCAGATTCTGCACAAGAAAAACAACATAAAGGTATTGTTGTTGCTGTTGGTACGGGTAAAAAAGATGAACCACTTACCGTAAAAGTTGGCGACAAAGTACTTTATGGAAAATACTCAGGTTCAGAATTAAAATTAGAAGGCACAGAATACCTAATGATGCGTGAAGACGACATTATGGCTATTATCTAAATTCCTTAACCATCGACTATTCTTTTTTGTCGATTAGAAATTTAAACAAAAACATTAATAAAAATTAAAAAAGTAAGCATAATACTTAAAGCATGAAGCCCAAAGCTTAATGCCTATAGCATATTGCCTACTACAAAACTTTATAAAAATGGCAAAAGATATAAAATTTGATATTGAAGCTCGCGACGGATTAAAACGCGGTGTAGACGCTTTAGCAAATGCAGTAAAAGTAACTTTAGGACCTAAAGGTCGTAACGTAATTATTGGTCGTTCTTTTGGAGCTCCAGTAGTAACTAAAGATGGTGTTTCTGTAGCTAAAGAAATCGAATTAGAAGACGCTTTAGAGAATATGGGCGCACAAATGGTTAAAGAAGTTGCTTCTAAAACCAACGATCTTGCTGGAGACGGTACAACAACAGCTACTGTTTTAGCACAAGCAATCGTAAAAGAGGGTCTTAAAAACGTTGCTGCCGGTGCAAATCCAATGGATTTAAAACGCGGTATCGACAAAGCTGTAGAAGCTATTGTTGCAGACCTAGCTAAACAAACAAAACAAGTTGGAGATTCTTCAGAAAAAATAAAGCAAGTTGCTGCAATTTCTGCTAACAACGACGATATTATTGGTGATTTAATTGCCATGGCTTTCGGAAAAGTTGGTAAAGAAGGTGTAATCACTGTTGAAGAAGCTAAAGGAACAGATACGTATGTAGATGTTGTTGAAGGTATGCAATTTGACCGAGGCTATTTATCGCCTTATTTCGTTACAGATAGCGAAAAAATGATAACAGAATTAGAGAATCCATACATTTTATTATACGATAAAAAAGTATCTACAATGAAGGATTTATTACCAGTTCTTGAGCCTGTTGCTCAATCTGGCAAACCTTTATTAATTATCGCTGAAGATGTAGACGGAGAAGCTTTAGCTACTTTAGTAGTTAACAAATTACGTGGATCCCTTAAAATCGCAGCTGTTAAAGCTCCAGGATTTGGAGACAGACGTAAAGCGATGTTAGAAGATATTGCTATTCTAACTGGTGGTACTGTAATTTCTGAAGAACGAGGATTTACTTTAGAAAATGCAACTATCGATATGTTAGGAACTACAGAACGTATCTCTATCGATAAAGACAACACAACACTTGTAAATGGTTCTGGAGATAAAGACATGATTAAAAATCGTGTGAATCAAATTAAATCTCAAATCGAATCTACAACTAGTGATTACGATAAAGAAAAACTTCAAGAACGTCTTGCTAAATTAGCAGGTGGAGTTGCTGTACTATATGTAGGTGCTGCAAGTGAAGTTGAAATGAAAGAGAAAAAAGACCGTGTAGATGATGCTTTACATGCTACAAGAGCAGCTGTAGAAGAGGGTATTGTTGCTGGTGGAGGTGTTGCTTTAGTTAGAGCTAAAGCAGTATTAGAAGCTATTACTACCGAAAACTTAGACGAAACAACAGGTATTCAAATTGTAGCACGTGCTATTGAATCTCCTTTAAGAACAATCGTTGAAAACGCGGGTGGAGAAGGTAGTGTTGTAGTATCTAAAGTTTTAGAAGGTAAAGAAAACTTTGGTTACGACGCTAAAACTGAAACTTATGTAGACATGCTTTCTGCAGGTATTATCGACCCTAAAAAAGTAACACGTATTGCGTTAGAAAACGCAGCATCTGTTGCCGGAATGATTCTTACTACAGAGTGTGCGTTAATCGACATTAAAGAAGATGCTCCTGCTATGCCTCCAATGGGAGGTGGCGGAATGCCAGGCATGATGTAATCGAAAGTTTCGGCATATAAACGTCTAGTCTTGAATAACCGATACAGATTATTTAATGATTAAAAATAATTAATTAAACCTGAACAATAAATTTTTATTGTTCAGGTTTTTTTTGATTTATGTCGTTTTTGTTTTAAAACATTTTGTTGTTTCATTTGTGTTGGAGTTAGCACATTATTTGCTATATGTGGTGATACTTTCCAAAAAAGTGTCTAAGTCAAAAAAAGAAGGATTTCTCAATATAGATATTATTCAACAATTACTTAAGCTCCATTTATCCATATTCTATGATTTTTTTTGTGTTTTATTAACTACATATTTTCTTTTCCCAGAAGACAATAATGGGATTTCATTAACATAAGTAAATTCTATTTCAGCATTCGAGCCTAATAAATTAAGGAACTCATTTTTAATATCTTTTTCGGAATGAAATTCTTCTTCTACATTTAACTTAAACAGGTATTTTTTATCATCAATTTGTATAAATTGATATTGCTTTATAAATGGGTATTTTAAAATATTATAAACCATATAAGACGAAATATGATTCCCATTTGCATCAAAAATCATATCCATTTTACGCCCCTCAATTCTCATTAAAACAGGGTAGTCATTATCAAGATTATCTTCATAGTTCATCATTCCTATATCCCCTGTGTCATACCTAATCATTGGCATACAATAATTAAAAAGATCCGTAACAACAATACGTCCTAATTCACCTTTTTCAACTGGATCATCACTATTTAATTTTAAAATTTCAACAAAATAACTTGCCCAGTTAATATAAAAATTATTGCTTTTACCTAGAAATTGTTGAGCTATAATACCATTCTCCACGTTAGAATATCTCGAGACGACTTTTACACCAAAATATTCCTGAACAATAAGTTTAGTTCGTTCATTTAAAGCTTCTGCAATAGCTATAATAGATGTTACCCCTGAATTTCTAATTGGTTTTAAATTAAATTTTAAAATGTAATCTCTAATTACATTTAATGCAGAGGCATATATTATTATTCCCTTTCTAGAATTATTTTTTTGAATTTCATCAAGTAAATTTTTAACATCCGTTTCTGACAATTTAGAAACTGGATGCATAGTAATATTTCGTTTCCAAGCTTCAAAAGGAGTTTTACTATTATATTCATCCCAATGTCGAATGTAGAATAATTTATCACCTATTTCAAATCCAGACAATTCTGCAAAATAAATAACATCGGCAGTATTCCTATATTTTTTATGCTGATTCTGATATATTTTAAAAGGCGTACCGGTAGATCCACTTGTATATGCTGAAATATTAGATTTATCTAAAAACATGCTTGATTTAAATTTTTCATAATGTTCCTTAATTACATTTTTATCTATTACGGGATAGTTTGATAATTGATCACATGTTTCAATGTTTTTATAATACATTGTCGTTTCTTTTGCATGTCTCAATATTTTTTTCAAATTATATTCTTGTAAGATTTTAACCTCTTTAGAATTGAGGTTTTCAAGAATATTTCTTATTTCAGAATACTCCGTTTTTATTCGAGAACCCTTAATAAAATCAACAGTCCAAAACAATGTTTTTCTCATTACATTCAACATACTTTCTAGGTTTTTACAAAAAAAATTAAAACTTACAATAAATTTACTTCTCTAATCCCTTATAATCTTCTTTCTAATAATGACATTGGAATCAGCATACAACTCAACATTTTAAACACCTATGTTCAAATGATTCAACTACTCAATAACAATTTAATTATATTATATATGTGTGTTTTTCTTGATAAAATACGTTAAGACAATTCATAGACAACTATTTCTTAATTTAATACAATGCTTTTTAAACTAAGATTTAATATACTTTAAAGCGATTTGATAAAATCGAAACTTCCATGAAATTTGAAATAAACTCACTGGTGACATAGAAATTAATAACTATAAGAGCAGGATGATATTCAAATAAATTAACCCTACTTCCTTTTGAAACAAGTTTAGACATACTCATTCTAGACATTTGTTCAACTCCTGAATCTTTTTCAGCTGCTAATGCATTTCCTTTCTCAAATATAAATCCAGATAACATGCTTATCTTCATAAAAGATTCTAGTTGACAATTTGTATTAATTGGCACTATAAATTCATTCCCGAGTGTTATTAAATATTGATAATAAAA
This sequence comes from Formosa haliotis, assembly GCF_001685485.1. Lineage (NCBI taxonomy): Bacteria > Pseudomonadati > Bacteroidota > Flavobacteriia > Flavobacteriales > Flavobacteriaceae > Formosa > Formosa haliotis. The sequence goes on along the minus strand of NZ_BDEL01000001.1, from coordinate 3,402,695 downwards.
ACTTTCTAAGTCGAGATATATGTTAGACACAATACAATCTTCCAATTCCGCTAACCCGTTTTCTCCATAAAAAACACCTAAAGATTTACTCTCAACAATATTATCAGGATCTACCAAGAGTATTATTTGACCATCAAAACTATAAGTTCCATCAAATCTCAACTTAGAGGTCGAAATATGACAAGGTCCTCCGAAATGTGTTTGCTCCCAATCATCCCATAATTTATCTTTAAAACAGTGATGTAGGTATAAAATAGGTGCTGGTATGACTCCGCTTATCCACCTATCTGATCCAGCTTGAACCCTACCCCTCTCCTTATTAATAGAATAATCTAAGGAGGCTCTATCAGACTGTATATCAATAATATCGGTAGATATTGGCAATGACCTGACATTATTTACTGTAAAATAGTTTATATTTAGCCCCCAATCTATATTAAATTGCCCCATAAAAGAACTCTCCAATAAAGGTGAATTGATAGATTGTTCCATGGAGGAATCCCACCATGGCATACTAATAATGGGATTAATGACTTGCATAGCTTGTTCCTCTTCAAAAATTTGCCGTTCAGGTTCATCTGGAAGATTAAAATGTATATCTCTTTGGGTAGGTTCTTGAGCACTTTCGAAGTAAAAAAAAGGTTCATAAATACGAGCTAATCCTGCTATTAGTTCTACCCCCTCCCGAAGTTCATAAAAAGCATTAACTAATTCAACTTGAATATAAGGCGCATTACTCATATAAACCTTATTAATGCTTCGAGAAAAAACTTGTTGCATCAAAAATAAAAACACAAAAAACAATGTCTTCTTGAATTTCATAGAATATAGTAATTATTTTTTACCACTTGTTTTTAATGCCCTCTCTAGTTTACTTATTCGTTTCTCTTGTTGTAAAATATATAAAGTGAGCTCTTCAATTTTTTCAAGTAAAACAGCGTTCATTTCCCCTAACCTAATACCTCTTTTAGCTACTTCACTAGCACTAGGAACATTTATCAAATGTCCTTTTTCTTTTATATGACGATAAACCTCTTCCAATGTTGGCAAATTATATGTTCTTTCAAAAACATAATCTGGCCAAGATGTTTGCAGAGCCACTTTTATCTCTTCTGCAACTACATTACCTGCAACGGCTAACCTATAACCCTCAGTATTCTCTGTACCAATTCCAATATTTCCTGCAGAAAACAAATTACGAGCCACCCAATCTACCGTCGATAGATTTGCATTCAAATTGGTATAGTTTATTTCATTTCCTAACGTCATCACTGTTAACCCTGTACTCTGTCCTGACCGATTTCCTGATCCGTCTACAGCCAAAACAGTAAAACTGTATGAAGTGTTTGGGGATAATCCCGTTATGGACTGTGTTAATAATCCACCACTTAAGCCTTGACTAATCCCGTCCATAAACACCTCATAATCTGTAACTCCTACATTATCAGTTGATGCAGTCCAAATTAAATCTAAACTATTGGAAGTTATATTACTCGAGACTAATCCGGTTGGTATACTTGGAGGGGTCTCATCTAATAACTCTAACGTCGCCACTGTTAACCCTGTACTCTGTCCTGACCGATTTCCTGATCCGTCTACAGCCAAAACAGTAAAACTGTATGAAGTGTTTGGGGATAATCCCGTTATGGACTGTGTTAATAATCCACCACTTAAGCCTTGACTAATCCCGTCCATAAACACCTCATAATCTGTAACTCCTACATTATCTGTGGAAGCTGACCAACTTAAATCTAAACTATTGGAAGTTATATTACTCGAGACTAATCCTATTGGTATACTTGGAGGGGTCTCATCTAATAACTCTAACGTTGCCACTGTTAACCCTGTACTCTGTCCTGACCGATTTCCTGATCCGTCTACAGCCAAAACAGTAAAACTGTATGAAGTGTTTGGGGATAATCCCGTTATGGACTGTGTTAATAATCCACTACTTAAGCCTTGACTAATCCCGTCCATAAACACCTCATAATCTGTAACTCCTACATTATCTGTGGAAGCTGACCAAATTAAATCTAAACTATTGGAAGTTATATTACTCGAGACTAATCCGGTTGGTATACTTGGAGGGGTCTCATCTAATAACTCTAACGTTGCCACTGTTAACCCTGTACTCTGTCCTGACCGATTTCCTGATCCGTCTACAGCCAAAACAGTAAAACTGTATGAAGTGTTTGGGGATAATCCCGTTATGGACTGTGTTAATAATCCACCACTTAAGCCTTGACTAATCCCGTCCATAAACACCTCATAATCTGTAACTCCTACATTATCTGTGGAAGCTGACCAACTTAAATCTAAACTATTGGAAGTTATATTACTCGAGACTAATCCTATTGGTATACTTGGAGGGGTCTCATCTAATAACTCTAACGTTGCCACTGTTAACCCTGTACTCTGTCCTGACCGATTTCCTGATCCGTCTACAGCCAAAACAGTAAAACTGTATGAAGTGTTTGGGGATAATCCCGTTATGGACTGTGTTAATAATCCACTACTTAAGCCTTGACTAATCCCGTCCATAAACACCTCATAATCTGTAACTCCTACATTATCTGTGGAAGCTGACCAACTTAAATCTAAACTATTGGAAGTTATATTACTCGAGACTAATCCGGTTGGTATACTTGGCGGGACCTCATCTAATAACTCTAACGTCGTCACTGTTAACCCTGTACTCTGTCCTGACCGATTTCCTGATCCATCTACAGCCAAAACAGTAAAACTGTATGAAGTGTTTGGGGATAATCCCGTTATGGACTGTGTTAATAATCCACTACTTAAGCCTTGACTAATCCCGTCCATAAACACCTCATAATCTGTAACTCCTACATTATCTGTGGAAACTGACCAACTTAAATCTAAACTATTGGAAGTTATATTACTCGAAACTAATCCTGCTGGTATACTTGGAGGGGTTTCATCTAATAATTGTATATTAACATTATCTAGTAACACCTCATTTCCAATTTGCCCTCCTGAATAAGGTGCTGCATAGACTCTAATTTGAGGATTACTATTTGTAGCCGTTACAGTCCAGGTATACTCTGTCCAATTATTACTATTAATAAGAGTTGTATTAAAACCATTTAACCCAACCCAATTTGCAAATGCTGGTTGAAAATTAGAATCTCCTAATCTTGCCCAAATACTAATTGTATAAATTTGTCCAATAACTGCATTAAAAGTATATCCAGCATCTCTTCCATTTACTCCAGTTCTACTAACACTTAAAGAAAAATTTCCAGAATGAGGGTTATTTGAGCTAGACGTTATATTCCCGGCACCAACCCAACCTGTAGTAGTATTCGCCTCATTTGTTATTGACGCAGCATTAGACTGATTATGCAAATTCTGTGAATACATTCCGCAGAATGAAAACATAAAAAATAAAAGATGAAAATATTTCATAGCCTCTTGTCTATAAATTATAGATTAATATTAATTAAATTTTAGAGTGCTATTAATCTTCTGAAAAGAAGTGAAAAAGGATTTTTAAATCTTTCTCTATATAAATATAGAAACAAAATATTAATTCACAAAAATATAACCTGTATTTACCTTAAAACTTCGTCCAAGAGCTAATAATGTAATAAATATACCACAACCACACAACCTTCTTACCTACTGACAACAAGCCGATTACATAACACTTCTTGCCTTCTGATAATAAAACGCTGGTAAAAGCAATAGCAGAAGTATAGGTTGAATTAAAAACCTGCGTATATTAAAGAGAATATAATAATTTTCCTTTTTCGCATGTAAAACCAAGAAAACAAATACACTTATTAAAATAAGGTAAGCAAGCCCGAAAATTAACGCGGAAAATTTAACAGCGCCTTTATTTCTGAATACTAAATAAATAATACCCAAAGACAATACAGAGTTTAATAAGTACCGAAGCGAAGTAGAACCGATTAATTTAAAAACATCAAACTTAGGGGCATCTAGATACAAATAATCATTTTTAAAAAAATCTAAAAATGGATCATAAAACAAATGTGCTTCAAAACCTCGAATTAAAATCAACCCGAAAACCAAAATAAGAATAAGACTATAACGTAGCAGGTTTCTCATGTTTCTTTTTTTGTTTCACAAAATAATTAACCCATACTACCCACAACAAAAATACCATGCCGTAAATGAGTAACGGAAAAACAACACCATGCAAAATATGTTCAAATTGTGGGTATTTGTACAGCCCTATAGTCAATATCGCAATACGCAATACATTTGCTACATAAATTAAAACCGATCCAGCGATAATATAGAGTATTGTTTTTTTTAAGCCCGAAGCAAAGGCCACAATAAAAGCAATAAATAATATAATAACACTTACTGCATTACAACCTTCTATTATTCTAACTATATACGTTCCATTTAAAAGCAAGCGCACCCAAGGCTCCCCTTGGTGTAAAGCAATATCCGACTCGAACCCCATAGCATTTAAAAGTATTTGCGATTGATTTGCCACATGGTACGTAATATAATCTGGCTGGTAGGCAGAAGTTTTAGAGTACTCCAGATACCATTTATACGCAAAGGCCAAAACAAAATACACCACTAGAAAGGTTAAGATAAACCGGATTACGGGCTTGTATGTCTGGAATAATGTCTTCAATTCTAGATTAAATTTTAGTTGTTAAATTTATAAAAACGAACTTCGATTATCGCAGCAATTTAAATACTTTTACAAAAAATTTAAATCCATGCCTTTAACAACTTTAAAACCACAAGTAGAAACTATTCTTTCTAATTCTAAAAATACAGTAGACGATCGTCTTTTGGCCGTTTGCGAATTATTAGAAGCACAAGTACCTTATTATAATTGGGTGGGATTTTATTTTAAAAACGGAGATAAAAACGAACTAAAACTAGGTCCGTATGTGGGCGCCCCAACAGATCATACAATTATCCCGTTCGGAAAAGGAATTTGTGGGCAAGTTGCTGTAAGTAATAAAAATTTCGTTGTTCCAGATGTTACTGCTCAAGACAACTATATTGCCTGTAGCATTACCGTTAAGGCAGAAATTGTTATTCCTATTTTTGTTAACGGCGAAAATATAGGACAAATAGACATCGACTCGAACACCCCAGACCCATTTACTGAAGCCGACGAGCGTTTTCTAGAATTTGTTTGCGCTAAAGTTTCGGAAATACTTTAATTATCGTCTTACTACATTCCGGTTCTAATAGCTTCTACCGGATCTAATTTCGAAGCCGATATCGCTGGCAATACCCCTGAAATTAATCCGATTAATGTTGAAAGGGAGAACCCGATAAACATGTTCCAAAACGATAATACAAACTCAAAATCTTCCACAACTTGCGATGCTATCATGGCGACTATCCAAACGAGTGTCAGGCCGATTAACCCTCCAATAACCGCTAAAATTATAGCCTCGAATAAAAACTGAAATAATATAAAGCGATTTTTCGCACCAAGCGATTTTTGAATACCAATTAAGTTTGTACGTTCTTTTACACTAACAAACATAATATTAGCAATACCAAAACCTCCAACAAGCAGTGAAAATCCGCTAATAATCCACCCAGCTAAATTAAGAACACCTATAATATTATCTATAGCATCTGTCATTCCCGACAGTTTATTTACGAAAAAATTATCGGGTTCATCAGCTTTTAATCCGCGATAAGCTCTAAACTTTTGTTTTAAGGTCTGCTCAAACGCATCAATATCTACACCTGCTTCAGGCTTAATAATCACAGCTCCAGGAATTCCTCCTGTACCGCCGTTTGTAAACTGTCTCACAAAATTTGATGGTACAAAAGCTTTTTCATCGGGCGTATCAAACAGCGATGTTCCTATCTTTTTAAGCACCCCTATTACGGTAACCTTTCTACCATATAAACGCACTTGCTTACCAATAGGATCTTCGGACTCGAATAAATTTTCGGCCAACTCTGCTCCTATCACCACAACTGCCGCCCCAGTAGACGATTCAGATTCAGAATAAAATCGACCCTTCCCTATTTTCAAATCTTCAACATCGTAAATTCCATAAGATACCGGCGTGACATTTACGTTAGTAATGGTATTATCTTGATATTTTATGGTTTCCGAATTTCCAAAAATAACATAGGCACTCGACTTAATATTTGGAATATTTCGCTTTACAAATTCATAATCGTCATTTTCTGTCTGCGGAAAATTATCGCGTTGCCACCTAGGCACATCGGTAGGTCCAAAAGAAAACTTGGTTAAGTAAATGGTGTTTTTGTCTAAGCCTGCTAACTGACTCTTTATGCTCTGATCTAAAGAATCGACCGCTGCAAGTACCGCTATAATAGAAAAGATACCAATGGTAACCCCTAATAGCGATAAAAAAGTTCGCAATTTATTATTACGTAATGCATTGATTGCAAACGAAAAACTTTCTTTAAAAAGTCTTAAATATAAGATCATTTAGAAGCGATTTTATTAAAAATATGAGAATTTAAAGATAGGACGTTTTCCTAATAGTTTTGTTACAAAAAAAATAAAAACAAAACAGCAAACAAACTATAAAAATTTTAATGTAAATCCGTACTTTTGCCCATTAATATAACGCAACTATAATGAGTAACGAGAAAACAATCAAATCTGCATTAATTTCTGTATTTAGCAAGGATGGTTTAGAACCTATTATCAAAAAGTTAAATGACCTAGGTGTAACCCTCTATTCTACTGGAGGAACACAAGCTTTTATTAACGATTTAGGAATAGATGTTGTTCCTGTAGAAGATGTAACATCTTACCCTTCTATTTTGGGTGGACGTGTAAAAACTTTACATCCAAAAGTTTTTGGAGGTATCTTAAATCGCCAGGATAACCCACAAGACCATGCTGAATTAGCAGAATTTGACATCCCTCAAATCGACTTAGTTATTGTAGACCTTTACCCGTTTGAAAAAACTGTGGCTTCTGGTGCTAGCGAACAAGATATTATAGAGAAAATTGATATCGGTGGAATTTCATTAATTCGTGCCGCTGCAAAAAACTACGCCGATGTGGTTTGTGTATCTTCGGTTAACGATTATGCAGAATTTTTAGACATTATTTCTAACCAACACGGAATTTTATCTTTAGACCAAAGAAAAGATTTTGCAAGAAAATCATTTAATGTATCTTCTCATTACGATACTGCTATTTTTAATTACTTCAACCAAAATCAGGAAGAAACAGTTTTAAAAATAAGCGAACAAAACGGCCAAGTATTACGTTATGGAGAAAACCCTCACCAAAAAGGATTTTTCTACGGAAATTTTGATGACATCTTCACAAAACTTAACGGAAAAGAGTTAAGCTATAATAACCTTTTAGATGTTGATGCTGCCGTTAATTTAATTAAAGAATTTAAAGGAGATAAACCTACGTTTGCCATCTTAAAGCATAATAACGCTTGTGGAGTTGCACAACGCGACACCCTTAAAGACGCCTATTTAGACGCATTAGCTGGAGATCCAGTTTCTGCTTTTGGAGGGGTATTAATTTGTAATACTGAAATTGATTTAGCTACTGCCGAAGAAATTCATAGTTTATTCTGCGAAGTTGTAATCGCACCTTCATTTTCATCTGAAGCTGTAGAATTATTAAAAGGAAAGAAAAACAGAATTCTTTTAATTCTTCACGATATCGAATTACCTAAAACAAATGTAAGATCTTGTTTAAATGGTGTTTTAGTTCAGGATGCTAACAACAAAACAGATCGTTTAGAAGATTTAAAAAACGCAACTAACAATAATCCTACAGAAAGTGAGTTAAATGATTTAATCTTTGCTTCAAAAATCTGTAAACACACCAAATCAAACACGATTGTTTTAGTAAAAAACAACCAGCTTTGTGCTAGTGGAACAGGACAAACAAGCCGTGTAGATGCTCTTAATCAAGCTATACATAAAGCACAATCTTTTAATTTCGATTTAAATGGTGCAGTTATGGCGAGCGATGCGTTTTTCCCATTCCCTGATTGTGTAGAGATTGCTAAAAACGCTGGAATTACTGCGGTTATTCAGCCAGGTGGATCTATAAAAGATCAATTAAGCATCGATTATTGTAACGAAAATAATGTGGCCATGGTATTTACTGGAACACGTCATTTTAAGCATTAATTTCATTACTTTTACGACAACCGATTTTATAATTAAAGCAAAAAAAGACATATAAAGCATGGGATTTTTTGACTTCCTTACAGAAGAAATAGCTATTGACTTAGGAACAGCCAATACTCTTATTATTCATAATGATAAAGTTGTGGTGGATAGCCCTTCTATAGTTGCTCGCGATCGCGTTAGCGGTAAAATTATTGCTGTTGGTAAAGAAGCGAGTATGATGCAAGGAAAGACTCACGAGAATATTAAAACCATTAGACCATTAAAAGATGGTGTAATTGCAGATTTTGATGCCTCTGAACAAATGATAAGTTTGTTTATTAAAAACATTCCCGCTTTAAAGAAAAAAATGTTTACCCCTGCACTTCGCATGGTGGTTTGTATTCCTTCTGGAATTACAGAAGTAGAAATGCGAGCTGTAAAGGAATCTTGCGAGCGTGTAAACGGAAAAGAAGTTTATTTAATACACGAACCTATGGCTGCGGCCATAGGTATTGGTGTAGATATTATGCAACCTAAAGGAAATATGATTGTAGATATAGGTGGTGGTACTACCGAAATTGCAGTAATAGCTTTAGGAGGTATTGTTTGCGACAAATCGGTTAAAATTGCCGGAGATGTCTTTACAAACGATATTATTTATTATATGCGTACGCAACACAACTTATATGTAGGTGAACGTACTGCCGAAAAAATTAAAATTCAAATTGGTGCTGCTACCGAGGATTTAGAAACGCCACCAGACGACATGAGTGTGCAAGGCCGTGACTTACTTACCGGGAAACCAAAACAAGTTCAAATTTCGTATCGCGAGATCGCGAAAGCATTAGACAAATCTATTCTTAGAATTGAAGATGCTGTTATGGAAACCTTATCGCAAACACCTCCAGAATTAGCTGCCGATATTTACAATACCGGTATTTACCTAGCTGGTGGAGGTTCTATGTTACGTGGTTTAGACAAACGTCTATCTCAAAAAACAGATCTTCCTGTATACATTGCTGAAGATCCGTTACGTGCCGTAGTTCGCGGAACTGGAATCACGCTTAAAAACTTACCTAAGTTTAAGAGCGTATTGATTAAATAGCCTTAAAGCATGCAGCAAATTTTAAACTTTATAATACGTAACAAAAACTTTTTGTTGTATTTGCTGCTGTTTTCGTTGGCCGTATTTTTTACAATTCAAACCCATTCGTATCACAAAAGTAAATTTATAAATTCGGCTAATTTTTTAAGCGGCGGAATTTATACACGTTTAAATAATATCAATCAGTATTTAAACTTACAAACACAAAACGAAAATTTAGCACAAGAAAATGCGAGACTTCGCAATCGGCTTCAAAACTATCATTTATCGTTAGAAAACACTTTTGTAGACACCACGAGTTTTAACGGATCGTACTTGTATAGACCTGTACGCGTTATAAAAAACAGCTATTCGGCTACAACAAATATCTTACTTATAGATAAAGGAAGTAACGATAGCATTAAGGAAGACTTCGGACTTATTACCCCAAAGGGGATTCTGGGTATTGTAGACAAAACAAGTGGAAATTACGCCACAGTAATTTCAATTTTAAATTCTAAAAGTAGAATTAGTGCACAGCTAAAAAAGACCAATCATTTTGGAACCTTAACCTGGGACGGATATTCCCCTAGAACGGTACAACTTATAGATATTCCTAAAATTGCGCCTATTGCCATTGGAGATACCATTGTTACTTCTGGGCGGTCTGTAATTTTCCCTAAAGGCATTCAAATAGGAACTATTGAAAGTTTTGAATTGGATGATGCCGAGAATAATTTCGAAATTAATGTGACGCTGTTTAACGACATGACAAACATTGAACACGCCTATATTATAGAACATTTAGATGCTCCCGAGATTAATAACTTACTAAATTTATCGAATGAACAGTAGCGTTATATCTCAAATATTCAAGTTCCTTTTACTGGTACTAGTACAGGTTGTAATTCTAAATCATATTAATTTTTTGGGATATATAAATCCGTATTTATACATCTTATTTATTGTATTGTATCCTATTAAAAACGACCGTATTGTATTTTTGCTGTTAAGTTTCTTGTTAGGAATATTGGTCGATATTTTTTCTGACTCTGGCGGAATTCATGCTGCAGCTTGTGTAACCATCGCTTATATTCGTCCTTTAGTTTTAAAATGGTCATTTGGTACTGTTTACGAACACCAAACCATTAAATTTAACAATGTCGATTTTGGCTCTAAACTTATGTATATAAGTATACTAACCGTGGTACATCACCTCATCCTATTTCTTTTAGAAGTATTTAACTTTTCCGAAATACTTTTAACGCTTCAAAAAACGTTATTTTCTAGTATCTTTACCATTCTTCTGTGTATTATAGTTACTATTATTTTTAGCAAGCGCACTAAATGAGGCAATTTTTATTATTTTTCACCATTATTTTTGTTGGAATTATCTTTATTTCGAGACTGTTTTACCTTCAGGTTTACAATTCGTCTGCGAACGATTTATATGCCGATAATGCCATCAGAAAAGTTTACGATTACCCAAAACGAGGCTTTGTTTACGACAGAAACGGAACGCTTTTAGTTTCTAACCAATCGTCTTACGATGTTATGGTTATTCCTCGCGAAGTTAAACCCTTAGACACGGTAGAGTTTTGCAATCTTTTAAAAATAGACAAAGCACAATTTATAAAAACCTATAATAAAGCTTACCACTATTCACCACGACTACCTTCGGTTTTTGTGTCTCATCTGTCTAAAGAAGACTATGCTGTACTTCAAGAAAAAATGCGAAAATTTGAAGGATTTTATATTCAAAAACGCTCGCTTCGCCATTATGAAGCTTCTATTGGAGCTAATGTTTTAGGCGATATTGGTGAAGTTAACAATGCCATCATTAAAAAACAGCCCTATTACAAAATGGGAGATTTAATAGGCAAGCAAGGCATTGAATTGTCTTATGAAGAAGAATTACGCGGAAAAAAAGGAATTAAGTTTATTCAGAAAAACCGATTCAACAAAAACATAGGCCCCTATAAAGAAGGGAAATTTGACACGCTTCCCGAACCTGGAAAAGATGTAAAGATTACAATTGATGCCACCTTACAAGCCTATGGCGAACAATTAATGCAACATAAACACGGCGGAATTATAGCCATAGAACCTAGTACCGGCGAAATTTTAACTATGATTTCTGCGCCTACCTACGATCCTAATTCTTTAGTAGGGAGAAAACGATCTAGAAATTTCACAAAATTATACAACGATTCTATAGCCAAACCGCTATACGATCGCGGCTTATTAGCGCAATATCCTCCAGGGTCACCTTTTAAAGTATTAAACGCGCTTATAGGTTTACAAGAAGGTGTGGTTACCACCAAAGATCAATTTACTTGCCACCATGGGTATAGTTACGGAAACCGAAAAATGGGGTGTCACTCGCACGCTAGTCCGTTAGCCATGAATGTTGGAATTTACGAATCTTGCAATGCTTATTTTGCAAATGTATATAGACGAATCATTGAAAAATACGACACGCCTTATGAAGGGATGAATGTATGGAACAAGCATGTAACAAGTTTTGGTCTTGGAGATTATTTAGGATATGACCTAAAAATTGGAAGTCCGGGACGAATTCCGAGTGGTGACTTTTACGATAAATGGTACGGTAAAAACCGATGGCGAACTACCTTTACCCTATCGAATGCCATTGGTCAGGGAGAAATAGAGGCAACACCTATTCAGTTGGCAAATATGGTTGCTGCCATTGCCAATCGCGGTTATTTTTATACCCCTCACATTATAAAGTCTATAGAAGGTCAAGAAATAGATGCTCATTTTACAACGCCTAGGCATACCACTATCGATAAGGAAAATTTTGAACCTGTAATTCAAGGTATGTTCGATGTTTACAATAAAGGTACCGCGGCAAGTCTTCAAGTTAAAGGCATTGAAATTTGTGGAAAAACGGGTACTGCCGAAAATTTTGTAAAAATAGACGGCAAGAAAACCCAGTTAACAGACCATTCTATTTTCGTAGCTTTTGCACCAAAAGACAACCCTAAAATTGCCATTGCGGTGTTTGTTGAAAACGGGTATTGGGGTAGCCGATTTGCAGGTAGAATTGCCAGCTTAATGATCGAAAAATATTTACGTGGCAGTATTACCAGAACCGATATGGAAACATGGATCCTTTCTCATAGTTTAGAACATGAATACGAAAAACCATATTCTGGAGAACCTTTTAAAATTAATCGCGGAACAACATTAGAAACTGTGGAACCAAAACTAATAAAGAACGACCATTTAGCACCCGTAACGCCTTAATATGATTAGAGAAACTAACAGACATTTTTCTTTCGATTGGATAACCATCATAATTTTCATGATGCTTGTAGGGTTTGGCTGGCTAAATATCGTATCTGCATCTCATATAGGAGAAACAGTAGATTATTTTGATTTTTCTCAAGCCTACGGTAAACAACTCATGTTTATTGGTTTAACACTAGGCTTAATCGTTATTATTTTAGCCATAGAAGCCAAATTTTACGAACGGTTTGCTAGTGTTATTTATGTGGTATCCATGCTCTCTTTGGTCGGGCTATTTATTTTTGGTAAAAATGTTAACGGAGCCACCTCGTGGTATGGCATTGGAGGTATGACCTTACAACCCAGTGAATTTGCTAAAGCGGCAACGGCCTTGGCTGTAGCGAAATACGTAAGTGATTTACAAACCGATATTCGCAGGTTCCCAGATCAAATTAAAACTTTTATTATAATACTAATTCCTGCATTTTTAATTCTATTGCAAAACGATGCGGGAAGTACTATTGTTTATGGCGCTTTCTTTTTCGTACTATATCGCGAAGGCCTGCCAAAAATTTATTTAACCTTAGCGGTTAGTGTGCTTTGTATTTCTATTTTTTCATTAAAATTTGGCCCAATAATTACATCTATTCTTGCGGCAGGGGTTGTATTTACTCAATATTTTATCAGCAAAAAAAAACCAGTCATTTTACAACCCATACTAATTACATTGTTAGCTGTAGTGATGTCTGTTGGGGTGCATTTCTTTTACGATTCGGTGCTTCAACCGCATCAAAAAGACAGGATAAGCTTATGGCTCCGACTAGAAAAAGACCCAGCTAAATTGGCAGAGATGCGCCGAGACATTCTTTATAATTTATACGAATCTGAAAAGGCCATTAGCTCTGGTGGAATTGGAGGAAGAGGATTTCTAGAAGGCACACGAACTACTGGAAAATTTGTTCCAGAACAACACACCGACTATATTTTTAGTACTGTTGGAGAAGAATGGGGCTTTGTAGGTAGCGCCATGGTAGTTATTTTATTCGTGTTGCTTATGCTACGCATTCTTCATTTAGCTGAATTGCAAAAATCTCAATTTAGCAGAGTGTATGGTTACTCTGTAGCCTCTATTATGTTTCTGCACTTTATGATTAATATAGGCATGGTTATGGGCCTAATTCCTACTATTGGTATTCCATTGCCTTTCTTTAGCTACGGAGGGTCTGGACTTTGGGGATTCACCATCCTACTTTTCATTTTCATAAAATTAGATTCCAACAGAATTAACGAATGGTAAGCCCTTAATACGAATTGGTTAGACCTTATTTTCAAAAAAAACCATAGAATTTAATTGTAAGTTATTGGCAAAACACTAATTTTAAGAGGCCTTTAAACCGGCCGTTTTATTATAAATATGTTATTATGAGTCGAAACTTTACGTTGCTTTTCTTCTTTATTTTTCTTTCTGTACACATACAAAGTCAAAATAAAGTTTCGGAATACACCATCCTATCAGAGGAAGGCGATATAACTATTGAACAGGCTCTTAGTAAATATCTTCAATTTAAATCGATTAGCGGAAACGAAAAAGAAGCTGGAGAATGGCTAAAAAATTTGTGCCTTAAAAATGGTCTATATGTTACCCAAATGGGCGATACCAATAATAATTATAATTTTGCTGCTTCTATTTACCCTTTAAGTAGCGGGTTACCCAACATTATTTTATTAAATCATATTGATGTTATTCCATCTGGAGATGTCTCAAAATGGGAGCACGGACCCTTTTCTGGAGATATTACCGAAACCGAAATTTGGGGACGAGGTGCTTTCGACAATAAAGGGAATGGCATTATGCATTTATTTAGTACCATTAAAATTGCACAGGAATACGGCAATAAAAACATGCCTTATAATGTGACCTTTTTAGCCGTCTCTTGCGAGGAAACGCAGTGCGAAGGCGGTGCAACATACGTTACGCAAAATTATTTTAAAGCACTTAACCCTGCAGTAGTTTTAGGCGAAGGTCCACCTGCTTTTAACGATGTTTTAAAATCGCATCCAGAGCAAAATTTATTTGGTATTTCTATTACTAATAAACGGCCATTGTGGTTAGAGTTATCTTTAAAAGTTAAAACATCGGCTCACGGCTCAATCTCGCCTTTAAACTACGCCAATAAAGACATGATTGAAGCTTTAGACAACATTATTGGAGAGCCGCAAAAAGTAGTCTATAACGAAACAAATATTAATATTTTAAAGCAATTAGGCCAATGGGAAAAAGGGATTTCTGCTCTCGCATTAAAGCACCCTCGACTTTTTAAAGTCTTTATAGTGCCTCAATTAAGAAAAAAGCCAGAATTATTTTCATTGTTTTCAAATTCAATAACCCTAACTAGTGTGAATAGCCATAACGATGTTGTTAATGTTATTCCTGAAGAAATTACGGCATTATTAGACTGCAGATTACTTCCGCATAAAACAAATGAAGAGTTTATAGCAGGTTTAAAAGACAAATTAGACAATACAAATATAGAGGTTAAGGTGATAAGAGAAATGCCTATTATCCCTCCGTCTAGCGATAAATCTATCTTTTTTGCCAAAATTAAAGAGGCGGTTAAAAAGAACTACCCACAATCTAGCACCTTAAGTGCTTCGGTACCTAATTATAACGATGTGAGTTATTTTAGAGCCCAAGGCATTAACTCTTTTTGTTTTACCCCAATACAACTAGACCGACACTATTTAGAGCGTATTCACAACACTAACGAACGTATTCCACGAGGCGTTTTAAGCAAAGGGATGCAAACGTATATTGATTTTATAAAAGGATGTTTTAGTTTGTAAAAATGCCTTTCCTAAAACATTAAACCTCATTTGTACATTTCCTTTTTCAAATTCAGTGAAGTAGATATTGGCAATGAATTAATCTTGGTTTTATACTTTGATTAAAATCTAATGTAATGGTTCCTATTAATTTCCACATTTGTCCCCACTAACTGTTAACATTATTCTAAGAAATTCTACACCAAATTAAAAGTCCGAAATTTTCATTTATATTTAATCCTTATTATTCAATAAAAACCAAAAGCTTCACCTATGAAAATAGCCTTCTTCAGCACAAAATCTTACGATCGCGAAAGTTTTGATGCGCATAACACCAATCACCAAGACATCACCTATTACGAAGCCTCATTAAACAAACATACGGTTAATTTAACCCAAGGTTTCGATGCCGTTTGCGCGTTTGTTAACGATCATTTAGATGCTGACATTCTAGAGAAACTCAAACTAAACGGCATAAAACTTGTCGCTATGCGTTGTGCAGGATTTAACAATGTCGATTTAAAGGCGGCTCAAGCTCAAAACATAAAAATTGTTCGTGTACCATCGTATTCCCCTATGGCGGTTGCCGAGCATGCCACAGCCTTAATTTTAACTTTGAACAGAAAAACACATAAGGCGTATAACCGCGTTCGTGAAGGAAATTTTTCGTTAGAACGATTAACCGGTTTCGATTTATTTGGAAAAACCGTAGGTGTGGTAGGAACAGGTAAAATTGGTCAGTTTTTTAGTAAAATCATGCTAGGTTTTGGTTGTAAGGTTATTGCATTCGATCTTTACCCTTCAGAAGAATTAAAGGCTCTAGGAGTCACCTATGTGAGTATGGACGACCTATTAAAAACATCAGATATTATTTCTTTACATTGTCCACTAACAGAAGACACCCATCATATTATTGATAAAACAGCTTTTTCTAAAATGAAAAAAGGCGCCATGTTAATTAACACCAGCCGAGGTGCTCTAATTGATACGGTTGAAGCCATTGAGGCTTTAAAAAATAAAACCCTTGAGTATTTTGGTATTGATGTTTACGAGCAAGAAGAAAAATTGTTTTTCCAAGATCTTTCAGAAAACATTATTATGGACGATGTGATTTCTCGCTTAATTTCGTTTCCAAATGTATTAATTACATCGCATCAAGGTTTTTTAACCCACGAAGCTTTAGACCAAATTGCATTGGTTACGCTAAACAATTTAGAGGCCTTTGAAAAGGGAGAAGCACTAGAAAACGAGGTAAAGTTAACAGAGTAAAGACTTTAAATTCTGTTAAATTCCCTGTATCTTTAGCAAGAGCTCTACCTACTTTTTCCTTAATCACACATATTAATCATAATTACATACACATGACATTAGGTGCTTTTTCCATTAGTTTAAACGTAAAAAACATAAACATTTCTAAACAGTTTTACGAAACTCTAGGGTTTACGGTTTTTGCTGGCGATTTGGAAAAAAATTACCTCATCATGAAAAATGGTCCAACGTTAATTGGTCTGTTTCAAGGCATGTTCGATAAAAACATCCTCACATTCAATCCGGGATGGGATCAAGATGCCAAAACCTTGAAAGATTTTGATGACATAAGAGCTATTCAAAAACAATTAAAAGATCAAGGTGTAACCTTATCTACAGAGGTTGATGAAAATACCAAAGGTCCTGGAAATATTATTATCATGGACCCCGATGGTAACCCGATTTTATTAGATCAACATGTGTAATTTTAATTAGCTAAAATCCAAAATTTCAAACCTAGACAACACTCTCTAAATTCTATAAATCAATGTTTTAATTATTTCAGCATCTTATATATAAATAATTAAAACCTCAACACACTATTGATAGTTTTTCAGGTATGTATACCCTTAAAACGGTGGAGAACATTACATTCAGTCAACAAAAAAATGGATTAAGTATATGGTTTAGGGCATTATAAAATGTTCAGTAATAGCCTAACTATAAAAGCTCTTAAACATTTTAAATTTATGTCTGTTTTGTTTTAGGTTTAAGTTACAAATCTCTTGTTTTGTAGAACAGGACCTATTACATTTAAGTACCCAATTCATTTGCTTTTTTTAGATCATTTTTCTTATGACATATACCATATTTTGGTTTCGACGCGATTTACGATTAACAGATAACACAGGGCTTTTAGAAGCTTTAAACCGTGACACCCTAGTTCTCCCTATTTTTATTTTTGATGACAATATTTTAAATGAATTACCTCCAGATGATGCTAGAGTATCTTTTATTTACAACCAATTAAAAACTATAAACTCTGAATTAAACCGTCATAATTCATCCTTACTCTGTTTAAAAGGACAAGTGCTAGATATTTGGAAACAACTAACCGAAACCTATACCATAGAGGCTGTTTACACGAACACCGATTACGAACCGTATGCCCGTGAACGGGACGCTAAAGTGTCAACATTTTTAAAGTCGAAAAACATAGAGGTTCATACCTTTAAAGATCAAGTTATTTTTGAACCCCATGAAATTCTTAAACAGGATAACACTCCTTACACGGTTTACACACCATATAAAAACAAATGGCTAGAACGTTTTTCGGGAGTTGAAGTGTTTTCTGATGTATCTTTTGAAAACGTTCACAAAAATCAGTTTGAGTTCCCTACTTTGGAGAGTTTCGGATTTAAGCCTTCCTCAATTAAAGTGAAACCTTATAACTTAGGCGATATTGGGAAGTATGCTAAATATCGTGATTATCCATCTCAAGACATTGGGAGTTATTTAGGTCCGCATTTACGATTTGGAACTGTTAGTATTCGCAGCATTATTTCGGCATTAAAACCCGAAGACCAAACCTTTTTAAATGAATTGATTTGGCGTGAATTTTTTATGCAGATTTTATACCATTTTCCTAACGTGGTCTCTCAAAATTTCAGAAGAAAATACGACGGCATTGCATGGAGAAATAATGAAACTGAGTTTAAATTATGGTGCCAAGGCAAAACCGGATACCCCTTAGTCGATGCCGGTATGCGCCAATTAAACACAACCGGATACATGCACAACCGTGTGCGTATGGTAACCGCTAGTTTTTTATGTAAACACCTACTTATACACTGGCAATGGGGTGAAGCTTATTTCGCTAAAAAATTGTTAGATTACGAATTGGCTTCCAACAACGGGAACTGGCAATGGGCAGCAGGAACGGGTTGCGATGCAGCACCTTATTTCCGGATATTTAATCCAATTACACAATTAGAGAAATTTGATAAAAATCTGGACTACATCAAACAATGGATTCCTGAGTATGGCACTAAAGATTATCCCGATCCCTTAGTAGACCATAAGTCAGCACGATTACGTGCTTTAGAAGTTTATAAAGCGGGAATTAAACCTTAATTTTTTTTCCATGTAAGCCTTCAAATCTAGATAAAAACCTATCAATTAATCAGCCTCTTTAAGACTACTGAAGTAGGTTTGGGAGCTCGATTTAATTCAACTTTGTTTGAAAATATCTAAAGCCTTCAATATTTAAAAAAATGAGTAACAGGCCGTAAATGCTATCTTCTATGGGAATGGTAAACAGTCTAAACCCTAAATTTTCGGCATCGTTATACCACACAATGGGAGCCTCTAAAAAGGATCCTGTTAACAAACCATTACTCAAAAGAAAAAAGGAAGAATCAAGAAATAAGTAAGGTAATGAAAACTTAAATCGACTTGTTTCCATTTTAAAAACATTAAATACAACGCTGTAAAACCGCAAGCTGTAAACGTGTACCATTTATGGTAATGTAATATAGCTAAAAGACTAAACACACTAATAAATACGAGTGTGATATACCGTTGCGACTTAAAAAAAGGTGATGTTTTAATTAAGAATTTTAGAGCAAAAAAAGTGAATACACAAGCAAACGGAATACAGATAAAGAACAGAAGTTCTTCTACAGGTAAATTTCCTATATAGAGCCCTAAAAGGTAATCCGGGTTAAACCCCCAAATGCCCATTTCGGTGAAGTAATAGTCCCAAATCAGAAAGGCTATCGATACTAAAACATTTGCTTTAAAAAACGATTTCCATTGCTTAAAAAAGGCATGCTTAGGGTAAAAACTAGCTAAGAAGGGAATACAAATGCAAGCCAAATCGATGAGCAAATAGGTATAAGACTGCATTACTTTTTATAGGTTTTATGATATTTCTTGGGTACAAATAACATCCCAAAACATTCCCCATCTTCTTTATCTAAATGTTTATGGTGTACTTTATGAGCCTTCCGCAAGCCAATTAAATACTTGTTTTTCACATTTTTAAACCATTTAAAACGCTGATGAATAAGCACATCGTGAACCAAAAAATAAGCAATCCCATAACATAAAATTCCTAAACCAATAAAGAATAGAACATTTAATTCGGGATGAACTCCAAAATAAAATAGAGCAATACTAGGAATTGCAAAAATAACAAAGAAGGCATCATTTTTCTCGAATACGTGTGGGTATTTCGGTTCGTGATGATCGGCATGTAAATACCATAAAAAACCGTGCATAACATATTTATGGGTTAACCAGGTAATACATTCCATGACTAAAAATGTCGCTATAGTAACTGCTATGTACATTACAATTTGCATCATTTATTGTGTTTTTAATGAATATTTTGTGCCATTATACGTTTATAATCTTCAGATAAATCTGCAGATTTTAAGTGTTGCTCTACAAACTGTTTATCCTCTAAAATATTTTGCTTATAATTTAAAAGACTAGGCACATTCTTTTGCGTGAGCAATCTTATATAATGCGCTTCAATGCTGTTAGGATAAGCAGACAAATAGTTTTCTAACATTTTTTTTCCATCGTTAAAATAGCCTAATTTTTTATGCGGCCAACTTGTAAATTCGGCTTGTCGCATAATTAAAGAGGCCAAATACGGGATCTTTTTGTCGCAATCTAAACCCTCTATTTCCTTTAAAAGCTGATTTAATTCTGCTTCACTTTTTACCTCGTGATACGACCACCTGATCGCATCCATATCGTCGCAACTTGAAATAGGATGTACCAAAACCATCAGAGTTAATATGATTATTTTATATAACATTGAGTTTAAATCGGATATAGGCTTTGGTTAAAATTACGAGTTTTAAAGGATTCGAAATTCGAATACGTTCATATAGTAAGCGTTTAGAATCCATTCGCTCTAATTTATGCAATAATTTCATATAATACTTATAAGCCAAATACACCCCTAACCTACTCTCGATTGGTAATTGCACAATGCCCTTATAAGCTTCAGTAAAATCGAATTGTATATCTTTAATTATATCTTCTTTGGCTACATTGCTCAATCCGTTTGTATTGACATTTGGAAAATACGAACGTCCTAAAATTTCGGTATCATCTTTAATATCTCTTAAAAAGTTAACCTTTTGAAAGGCCGAACCCAAATATTTTGCAGAGGTTTTTAAATGATTGAATTGCGCTTCGTCGTTATTAACAAACACTCGTAAACACATAAGGCCTACCACATCGGCAGAACCATAAATGTAGTTTTTATAAGCTTCTTCGGTAGTATAGTCGCTTACATTTAAATCGTATTCCATCCGTTTCAGAAAATCTTCAACAAAATCTTGCAAATCATATTTTAAAACCACCTCTTGAAAGGCATGTAAAATAGGATTTAAACTTATTTTGCGCTCTATAGCTTTGTGATAATCGGCAACAAATTCATGAAATAATTCCTCCTGATTATAGTTGTTAAAAGAATCTACAATCTCGTCGGCATAGCGTACAAAACCATAAATGGCATAAATCGCAGGACGAATAGAAGGTGCAAAAAGTCTGATTCCCCAAGAAAACGACGTGCTATATTCTTGAGTTACAATCTTACTACATTTTAAACTAGAAGTATCGAATAATGCTTTCATACTAGGTGTATTTTAAGATTAAATCGCTGACAATTTTACCTGAAATTAAAGACGGTGGTACGCCAGGTCCAGGTACAGTTAATTGTCCGCAGAAATATAAATTATCTACTTTTTTACTTTTTAATTTTGGTCGTAACACATGGGTTTGTGTTAAGGTATTTGCCAAACCATAGGCATTCCCTTTATAGGAGCTATAGTCTTCTTTGAAATCATTTACACAATACGATTCTTTAAACAGGATATGCGATTTAACTTCTACACCAACGATGTTCTCTAAACGATCTATTAAGGTTTTAAAATAGTGTTCGCGTACTTGTGGAGTATCTTCTAAATCGGGTGCTATAGGCACTAAAAAAATGCCTGCCTCTTTACCTTCGGGAGCCGCAACTGCATCTGTTTTACTAGGAAAACTGGCATAAAACAAAGGTTTATCTGGCCATGTTTTGGTGTCGTAAATGGTTTCTGCATGTGTCTCAAAATCGGTATCGAAAAACAAGGTATGATGCGAAACCTTCTCTATTTTTTTATCGAACCCTACAAAGAATAATAAAGCCGAAGGTGCGAATGTTTTTTTATTCCAATACGCTTCAGAATATTGTCTAAATTTCTCTGGTAATAAAGTTTCTGTATGGTGATAATCGGCACCGCTTAATAGGATATCGCAACTATACTCTTGGTTTTCAGTAGAAATAGATTTAACTCTTTTTCCGTCTAGATTAATCTTAGTAACTGCCCTATTGGTTTCAATCTTTACGCCCAAGCTAAGTGCTAAATCTTCGATGGCTTTTACCACCTGATACATACCACCTAACGGATGCCAAGTGCCTAGTTTAAAATCGGCATAATTCATGAAATTATAAAACGAGGGAGTATTGCTAGGTTTAGCTCCTAAAAACAGAACGGGAAATTCTAATACTTTTTGAAGATTTTTATGCGTAACATAACGGGAAACTTGCTTTTTTATCGTGGTTAAAAATCCATTAATTTTGGTTATGGTTTTTAAGTTCACAATTTCCATTAGGTTTTCTCCTGGGTTATACACCAAATCTTTTATGGCAATATTATAATGCGATTCTGCATTGTCTATAAACCCTTGTAAAGCTTTACTACTTCCCGGCTCTATACTCTCGAAAGTGGCTTTTATCTTATCAAATTCATTTTCAATACTAATAGCATCATGGGTATCGAAATAAATTTTGTAGGCAGGATTTAATTTTTCTAATCTGTAAAAATCTGAAGGTTTGGTATTGAAATCATTAAAGAAGGACTCAAAAACATCTGGCATCCAATAAAACGTCGGACCAATATCGAACACAAACCCTTCTTTTTTTAGCTGTCTTGCTCGTCCGCCAATAGTAGCATTCTTTTCTAGAACAGTCACATCGAAGCCTGCCTTAGCCAGATAACAACTCGCTGCTAAAGATGAAAATCCCGAACCTATTATTACAATCTTCTTTTTTATCATATTTTAAAACTGAAACTGTTTTTAGAAACCGGCAATCTGTATTAATCGATTGCCGGAAACACTACTAACCAACTACTAATTATTATATATTTTAATGGAATTAATTGGGCAACAACACACGGTCAATCACATGAGCCACACCATTAGATGCCTTAACATCGGCTATTATTATGTTCGCATTTTCTCCTGTTGCATCTTGAATAACATAAGTATCACCAGATTTTACAACGTCTAAATTATTACCAGAAAAAGCCGTTTCTACCGAAGTTTCAGTCAAATCTGTAGCATAGATTGCCGAAGGAATAGCGTGATACAACACAATATTTCGTAACAGCTCTATTTCTGCTTCCGTATCAAAATCGTCTAAACTATTATAATCGTTACCTAAGGCATCTAACAGATTTACAAAAGCTTCATTTGTAGGAGCAAACACCGTAAAAGGTCCGTCGCTATTAAGGACATCTACCAATCCTGTTTTTACAACTACAGCGGCAAGAATAGATAAATCGTCGTTACCTAAAGCAATATCTACCAAGGTTCCACGATTAATTTCATCTAAAACTGCTTGTGGCACAAGTACTTTATTTACTATATGAACAACTCCGTTAGTCGCCATAACATCGGCAACCGTAACTTGCGATTTTGTTTCGGTAGCATCTTCCAGAAATACTCCGTCATTTATGTCTACCATTAAGGTCTCTCCCTGAACAGTGGTGATTTCTTGATTATCTTCTAACTGACTAGATAACACAGTTGCTCCAGATACAGCATGGTACTTTAGTATAGTAGCCAACATTATTCTTCCTTCTGGAGTATCAAAATCTGAAAGGCTATTATAATCTTCTAAAGTATTTAACAAATCTGTAAAGGCCTGGTTAGATGGCGCAAAAACGGTAAAGGGACCATCGCCACTTAAAGTGCCTATTAAATCAGATCCCGGCTCGGTATCTGCTAAAGTTAAGGCCGCCACCAAACTACTTAGGTTATCGGTGTCTTGTGCTAGTTTAATAATATTCTGTGTTGGAGCGGGGTCCATATCATTCGAATCGTCATCATTATTACAGGATACAGTAACAATGAACAAACTAAATAATACTACTAGGTATTTCATTTTGTTTTTCATGTCTATGTTTTTGCAATTAAACTTATACAAAACTATATATTTTATTTTATTTGTCCAACTTATTTTAATTTTAATTAGACAATAAAGTTCATCAAATATGTAAAAAGCAAGGATTAAATTGGATTTTTTGTTTAGCTTTGCCCTACAAACACTTAGACATGAGTAATTATTCAATGGCTCAGATTGTGTCTTTAACAGGCATAAAATCGCATACTTTAAGGAAGTGGGAAAGCCGTTATAACTTTATAGAACCCTTACGTACAGACACTAACATTAGGTATTATACCGATGAGCAATTAAAAAAATTATTGAACATTAGTATTTTAACACGTAATGGGTTTAGAATTTCTCAAGTTGACAAGCTTACAGACGAGGAAATTAACACCCAAGTGTCTAAGATTTTGTTGAAAGGAGCTCCCGAAGACGAGGTCAGTGCTCTTATATTAAGCACTATCAACTTCAATGAGGATGAATTTGACCTTGTAATGAATGCTCAAATTTTAAAAACCGGATTAATTTCAACTATTACAGGACTTATCTATCCCTTTCTAGCTCAAGTTGGTGTGCTCTGGGGAGTAAATAAGGTGATGCCGGCTCAAGAGCATTTTATATCGAATTTAATTCGGCAAAAAATATTTTCGGCCATAGAGTTATTACCAAAACCTCTAGCGAATGCCCCTAAAGCCGTTTTGTTTTTACCTGAAAATGAAGATCATGAAATTGGATTATTACTAGCATCCTACATGGCACAACACATAGGTTGGCGCGTATTTTATCTTGGACAAAATGTACCCGACGAAAATATTAAAATGGTGACCGACATAACCAAACCAGACCTACTGGTTACTATGTTTATAACACAACATTCTAAATCGATACCTACTAGACTCACGCAACTTATTAAAACTATAAATATACCTCTAGTTGTTTCGGGATATATTGAAGATCCTAAATCCTTAACAGCATTATCCCCGCTTATTCATTATTTAAGCAAACCAGATGAATTTATTCCGCTATTACAGAACATGAATACTAATCGCTCTTCTTGAAAACACTAAAATTGTACATTAAAAGAAAAATAATATCAGGATTCGATTATTAGCTATTACCTAACAAGCTGCATTTATTTTACTTTTATTCATTTCAACAACCAACTTTAATTACATTCTAAAGTTTTAAAACATATTGAGATGAAACATATATACCCATATTCGCTTTTGGTTTTAGTTTTTCTCCTAAGCTGCTGTAAATCTGAAACAAAATCAGAAGTACAGATCTCCCAACCTGAAAAACCAATTACCTCGGCCCACCAGCCAAAACCTTTTAACATCTCTGATTTCGAGAGCCATGTGGATACTTTAATATCACAAATGACCTTAGAAGAAAAGGTTGGTATGCTTCATGGAAATAGCATGTTTGCCAATGGTGGTGTAGAACGATTAGGTGTTCCAGAACTCAGAATGGCCGATGGCCCTTTAGGTATTCGCGAAGAAATATCTGAAGATAATTGGTCGCCAGCAGGATGGACTAACGACTTTGCCACCTACTATCCTGCCGCTGGAAGTTTAGCTGCCACATGGAATCCGGAGTTAGCTTATACTTTTGGAAATAGTGTTGGCCAAGAAGCAAGAGCCCGACATAAAGACATGGTTTTATCGCCAGCTATAAACATTATAAGAACACCACTTGGAGGTCGCACATATGAGTATTTTACCGAAGACCCTTTTTTAAACAAAACACTAGCCGTACCTTTTGTAATTGGCATTCAGGATAACGATGTTATGGCCTGTGTAAAGCATTTTGCAGTGAACAACCAGGAAACCAACCGAGGAACTGTAGATGTTTTGGTAGACGAACGCACACTTCGTGAAATTTACCTCCCTGCTTTTGAAGCGACTGTAAAGAAAGCCAATGCTTATAGTATGATGGGGGCTTACAATAAATTTAGAGGCGATTATTTATGCGAGAATGATTATATGTTGAACACTATTTTACGCGACGAATGGGGATTTAAAGGCATCATAGTATCGGACTGGGCAGCCGTACACTCAACCGTAAAAACTTTAGAAAATGGTTTAGATATAGAAATGGGAACTCCAAAACCTTTCCATGAATTCTTTTTAGCCGATAAATTAATTGCTGCGGCAAAAGCTGGCGAAATTTCTGAAACAGAGATAGACAAACACGTTAAACGTATATTAAACGTACTACACCAAGTAAAAGCGATAGATAGCACAGGAAGAACCCAAGGAAGCCTTGCTACTCAAGCGCATTTTAAAGATGCTTACGATATTGCTGCAGAATCGATTATTTTATTAAAAAACGAGAACAACACATTACCACTTCAACTAGAGGGTGTAAAATCTATTGCGGTTATAGGCAATAACGCTACCAAAAAAAATGCTTTAGGCGGTTTTGGTGCAGGTGTTAAAACCAATCGAGAAGTCACACCTTTAGAAGGATTACAAAATAGGCTTCCTAAAGGCATTACCATACAATACGCCGAAGGCTACTTAGAGCGGTATTCTAAAAATGAAAACGACCAAAAAGAAGAGGTCACCCTTCAAGGACCAACAACTATAGACCAATTAGATGCCACAAAACTTGAAGAAGCGTTAACCGCCGCTAAAACCTCTGATATTGCTATTATTTTTGCTGGCTCTAATCGAGATTATGAAACCGAAGCTTCAGATAGACAAAATCTAAATCTACCCTTCGGTCAGGAAGAGCTTATACAAAAAGTGTTAGAGGTTAACCCAAACACTATAGTGGTAATGATTGCTGGTGCACCTTACGATTTAGGGACTATTAAAGACAAATCGCATACTTTGGTTTGGAGTTGGTTTAACGGCTCGGAAGGTGGAAATGCTTTGGCCGATGTCCTTCTAGGTACCATAAATCCGTCTGGAAAATTACCTTGGACTATGCCAAAACACATTAACGATTCGCCTGCTCATGCCACCAATAGTTTTCCGGGCAACGAAAGTGTACGCTACAAGGAAGGCCTTTTGGTTGGTTACCGTTGGTTTGACACAAAACATATTGAACCATTATACCCATTTGGCTATGGTTTATCTTATACCTCCTTTGAATTTTCCGATATTAAAACAAACCAAACAGAATACACAGACACCGATATCTTGTCTATAAAAGTGACTATAGAAAACACAGGAAAATTTGATGGTAAAGAAGTAGTTCAGGTATATGTTAGCAAGCCCAACTCGAAGGTTGAAAGAGCTTCAAAAGCATTAAAAGCCTTTACAAAAGTACATGTGGATTCTGGTAAAACGCAAACGGTATCCCTTGAAATTCCGATTAAAGAATTGGCGTTTTATAATGTTGACACAAAATCTTGGGAGGTAGAAAAAGGAGTTTATATTTTACAAGTCGGAAATTCTTCAAGAAACATAGTATCAAAACAAAAAATAAGGGTTACAGAATAGTTTATTATCTAAATGTTTTAATAATTCGGAATCTAAATACGATGTCGTTAGTTCTTACTAATTTATCGGCATCTTGCCTTGTATAGTGATATCCTAAAGTGCCTTCAACTTTAAAATCAGGATCAAACTGATATCCCATTCCAGGCGTTATCCTAATAACGTCGTTAAATTCGGAAGCTTGTACCATATTAAAGAAACCTTCTACCGATACTGGTAAATAGAAACCTCTACCCTCAACAAACATAAATCCTTGTAAATTAAATATGGCTTTAATTTGATATCTCAAACGCATACCAAAAACTTGGTTATCTTCCTCATTAGAAAAAACAAAGCGTTCTTCTAGTCTTATATATTGTTGTAATTGCACTCTCGGACGTAAATCGAATGCAAATTTATAGCCTTGATACGGTCTAATTTCGAAAGAATTATGACTGGTTTTACTGGTTAAAAGAAATAAACCTGTACCAAATGTTAGAGATTCGGTATGCTTGAATTTTTTAAAAATCATACCATCTGAATCATATTGATAGGATGCTCTTACAATATATCTATGCCAACTTTTGGGCCAAATGGTACGATACCCAAATTCGCCCATAATTTTCTGGTTATCTCCTACATCCCAACTCGGATCAAAATCAAACCACAATTGTTGGGTAAAATCATTATCCTCGATACCAGAATCTTCATTAACTTGTGCTTTTGCACTCAGGCTGGTAACAAAAAGTAATAAAACAAATAAAAACACCCATGCCATTATCTTCAATACATGCCTAAAACAGTCATTAAAATCAAGCTTACTAAAGTGCATTTATAAATAAATTAAATTATCCGTTTTAAAAATTAAAGGTATCAAAATAATAGAAACTAACAATTTTTATTCACTCCCTTCACCCATAAAAATAAAATTTATCCTAAATTCAAATTACAATTTTTATCTTTTTTTTATATCCCTACATTTTACACTAACTTTATAACAGTTCGTCTATTAAATTTAAGAGTTAATAGGTTTTTGAAATTTTAAATTATATTTACATAAGTTCTTTTTGAACCACATAGACATTAACTCTTTGAATGGAAATAGCAAAAAGCACCTTATTTATTACGAATTTTATAAACCAAATTATAATTTATTAAAAATGAAAACAATGAAAAAACACATTATAGTATTTGTTTTAAGCATTTTACCTTGCCTTGTGTCTGCACAGAGTTCGGAAAAACAAATTGACCTAGATGCTATTGTACTTCTAGACCAAATGGGTGAAGCCATTGGAGAGTTAAGCACGGTATCTTTCCATTTAAGCATTATTAACGATGTTCTTGACGCCGATAAAAAAGTAACGCAACATGCCACAGAATGCGATATTAAAATGGCGGGTCCAGATAAAATGTTAGTTAAAACGCATAGTATAGATAAGCACCGTGGGTATTGGTATAACGGAGAGTTAATTACATTTTACTCTTACAGTGAAAACAATTACATAACAGTTGAGGCTCCAGATAACATCATTAGCATGATTGATTTTATGCATGATAAATTTGAAATGGATTTCCCTGCGGCAGATTTCTTTTACCCATCGTTTACAGATGATTTAATAGAACACTTTAACCGTATTTCTTACGAAGGCCTTGAGGTTGTAGGCGGTGAAGAATGTGCCCTTATTACTGTTGAAAACGACAACATGTTAGGAAAGATTTGGATTTCTGATGAGGCACATTCGCTTCCTAAGCAATTTGAAATTACCTATAAGAAAAAAGACGATATGAAATACCATGCATCATTTAGTGACTGGCAATTAAACCCAGAATTGAATGATGATATTTTCGAATTTGCACCGCCAGCAAGTGCCCGATTAATTAGCGTTTTAATTGCTAAATCTTAAAACGAATTATTAATTACTAAATTAAAAAACTCATCTCATGAAAATTCAAAATATACAAACTCAGTTTAAAATCGGTTTCCTTGCCGTTTTACTAACCTTTTTGTTGCCTTCAGAAATTCAAGCGCAACGTTTTAATCACGGTGGCGGTGCCTCACGAGGTGGCGGCGGTAGAGCAACAACACATGCACCTTCAAGATCGTCTGGAAATATAAGCAGACCAAAAACATCTACTTCATCTGCAAAAAGATCAAGTATTAACGGAGGGTTTAACAAATCATCTAACCGTTCTTTACCAAAAACGTCTACAACATCGAAGTCTAAAATTGGTAATAAGGCAAGTAATTCGGGTATAAAATCTAAAACATCGACTACCAATAGAAATAAAAACACCTCTATTGGAAACAAGAAAACTTCTAACATAGGTAATAAAAAAACCTCGAATATTAAAAACAAGAGTGGTAATAAGGTTAACATAGACAAAAGCAAGAGAAACGTAAATATAAACGTTGACAACAGTAAAAATGTTAGACTTAATAACCAACACAACACACGAGTAAGAAATAGCCCGAGACATTATTCTAGACCACCATACCGATATGGCGGACGTGGATATTATTGTCACAGACCGTACTACTACCACCCTTACCGTCCGTTTTATTGGGGACCAGCTTGGCACCCATGGGGATTCTTTGTTGCTAGTATAGCCACTACAGCCATTATAGTTAGCATAGAAAACCAACAATACCATTACGATAACGGGGTATATTATCAAGCAGGAAATGGCGGGTACACCGTAGTACAAGCACCTGTTGGGGCCACTGTACAAACTCTACCAGCAGAAGCACAAACCGTAGCGGTAACAGAAACTACCAATAACTACTATTACGGTGGAGCTTATTACGAAAAAAGTGCTGAAGGCTACACGGTAGTTCCTGCAACAGCAGGTACCATTGTACCAAGTTTACCTGAAGGTGGAGAAGAAACCAAAATTGGAGACCAAACTTACGTTCAATTTGGTGACACTTACTACCAACCTATCCAAGTTGACGGAAAAGACATGTACGAAATCGTAGAAGTCAAAGAGGAATAAGAACATATTCCTAGAGATACACAAAAGCAAGCTTATAAATTTATAGGCTTGCTTTTTTTTGAACTTTATTTTTTGCTGACAGAATTCAATAATGATAAATTATGTAATCAAGCCCGTAATAACGTTCAAAAATCTAAAGATTTAACTTTTTACAGCCTTTACTAGACATAAGCTCAACCTCAGCAATTAAATATTTATATTCAAGGGAGTTACATGTTCAATTCCCGAAAAAATAATTTATATTTATAGGAACCAAAGCATAACAACCTATTATCAAAAACCAACTCGTATGCATCTACTTCCTTTAAAAAAAACCTATCTTTTTCTTAGTTTTCTTTTTATCCCTCTAATTAGTTCTGCAAACGAACATGGTGGTGGTCTAGAAGATACTATAGCCGAGGCTATAAGCTGGGTAGCCTTAATTGTAGCTCCTATAGCGGGTATTTGTTTATTCTTATTTGTTCATGTACTTCCTGAGAAAGTTGCAGAAAAGCGAAATCATCCGCAGGCTGAAGCTATTAAAATCTTATGTATTTTATCTCTAATTTTTGGAGGATTACTTTGGCCTTTAGCTTGGTTGTGGGCCTATAGCAAACCTGTTTTTTACAAAATGGCTTATGGCACAGACCAAGGACATTATCACGAAGAAACACTTAAAGAATTTAAAGAAAAGAAAGAAGATCAAAAAACGAATCCTCCTTTAGAAGAAACTCCAGAATAACATTTTTAAAGTAACCACCTCTTAAAACTAACTTATGGAAATATTATTACTCCTAATATATGCCGGCATTGTTTGGCTCATCTTTTTTAAATTCAAACTTTTACCTTGGAATACGGTAACTCAAGTTATTGTATACATTATACCAGTAGTAGCTATTAGTCTATTAATTTTATTTTTAAATATAGTCGCGCCATCCTCACACGATGTTCGGGTATTAAATTATAATGTTGAAGTGGTACCAACGGTAACGGGTAAAGTTATAGAGGTTCCTGTAAAGCCTAATCAACATGTAAAAAAGGGCGATGTATTATTTAAAATAGATCCAGAACCATTTCAACTAAAAATTAACAACCTAGAGGCTCGTATTCCGTATTTAGAGGCAAAAGTTATTAGTGCCAAAGCATACGACAAAGAATTAGAACAACAAATAGCAGCAGCGACAAGCAATATTAGTGTGATAGATGCACAATTAGAACTCGCAATAAAACGAGAGCAACAAACACAAGAACTGGCTACTTTAGGAGCGGGATCTAAATTCGACTACGAACAAGCACAAGCCAATTTAAGAAACCTACAAGCCCAAAAAGCTGTAGCCCAATCGCAACGTTTACAATATTTACAAAAAATATCTGCAGTGTCTTCAGATGGCGAACTTTCCGAAATCACTCAAGCAAGAGCCGATCTAGAACAAGCCAAAGTTGAGCTAAGAGAAGCCCAATGGAAATTAACTCAAACCGTATTTTACGCCCCTGCAGATGGCCGTGTGGTGAACCTACAATTACGTCCTGGAGCAATGGCGGTACAATTACCTTTAAAACCTGTTATGACCTTTATTGAGGATGAACAATGGTTAGTTGCTCTCTATAGTCAGAATGAAATACGATATGTAAAACATGGGGATCCAGCAGAAGTTGCTTTACGAACCTATCCTAATCATATTATAAAATGCGAAGTCGAGCATATCGTTTGGGCAAATGCACAAGGTCAAATAACGGCAAGCGGAAAACTACCCGACACCCAAGAAACACATTTTGAAGAAGGCCGATTTGCTGTTCGATTAAAAGTTTTAGAGGACGATAAAGATTTATTTCTAGCCCCTGGAGCCGTTGGTGCAGGAGCTATTTATACCGAGCACGGGAAACTAATTCATTTAGTAAGAAAGGTCATTGTAAGAGTAAGCACGAAACTAGATTGGCTAGTACTAAAACTTCATTAATATGCAAAAGGGTTTACATGGTATATTAAAGTTATTATTGGTTTTGGCTTGCTGTGGCTGCTTCTATACTTGCGCTGTAAAACAACCTACAGAAAGTGAAGATTTACAGAAAGAAGCTTTCGCCAATTTTATATTGCCCTCTACATGGCAAAACAGTATCGACACGCTACAAATTAACAACAATTGGTTAAGCACCTTTAACAACCCTACTTTAGACTCTTTAGTTCAGGAAGCTTTAATTTACAATCAAGATTTACGCATTAGCAGCCTAAGAGTTACAGAAGCGAATGGTTATGTAGAATCGGCTCGAGCAGCGTTAAGACCTGCCCTATCTATTTTAGGAAACGAATCGACAAAATTAGGAGGAGATCTTGGTAGTAATGGTCTTAACGGCGGAATTTTTGCTGCATCTTGGGAACTCGATATTTGGGGAAAACTAAGAAGTGCGAGAAGTGCAGAAATAGCAAACTATGAGGCTATCGCTAACGAAAATTCTTTTGCGCAATTATCTATAGCTGCTATGATTACAAAAACTTATTATTTAGCAACAGAAACGTATCTTCAAATTAATTTAGCGAAAGAAATGATTAAACTTTCGCAAGACATGGAAACCATTTCCCAAAACCGTTTTGATGTGGGTATAGGTACCGAGATTGATATTGCGCTTTCTAAAGCCACATTAAATAAATTTAATGACGCCCTTTTTCAGTTGGAATTGGCGTATAACAATCAGTTACGGGCTTTGGAATTATTACTTGGCAGATACCCATGTGCAGACATTGAAACCAATACAGAACTACCAGAAAGTAATGGCCATATTCCTGCCGGTATACCTGCTCAAATTTTAGAAAGACGCCCGGATATCTTAGCTGCTCAAAACAGATTTAATGCTGCTTTTTACCGTGTGGGCGAAGCCAATGCTGCCAGATTACCGCAACTAAATTTAACCGCGAGTTTAGGATTATTAGACACTAGACAATTAATTGTATTGGCAGATAATTTTTCTAATCCTATTAGAAGTATCGGAGGAAAACTTGTTGCACCCATATATCAAGGCGGTGCTTTAAAAGCTAATGTTAACATCCGGAACACCCAACAACAACAAGCCATAGAAGTATATAGCCAGACTGTTTTAAACGCCTTGGCCGATGTAGAAAGTGCGCTTAACGCTGTTAACACCCTGGACTCTAGAGAGGTTAACATCCTTGAATCTGTAAAAAATAATGAACGCGCTTTCGAACTAGAAAAAATTAGATATAAAGTAGGAAAAACAGATATGCGAGATTTAATAGATCAGCAAATGGATTTCTTTAAATCTCAAACCGATTTATTAAGTATTAAAGGTGAAAAAATCGTACAAAGAACCAACTTGTTCTTGGCATTAGGAGGCGATATGTAACATGTCTATCTGTTAAACCATTGCTAGAATACATTTAGCTTCAGAATAAAAACATCAAAAATCAATGCAACCCAAATAAACGACAATGAAATCTCTTATATACCTTACATTAAGCTGCTCGCTTTACTTGTGTTTTAGTTTAAAAACACAGGCACAAGACACGAATTATTGGACCCAACAATTTGGAACTGAATCTGCCCTGCTCTCGGGCGCAGTTGTTGGAGGCACAAAAGACAACACCATGCTATTTTACAACCCTGGAGCATTAGGGTTTTTAGACAGTTCGTCAATCTCTGTGAATGCAAATGCCTACAGTATTGAAAACATCAAGATTGCTAATGCTATTGGGAATAAAGCCGATTTTAAAAGCTCTCAATTGGCCTCCATCCCCTTGCTTGCAGGAGGTATGATTAACACCAAAGACGATCGCTGGAAAATTGGCTACGGCTTTATGGCTCCTGTTCAATTTAACTTTAAAGGAATCGCACGAGTGGACGGCGATTATGATATTATTGATAATATTGAAAGTCCAGGTGCCGAAGAATTGATAGGAGAATCGGCCATTTCTGATAAACTTTCGGAAGTTTTAATAGCCTTTGGAGCGGCCAGAAAATTAAACGATAATTGGTCTGTAGGACTTACCAATATGTTTACCGTGAGATCGCAAACATATCTCAGAAATTTCTCGTCGTATGTATTTTTAAACGATGGTAACGAAACCACTTTAAGTGGAAAAATAAGTCAAAACGTCGATTATTACAATGTACGCTATGCTGCAAAACTAGGAGTCTCTTATCAAAAAGATAAATGGCGAGCAGGACTTACACTTACAACTCCTTCAATAAACATAATGGGTATAGGTTCGGTGGCAGAAGATGTTGCTGCTGTAAACCTAAAACTTATAGACGACAACAGGGTTTCGGGTGTCGCTACCGATCGCCAAACAGAATTAAAATCGAAGTTTAAATCTCCCTTATCGGTTTCTGCTGGTGTCAATTATGTAGGATCACGTTCCCATATAGGTTTTTCAATACAATACTATGCAGCTATAGACGAATACAATATTATGAATGTTGCCAATAACACTTTTGTACGCCCAGAAGAATTAGCACCGCAATTAACAAGTGACGAATTTATGAATGTGAGAGCTGCCGCAAAATCTGTAGTAAACGTAGCACTAGGATATGAGTACAAACTAAAAGAAAATTTATTTTTATACTTAAGCGCACGTACAGACATGTCGTATTTCGACAAAAGTCTGAGAGACGAACCCGGTATAAAAACAACCATAAGCAGTTGGGATATTTATCATTTTGCCACAGGCTTCACCTTAAACCGAACTCAGAGTAGCTTAAGTTTAGGATTTCTATTTAGTACCGGATCTACAGACAACTACTTACAAGAAGGCAGTATAACCGACCCTAACGAAAACACCTTATTAAAAGGAAGTCGAACCATTACCGAAGCTTCTTATAATTCCTTCGGAATATTATTAGGATACACCTTCCACTTTAAAAAGTTTTAAACCCAAAGCTACACTAGGATAATCTCTCAATCAATTGCTCGTACCTTTAGTATAAAATCACTTATCGAAAAACATAGGACCGCTATAAAATATAAGATTTTTTTTACACTTTTTTGGAGCAAAAATCTTCTCAATTTATATTTTAAAACATCCTTTCCTTGCCGATAAATTTATTTTAAACCTACTAAACCAATCTAAATTATTACTTTAGTCTAATTAATTCAAACCGTTTTATATACCAATTAAATGAAAAAACCATTTATCCGTATTTTAATTTTTGGTGTATTATTTGCCATCGTTTTACTAATTGTTTTTGGCCCAAAATTACCGTCGCAACACGACAGACGTATTATTATTGGCGATGCCGAATTTGCCTACCTTTTAGCTTCTTGGCAAAGAACCTGGCAACGTCAACCTACAAAAGAAGAATTTTCGGGCCTACTACAGAGTTATATTAAAGACGAAGTTACCTATCAAGAAGCTTTAAAGCAGGGCATAGATAAAAATAATGCCATGGTAAAACGTGCCGTTATTATGCAAATGGATATTTTAGCAAGCACACAAAATCAGCAAAAAAATATTTCTGAAGAAGATATTAAAGCCTTTTACACTCTGCGCCAAGACAAGTATTTAAAGCCTGCAAAATTTTCTTTTACACAATTATATTTTAGTAAAGATTTACATCCGGAATCTCTAGAAGCGTATGCAAAAAATATAATCGCCAATTTAAATTCTAAAAGCTTAAGCCCTGAAGATGGCTTAAAATTTGGAGATCCCATTTTGCTTGAAAACACCTACTCTAATTATGACACTTTCCAAGTCGACAGAAATTTTGGCACAGGGTTTTCAAAAAAACTTGAAGGATTGCCTCAAGGGGAATGGGTTGGTCCTATTGCTTCCACATACGGACTTCACGCCATATATATTACAGAATATACACCACCTGCTCTTTTGCCTCTCGATCTAGTGAAAGGCGATATTGTTGACGAAATAAGATATAAAGAAGAACAAGCTAGTAAAGATCAATTCTACACAGACATACTTCAACAGTACGATGTTATTTATGAAGGCGAAGCAAAAGCATTTATTAATGAGCAATAATTTAAAACATGTCCTCTTTATAATAAGTTGCCTATATGTCTTCCTATACGCCAACCCAGTACAAGCAGATATTGTTTTTCCTGCACGACTTGAGTTAAGAGAGACTAAACCTGGAGTGTTTCAAGTGGTTTATGTTTTGCCCGTTATGCAGGGAAAAGTTCTTAAAGCAACACCTTTACTTCCTGACTTATGCTCACCTCTCGGAGAAGCCATGATAAGTGGAAATGAAAACACAAAACGGCAAACTTGGACCATAAATTGCACAAATGTCGTATTAGAAGGTCAACGTATTGGCATAGACGGATTACAAGGAAGTCCCGTAGATATTTTATTAGCCATTGAAATGCTGGATGGCCGAACATTCAACACAACTTTAAGTTCTATACGTCCATATTATGTAATTCCGAAAGCGCCCTCTATCTGGTTTATTCTAAAAGAAGCGGCTGTAAAAGGCATGCGCATACCGCTTTCTATCGCTCCATTATTATTACTACTCTTGGCTTTATTATCTTTTAAAATTAAAACGAAAACGATTCTATTTACAGGTTTAACGTTTTCTATTGCATTAGCCATCGGTCATTATTTAGCCATAAAAGAGCTAGTAAAAATCATGGTCTATTTACCCGCCATATTAACCTACACTTTAACAATTATTCTCGTACTTTATACACTCACTCAACAAAAATTTCCTTTTAAAGCTTCTTCAACCATCGTAGTAGCTACTTTATTAGGCTTGGCTTTCGGAAGTGCTATATTACAGACTTCAGCTCCCCTCATGTATTCCAACCACGATACAACATTATATCATATTTTTATCCTTTTCGGAATATTCATCGGAGTCTCCTTAGCTTTTGCTTTGAGTTTTTCTTTTTTAGATGTAATTCACCTTATAACATCTAGCGCCAAACTAGAAAAATACAGGTTTAACATTAGTGTAATTATAGGAATTTTGGCTTGCGGATGTATGCTATATGAAAGTACTATATTCTGGGTCGCTCCTTCTCTATTACCAAGCATCCCCGTTTTATGTATTGTTTATGTAAAAATACTTGCTGGATGGCTAGGTTGGTCTAAAACAGCGAAATTGAGCCAACAGGTATTGGTTTTTGGTCTGCCATTGGTTCTTGGACTAGTTTTAGGATTTTGGCTTCAGGAGTCCTTTTAC
Organism: Formosa haliotis; assembly: GCF_001685485.1. NCBI lineage: Bacteria > Pseudomonadati > Bacteroidota > Flavobacteriia > Flavobacteriales > Flavobacteriaceae > Formosa > Formosa haliotis. The sequence continues at coordinate 3,365,393 of NZ_BDEL01000001.1, read as the reverse complement.
ACTCTTGCACTTGTAGTTTCAGCTACCTTATACATGTGCATACAGTTTGGATTTAATGTGATTAAAAACACAACCTTACATCAATTAATTTTTGCTGGTTCTAGTGTAGCTTGCGGGATTTACATGTCTAGTTTTGCTTCAAATACCATATCCTATGCGCCAGCACAAACAGTAGGATTTTTCATAATTTTAGCCCTTATATTTACTGTAGTCTATACAATTACTTCAGCACTTTCAAAGCGAAAGGTTTCTGCAAAAGTATATCCAATTGTAGGTACTCTTTTAATCCTTTATATTTTAACACTTTATATAACATTAGGTAAAGACGTCTTACTGCCGATTATTAAAAACACCATAGCTTCCGGTTTACTCCCCGTACCTGCATTAAGCCTAATCTTATTACTCGTAGTCATTATTTTCTGGCCGCGATATAAAAAGATACATAAGGCTTTAAATATACAACGTAAGAAACCTGTAATAAGCTTAGGTATTTTGGCTCTTGCGCTATGTTCATTACCTATCCTATTTAAGTTAGCAAATCCGTGGTATGTTCCTCATGCACCAAACCAACAGGATGTGACACTTATTTTAACCCAAGTGCTATACGACACTTATACGGCTTTTAACAACACAGATGAAGAACAATTATTTAACGATTTATCTAAAACTGTAGACGACAATTTAATTGATGATTTATATCTAGATAGTCGCCGCTTATTAAACAGTGGTCTCCGAGAAGGTGCCGAAGTTACGGTACAAAACGTAAAAATAGAGTCGGTTGATTCATTAATTGAAGCTTCGCCTAACGATACCACTTTTGAATACCCAACCGAATGGGTTGTTACCGCACGTGTAAAGCATTTACAACACATTCACTACAGACAAAATCGTTATACAGGGGTTATTACCATGCATCATAACGATAATGTTTGGAAAATTGCAGCCATAACATTAAATTCTGAAAACCGAACCGTCATAGCCTCCTCGACCCCATGATACAATGTAACGCTATACAATTCAACTATCCAAATACAACCTTTGGATTAAATATAACCGAATTACAAATTTCGGAAGGTGAGCAATTGGCTATTATTGGCCCCAGTGGCTGCGGAAAAACAACTTTAATTCACCTTATTTCAAGTTTGTTAACCCCAAATTCTGGCACTGTAACCATTGATGAGATAGTTCTTTCAGATTTTAAAAAAAGAGATCGAAATGATTTCAGGATACTTAGAATGGGACTTATTTTTCAGGAATTCGAATTGCTAACTTATTTAAATGTTTTAGATAACATATTACTCCCTTATCGTATAAATTCTATTCTTGAACAGCATTCTAATCTTAAACAACGGGCAGAACAATTAGCTGAAATGGTTGGTTTAAATGATAAACTACTGCGTTACCCAAAACATTTATCGCAAGGAGAAAGACAACGCGTTGCAGTATGCCGTGCATTAATTACAAAACCTAAAATACTCTTATGCGATGAGCCCACAGCCAATCTAGATCCAATAAATCGCGATCTTATTTTAGATATACTTTTTGAATACAGTAAAACACATAAAACGACTTTAGTAATGGTTACACACGATCAAGACATTCTAAGTCGTTTTGAACGTATTATTGATGTAAAACGTTTTGCCTTATGATACAAGTATTCTACATGGCATGGCGCTATTTAAACTACCATAAGTTAAAAACTGTGGTGCTTATACTCTCGGTAAGTCTTATTATATTTATTCCATTAGGCTTAAATTCCTTAACCAATAGTGGGTCGAAAAACATGATACAACGCGCTCAAGACACTCCTTTATTAATTGGAGCAAAGGGTAGCCCAACAGAATTAAATTTAAGTGCTTTATATTTTAAAACCGCCCAATTACCTCCCATTCCTTATCACGAAGTAAATAAAATCAACAAAACACATTTAGCCGAAGCGATTCCGTTACATTTAAAATATAATGTTAAAAATCAACCCATAGTTGGAACAAATACTGTTTACTTTAAATTTAGAGACTTAACATTTAATGCAGGACGGCCTATGGCCATTCTGGGGGAATGTGTTTTAGGAGCTAAAGCATCAGCAATTTTAAATGCCAAAGTGGGCGACTTTATATTGTCTTCTCCCGCAGGAGCTTTCGATATTGCTGGTAGTTTTCCGCTTAAAATGAAAGTGGTAGGTGTTTTAAATCAAGTTAACACCCCAGACGACCAGGCTGTTTTTGTTGATATAAAAACCACTTGGGTAATTGCAGGAATTGCCCATGGACATCAAGAATTAAATACTAAAATAGCCGATAGTTTAATTATATCAAAAACAGAAACCAACGTAGTAGCCAATTCAGCTGTGTTATCCTATACAGAAATCACAAAAGAAAACATCGATTCTTTTCACTTCCATGGCAATCAAAAAGAGTTTCCCATAGATGCAATCATTGCCGTACCTAAAGATAAAAAATCGGGATTAATGTTACGTGGCAGATACGAAAATGAAGTAGGCAACGTCCAAATGATTGCACCGATCCACATCATTACAGAATTGCTTAAAACCGTATTTTCTATTCGGAATTTATTAATTTTAGCTGCAATAACTATAGGTTTAGCAACACTCGCTATTTGTACTTTGGTGTTTATACTATCAGCTCAATTACGCGCATCCGAATTAAACACCATGAAACGAATTGGTGCTGCAAGAGGATTTATTTTTCAATTATTAACTATAGAAATTGTTTTAATTTTAGGGATCAGTACACTTTTAGCATGGGGATACACTTTACTTTTAAATCATTTCGGGCAATCCCTTATAGACAACTTTTTAACATAAAAATTATGAGACTTTTTTCAGCCTTACTTTTTATCATGAGCATATCATTTTTTTCTTGTAAACAAGAGAAAAAATCAGAAGAGACATCAACCACACAGCACATGCACACCCCTGTGGTGTATGTAACTAATTACCCTTTATACTATTTTGCTAATCGCATTGGAGGATTGGCTATTGAGTTACATTTTCCTGCCAGTGAGTTGTCTGAGCCTGCCATGTGGACACCAGAAACAGATACTATTGCCGCTATGCAACAGGCCGATTTTGTTTTTATTAATGGAGCGACCTACGAAAAATGGTTAATGAATACATCGTTACCAGACGATATTATTATTAACACAGGTGCATCTTTTGAAAACCAATTATTAGGAAATGGCGAGGTGTTTACACATAGCCATGGCGATGAAAAAGCTCACACCCATACCGGCACGGCATATACAACTTGGCTTAACTTAGAATTTGCTAACGCACAAGCGCTTGCAATAAAAAATGCATTAACAGAAAAATTTCCTAATTTAGAAACAACTTTCAATAGTAATTTTAACGCCTTATCACAAGAACTTTTAGAACTAGACCAGGAATTTAAAAGTGTGGGTGAGCAAATGCAGAATCCTGTTATTTTTTCGCATCCCGTTTATCAATACTTTCAAGACGCCTATGGAATTAAAGGAAAAAGTTTACATTGGGAACCTACAGATGTGATAAACCACGACAAAATGCATGAGTTAAAACACCTTATAGAAAACACACCTGTAACTACCTTAATTTGGGAAGCTAAGCCCAAAGCAGAAAGCATTAAAACACTTCAGGATAAAGGTATTTACAGTGCCGTTATTTTACCTTTATCAGGAAAACCTAGTCAAGGCGACTTTTTATCGGGTATAAAACAAAATTTAAAAACTTTAAAAAACTTACCTTTACAAGTAAAACCATTGCTATAATTACGTTTTATAAATCAAAGCCTTTGCAGCCAATATAAGTTTAGGCTACCAGAGTCTTAATTATAACGACTAACAAACCACTGTAACGGAAGTGCACCATAATATGAAATTATTAAAAACCCTATTAGTATTTATTTTATTACTCGTTGGTTTTTCGGGTTATGCCCAATTTGATGGCATTAAAAAATTTATGTCTGAACGTAAAGCCAAAAAAGCAGCAAAAATTGAAGCGGGCGAACCTTTTTTAAGCATATTGGCTGGTCCTGGGTATACACCAGATAATGGTTTACTTATAGGAGGTGGTTTTCTGTACACCTTTAAAACCAATAGAAGCGACAGTCTGATTCAGCGTTCATCAATACCTATAAACACCTTTATAAGTACGAAAGGAAATTTTCAAATTGGTACCGCTTTACAATCCTTTTGGTTAGAAGACAAGCTCAGAGTTAATGCGCGCTTAAGGTATTCTAATGCCGAGGATAATTATTTTGGAGTAGGTATCGACAATGCAGAAAACGTTCCTCTAGGCGATTCAACCACCGCCTATAATAGACAGTATACCGTTTTTAATCCTACGGTTTTAATGCGAGTAAAAAAAGATCTGTATTTAGGCGTTGGGGTCGATTTAAATAATACGCATGTTACTTCTGTAAATCCATTAATGGCACAAGATCCAGACTACCTAAAATATGGCCCAAACAACTTTAACAGCGGGATGTTATTCTCTGTTAATTACGACAGCCGAGATGTTACAGTAAATGCTTGGAAAGGTTGGTACGCACACCTTTCTACTGGGTTTTATGGCAATTATTTAGGAAGTAATAACACCTACCAAGTTTACGAATACGACGTTAGAAGTTATTTTCAAATACACAGACCAGGAAATATTTTAGCCTTTAAATTTTACGGACGTATCACTAAGGGCGATATACCTTACCAAGAACTCACCGCACTTGGAGGAACAAATGCCTTACGCGGATATCTTATTGGACAATATCGCGATAAAACAGGCATGTATCTTGTTTCTGAATGGCGTCATACGTTTTTAAAACGTGATGATACTTTAAGTAAACATGGCGTTACATTATGGGGAGGTTTAGGAACAATTGCCCCCGAATTAAGCGAAATTAAAAGATTTGTTCCAAATACAGGAATAGGTTATCGTTACGAGGTACAACCCCGCATGAATGTGAGAATAGACTTTGGTGTTGGAAGACACTCTACCGGACTTTATTTTAATTTTACCGAAGCTTTCTAAAATAATAGAGCCAAAAGTTAGATTTACCAATTTAATCCACTAACTTTATTAGCACTATACAATCTACAAAAATCATGAGAATCAGCATTTTAACCACTTGCATTGCTTTATCAGTGCTCTCTTGTAAGGATGATAAAAAAACATCTGAGCCTATTGAACCTGAAGTGCAACAAAGTGAAAACACACCTAAAAACGATATTCCTTTTTTTAAAAATAAAGAAGCTTTTTTTGGAGAGCTCCACGTACACACTTCATATTCCTTAGATGCTTACTTGGGTGGAACCCGCTTAAAACCTTCCGATGCTTATAGATTTGCTAAAGGGGAAACCGTAGAAGTAAACGGTAAAAATGTAACCATTAGTAAACCATTAGATTTTTGTGCAGTTACAGATCATGCCGAATATATTGGTGAGATGTATGTTAACTATCATGAAGATGCCGAAGGCCATAACAACCCAAAACTAATAGAACTCCGTAGCCTCACCAATTTTGAAGAGGAGGAAAAATGGTTTTTTAAATATGTGGTAAACAACAACAGATCTGCAATTCCAAAACGTACTGACTTCTATCCTGGTGAAGCTGCTGTAAAAAATGGTTGGCAAGTAATGATAGATGCCGTAAACGAGCATTACAACCCAGGCACCTTTACAACTATAGCTGGGTTTGAATGGAGTGCAGCCCCAACAGGAGGAAATTTACATAGAAATGTATTATTTAGAGACATGAATCTTCCCGAGGTTCCTGTAGGTAATGTAGACATTAATAGAGAGGAAGGTCTATGGGAATGGATGGCTGGATTAGAAAAACAAGGCATGCATGTTTTTGCTATACCGCACAACTCCAATGCTAGTAAAGGCATGATGTTTAACCCTAACGATTCTAAAGGAAACCCGATAGACAAAGAATATGTAAAAACACGTAATTATTTCGAACCTCTTATTGAAATGATGCAGATAAAAGGAAACTCTGAAGTACATGCTAAATTCTGGACAAACGACGAATTTGCTGGTTTCGAAAACGCCAATAGTATGCAACAATTTAGTGGCCGTAAAGCTCTAAAAGAAAACTATGTGCGTTATGGCTTGATTAAAGGTTTAGAATACGAAACTAAATTAGGAACGAACCCTTATAAATACGGAATTGTAGGAGGAACAGACAGTCATAACGGAACCCCATCAAACGTTACCGAATCTAATTTCGAACTTGGAAGTCATGGTGAAGCAGATGGTACTATTGAAGAAAGACGTACCGGTGTTGTTGGAGGATGGATTGAAGGAAAAGATTTAAACCCGGGTGCATTAACCGGCGTTTGGGCACCTAAAAATACCCGAGAAGATATTTGGGATGCCTTACGAAATAAAGAAACTTTTGGTACGAGCGGTACCCGACTAAAAGTACGTTTCTTTGGAGGCTTTAATTTAGACACTAATCTTAAAGATTACGATGCTTTGGTTGCAGACGGATATACTTCCGGAATTCCTATGGGACAAACTTTAAGCAGTGCTAACGGTAAATCGCCAGTATTTTCCGTATTTGCAATAAAAGATCCTGATGGTGCAAATCTAGATCGTATTCAAATTATTAAAGGATGGATTGAAAACGGAGATACTAAAGAAGAGATTTACGATGTCGTTTGGTCGGACAACAGACAACCAGATGCCAATGGAAAGCTTCCTGAAGTTGGAAATACGGTTGATGTTAATAACGCTACTTACAACAACACCATAGGTAGCCCACAACTTATGGGCTTTTGGGAAGATCCAAAATTCAATCCCGACATAAATGCAGTTTACTATGTTCGTGTTATAGAAATACCTACCCCAAGATGGTCTACTTATGATGCCGTTAGAGCTGGCTTACCTTTATTAGAAGATGTTCCTGCTACCATACAAGAACGCGGATGGACATCGCCTATTTGGTATGCACCTAACAAATAGAATCGTATAAATTAATAACTATAGTCTATGATTTTTTTAAAATTAAAATTCGGATTCCTAATATGTCTAGGATTATTGTTCATGAATTGTAAAAATCATGACAAGCAAAAAGACGAAAATATCAACACAACTGAAGCCATCGAGAGCGAAGATCAAATAACACAAAATCCTTTAAAAGATGTCTATTTTGGTAATCTCCATGTGCACACTAGCTGGTCGTTTGACGGATATACAAATGGCTCTGTCACCGGACCAGAAGATGCCTATCGTTGGGCGCAAGGAGAGGCTATTCCTGGTGGAGGCGCAGGTGGAGAACTAAAAATACTAAAACCTTTAGACTGGTATGCTGTTTCAGACCATGCAGAATATTTAGGTATATTTCCTAAACTAAAAGACCCTAATAATCCTATGAGTAAGTTAGATATCGCCAAACGTGCCTCATCCGATGATCAGGTTGTGGCTTTTGCTGCTTACAACGAAATTTTAAATGGTATTAACGAAAGTAAGCCTGATCCTAATTTAAACGATCCTGAAATTGTAAAATCTATATGGCAAGAAGTGGTTGCTATTGCAGATAAACACAACCAACCGGGTAAGTTTACCACATTCCCCGCCTACGAATGGACCTCTAATCCTGGATCTCAAAACCTACACCGAGTAGTTCTTTTGAGAATTCTAAACATTTGCCAGACATACCTTTTTCAGCTTTAAATTCAAATCATCCAGAAGAGTTGTGGAAATGGATGGATGCCCAAAGAGAAAATGGGTCTACGCTTTTAGCCGTTCCTCACAATGGAAATGCTAGTAACGGATTAATGTTTCCTGTAGAAACATCTTATGGTGGTAGTTCTTTAACAAAAGAATATGCTGAAACACGTATGCGAAATGAACCTTTATATGAAATCACTCAAATTAAAGGAACCTCTGAAACCCATCCAACCTTATCACCAACGGACGAATTTGCTAATTTTGAAATATGGGACTATACCTTGGCCTCGACCGCTCTTCCTCCAGAGCACAAACAAGGTGGATACGCTAGAGATGCGTTTAAACGTGGTATACAATTGGAGAAAGAAGGTAAAGGAAATCCATTTAAATATGGGGTTATTGGAGATTCAGATACACATAATTCGGCATCAACTATAGAAGAAAACAATTACACAGGTAAGTTTGGAATGGAAAACGATCCAAATGAAAGACTTAATGGTCCAAAAGGTTTCCCTGAAAAAATGCAAGACAAATACGAGAATTTAGTTCAGGTGGACTTGCTGGAGTTTGGGCAGAGTCCAATACTCGTGAATCCATTTATGCAGCACTGCTTCGTAAAGAAACCTTTGCCACATCTGGAGTACGTTTAAAAGTACGTGTCTTTGCTGGTTACGATTTCGATAAAAATAGTCTTGAGGATAATAATTGGGTAAAAACAGCATATGATAATGGTGTACCAATGGGAGGAGATTTACCTCAAGCTACAGATAAAGCCCCAAGTTTTATTGTGGATGCTTTAAAAGAGACAGATGGTGCAAATCTAGACCGGATACAAATGATAAAAGGTTGGGTAGATGCCACCGGAAAAGCACACGAAAAAATTTATAATATTGCTTTAAGCGATGGCAGAACAGTAGATGCCAACGGCAAAGTAGCTCCTGTTGGAAATACGGTAGACGTAAAAACCGCGACCTATACCAATTCTATAGGATCAACACATTTTAGTGTGGTTTGGACAGATCCAGATTTTGATGCCGGACAACATGCCTTTTATTACGTTCGTGTGTTACAAATCCCAACACCTAGATGGAGCACTTATGATGCCGTAAACCTGGGCATTGAACCTAGAAAAGATTTACCAACTACCATACAAGAGCGCGGGTGGACATCTCCTATTTGGTATGCACCAAATTAAGCGAATGAATCAAAATCATCCTATTTTTTTTGCAAAAGCGTAATTCTAATTTTATGAAACAAATATTAAAATTTTCTCTTATTGTATTTTTATTTGCTTCATATCTATCCGGTTATGCACAAGAGCTAACTGAGAAGCAAGCAAAAAAAAAGAAGCCAAGAAAGCTGCTAAAAAGTAAAAATTGCATGACCTCCAGAAAAAGGAGATATCTATTTTACTCCAATACCAGTAATTGGGGCAAATCCGGCGTTCGGATTTATATTTGGAGCAGGTGCCTCGGTAAGTAGTTTTTTGGAGAGCCTGAAACCACAAAAATTTCAAATGCCTTATTTGGGGTTTTAAAACCTCAGCACCTGTTTGAGTGAATAATTATTGAAACCTATCTTAATACTGTTATGATTACAACAAACCCTAAGATTACTTAAGGTGACTTGAGTTTACCTAAAAAAGTGATAAAAAAGGCTTTTCAAACTATAACTTTTGAGAAGCCTTTTTTTGTGCTATATTGTTTTCTAAAAGTCCTATTAATCTTAGTTGAGGTTTCAATTCCAATTTAAAATTCATTCCAATTTTCATGAAATACCTTTTTATTCTCTGTTTTAGCCTTTTAATTCATCAGCAAAGTTTGGCACAAGATAGTATCCCTTTAAGTGAGCAAAGTTTGGAAAAACAATGGGAATTATACGATACCATTGGAAGAAAAAGTCTCTTTAAAATTCTACCCTACCGCCCTACATATATTTTAGTGGCCAACTACTCAACCGATATTAACAAGCAACCTTCTAGTGAAAACCCGGTTAACGACGTACCCGAAGCTATAGACTTAGATCCTGTTGAAATGAAATTTCAACTCAGTTTAAAAACTAAAGCTATACGAAACATCTTTGGAAAAAAAATTGGTGGCGATATTTGGTTGGCATATACCCAGTCTTCCCGCTGGCAAATTTTTAACAAACCTCTTTCAAGACCGTTTCGAGAAACCAATTACGAACCCGAAGGATTTTTACTATTTCCCACCCGTTATTCTATTTGGGGGTTAAAAGGTGTGTTTTCTGGAATAGGATTTAACCATCAAAGTAACGGAAGAGCGAACCCTTACTCCAGAAGCTGGAACCGTTTTATGCTTCATTTTGGTATGTCGATTAAAGATTTAAATATTATTATAAATCCGTGGTGGCGCATACAGGAAGATTTTGTAGAAGATAACAACCCTAATATTGAAGATTACATTGGTCGCTGCGAAATTTTATTTACATATATTAAGAATAAACATTACATTAATTTGGCCGCTCGTCATTCCCTGCGCTCCGGAGATAGAAGTCATGGGAGTCTGAGACTAGATTATTCCTATCGCTTTTACGAAAACTTAAAATTTCATGTGCAATGCTTTACAGGTTATGGGGAGAGCTTAATCGATTATAACCACAAACAAACCACCTTTGGTATAGGACTATCTTTAATTCAATAATTAAAAATTCAAGTTCTAATTTTAAAAAAATAAAAAAAGAGGCCACCTAAAACGTTTAATTTTCAAGATAACCTCTTTTTGAGTTTCAAACGTAATGCTACTCCTTATTTAGCTCTAATTTCTCAGCAAAATAATCGCAGAAATCTTTCATGGTTGCAGTCATTTTTTCATCCTGCGTTGCGCGTTTAAACGTATCGCTCATTGCCACTAAGGTTTGATGAAAAAATACTTTCATCTCATCTACCGGCATATCTTTTGTCCATAAGTCGATACGTAACGATTCTTGAGCTTTGCTATCCCAAACAGAAAGCATCATGGCTTTAGCCTCTTCGTTACTAATACCACCATCTTGGGCTGTCCATGACAATTTTTCTGGTATACGGTTTTCGTCTAACTCGACTTCTAATTCTATTTTCGATGTATGATTTGCCATTATTTCTTAGGTTTAAATTTTGAATGATTAAAAATATCTTCGGCATCTTTATTTAACATGGTTTTAAAAGACACCTCTTTATTATGCTCCATATACGCCCGTACAATTTGCCAACCCATATATTCACCAATACGTCCGGGAGAAGCGTTATCTATTTCGGCTAAATAAAATTTAGAAAATGGTGCTGGGTTTATAAATCGTGCAGGTAATTTTGAATCTGTACTAAACAACAATTCTCGTTCTATAAAATATTGCCAAATATAAGCTTCGTTAGACGTTGCCCATGCTAATTGTTCTGGCGAATATTCAATTTTTTCAGCATCGGTTTTAAACGGAATCATAAGATCTTTAAAGTATAACCGTTTTCCTGCTGCAACCATTTCATCTAAAAAAGTCTTATTTCTAACAGGCAACATACTTCTTTTTGCATAAGCATCAGCCAAATCAACCACAATAAATTCCTTTTTAAATCCTTCCTTTATAAATTCTTGCACCCCTTTATAAAACATATGGTCGGGTCCTAAATACGTATCTAAAGCAATCAAATCTATAGAATCTGTTACAATCACTTTATTGCGATAATCTACATACGAAGTGGTCGAGATAACTCGTGGTGCTTTAAATTCTGGATAATAATATTTTAAATGTTGAAATAAATCTGAAATTTCACCTTCAACGGCATCTAAATCAGGAAACGATTCTATAACAGCCGCAGACAGTTCTTGTTGCAAAGAGTCTTGAATCTTTTCAACCCAGAATTCATCTGGATACGATTTAGAAAACATAAACGGGTAATTGGACTTTAATCCTTCTAAATCGCTGGCTTGTGCTTTAGAAAACGCAACATCGAAACGCTCAATGCTTACAGGCATTTCAATATTTTTTATTTCATCGCTAACTTTTTCATCATTTTTACAAGAAACTAGTGTCAATATTATTAAAAGGTAAAAATTTAGATATTTCATATAAAACAAGATGCAGTTAATTTTTATTACTAAAACGTTTCGCTATTTTTGTTTGGCAAAGGTAAGATTCTTTGTTTTAAATCCTTTTAAAATGCAAGCAGAAAAAACAGTCGATCATATTGTTAAATGGTTAAAAGATTATGCAGTAAATGCTAAAGTAAATGGTTTTGTAGTGGGAATTTCTGGCGGAATTGACTCTGCTGTAACCTCTACCTTATGCGCCTTAACTGGTTTAGATGTACTTTGTGTAGAGATGCCTATTCTTCAAGCTCCAAGTCATGTTTCTAGAGCGGTAGAGCATATTAAACAACTTAAAGATCGGTTTAAAAATGTTAGAGATGCCCGTGTAGATTTAACGCCTGTTTTTGAAGAATTTAAAACCGAAGTCACTTTAGAAGGTCAAGAAGCCACTGTAGCTATGGCTTTAGCGAACACTAGAGCGCGTTTGCGAATGACGACTTTATATTATTACGCAGGCTTACAAAAACTTTTGGTTGCTGGTACAGGTAATAAAGTAGAAGATTTTGGTGTTGGCTTTTACACGAAATACGGCGATGGCGGTGTTGATTTAAGTCCGATTGCCGATTTATTAAAGTCTGAAGTTTACGAATTGGCAAGTGTTTTACAAGTTCCGAATTCTATTATGGAAGCCGCACCTAGCGACGGATTATTTGGAGACGCACGAAGTGATGAAGATCAAATTGGTGCTTCTTACCCGGAATTAGAATGGGCTATGGCAATGGACGATGCTGGTAAAACTGCTGATGATTTTACGGGTAGAGAACGAGACGTTTTCGCCATTTACAAACGTTTTAATACCTCGAATAAACATAAGATGGATCCAATACCTATCTGTGTTATTCCCAATAATTTAAAATAAAAAATCTCATTAATAGATACTTTTTTTTATATTTACATTGACTGGATTTAGAATCTAAATCTGCGCCCCAACAGTCATTAATTTTAAAACTCATAAAATATGATAAAACTGTTGGTAGCCGACCACCATCCTATTATTAGAAAAGGACTAGAATTATTATTCTTAACATCGCCAGTAATTAAAGTTGAAGGCGGCGTAGATGATGGTGAATCTATTTTCGATTTTCTAAAATCTCACACTGTAGATATTTTAGTAACTGAAATTGATTTACCTAAATTAAATGGAATAACAGCACTCAGGCGGCTTAAAAAGGAATACCCAAATGTAAAAGTTTTAATTTTTAGCACGCATCCGGAAGAGGTTTATGCGATGAGTTCTATTAAAGCGGGAGCATCGGGTTACATATCGAAAACTGCAAATATCTTAACCTTGCGCGAAGCTATTTTAAAAATAGATCAAGGAGGCATTTACTTAAGTAACGATTTAACGCACCGTTTAGCTTTTGGAGAACGTGTTAATAGAACAGGATCGTTTTACAAAAAATTATCTACTCGTGAAGTCGAAGTTCTTAAACTCCTGTCTATAGGAAAGAAAAACAAAGAAATTGCACAAGAATTAGATATTAACGAAAAAACCGTAAGTACATACAAAGCCCGATTAATGAAAAAGCTGCATGCATCTAATCTTGTAGATTTATTAAATCAGGCGAAATTGTTAGAATCATAACACGCGGTTAAGTTTTCTAGACAACAACATTTTAAGACCGTAATAATCTTTTACTTCTTCTAAGATATTCCAGTTACTTTCGCCCACATTTCCTAAAGTCGATTGCTGAAATTCTAGCACTTTCTGATCGATTAAATAACAGCGCAAACTTAAAATAGTTTCGCTAACCAATTGTGCTACACTATCGGTTTTAGCTTTAGGAAAAATATCCTTGCGCTTCCAATCGTGTAAGGTGTGGCGCTCATCCTCCATAAGAATACTCGTAATTTCTTGCGACAAATGTGCATCTGGGTTGTTTACAAAATGCTCTAAAACAAAATCTGGATTCTGGTTTAACGTATTTATTATTGTATAATACAGCGTTTTAAAGGTTTCATTCCCAAAATGCATTTCATCTTCTTGCAGGTCTAAAAATATTTTTTCGAATACTTTAGCTTGTTGCACAACGGGCTCTAAAACCAATTCTCCCTTATCGTTTTCTTTTAAAATAAGATCTTCAAATTCTTCTTCGCGATTACCATACAGCAATAGAATTTCAATAATTTTTCGTTCTAAAACATATTGTACGTCAACCTTTTTAGATTGGTCTTCATTTTTAATAACTTCAAAAGATCGTTGTTCCTTTTCTGGCGCTTTCTGGTCTTTTTGATCTTTATTTCCTATTTGAGCCAAAGAACTAAATAACACAGCCTCGCTAATATCCATAATTCTGGCGCATTCCTGCAAATACACTTCTTGCTTAATACGATCTGGAATCTTGGATATACTTTGAATAATATCGCGAATGGTTTCAGCTTTCTTAATAGGATCGTTTTTAGAATCCTCGACCAACAATCCCGCTTTAAACTGAATAAAATCTTTAGAGTTCGTTTCTAAATATTCACGAAGTTCTTCCTCTGTATTTTGTCGCGCAAAACTATCTGGATCTTCGCCCTGAGGGAAAGAACAGACTCTAACATTCATGCCCTGTTCTAGAATTAAATCTATACCACGAATAGAGGCCCGCATTCCAGCAGCATCACCATCAAATAACACAGTTATATTCTTGGTTAATCTATTAATTAGGCGAATTTGCTCTGGAGTTAAAGCGGTTCCCGAAGACGACACCACATTAGTAATTCCTGTTTGATGAAACTGAATCACATCGGTATAACCCTCTACCAAAAAACAATTATCTTCTTTAGCGATACTTTGCTTGGCGTGGTAAATTCCATACAACACTTTGCTCTTGTAATAAATCTCACTTTCGGGAGAATTCATATACTTCGCAGCCTTTTTATCGTTCGTTAAAATACGACCACCAAAGCCCAAAACACGTCCACTCATACTCTGGATAGGAAACATAACCCGCCCTTTAAAGCGATCGAAATACTTCTCGCCCTTTACTATGGTTAAACCTGTTTTTTCAAGGAATTCTAATTTGTAACCTTTTTTTAAAGCTTCGTCCGAGAAGGCTTGCCATTCATCTAGTGCATACCCTAATCCAAACAATTTTATGGTTTCTGGTGTAAATCCGCGTTCCTTAAAATAGCTTAAACCAATAGCTTGACCGGCATCGGTTTTATGCATCGTTTTTTGAAAATAGGTGTTGGCAAACTCACTAACCAAGTACAAGCTCTCTCGCGTGTCTTGTTTTTCTTTTTCTTCGTTAGATTGCTCGGTTTCTTCTATTTCAATCCCGTATTTTTTAGCTAAATATTTTATGGCTTCCGGATATGTAAAATGTTCGTGCTCCATTAGAAAGGCCACGACATTCCCTCCTTTTCCACTCGAGAAATCTTTCCAAATTTGCTTTACTGGCGAGACAACAAAACTCGGTGAACGCTCATCACTAAAGGGACTCAACCCTTTATAATTGCTTCCCGCTTTTTTAAGCTGAACAAAATCGCCAATAACTTCTTCTAATCGAGAAACTTCAAATACAGTGTCTATGGAGGATTTTGAAATCAATGAAATGGTGTTTTAAAAGGATAAGAAATGAATTGCAAATATAGCTTAATTCCAATCAGAAAATGAAACGCAACAGACAAGAATTTTGGCATATATGTATACCATTTTGGATAGTATTTCACCTAGTATTTTATTGCCAAATGCTTAACTTAGTAGCTTATCATACCATGTTAACCTCTATCGCTATGAAAAACAGCTTACGTTCGCTACTCCTTATTTTATGTGTTTCGATAGTATCAAACACCACATTTGCTCAAAAAAAAGCTACGCCAATTTTTAAAGATGGTGAAGCCCAAGTTGTAAAAGCTTTTAACGATCCTAAGGATTGGATTCGACATGATTTATGGGTAGAAACCGAATTTGACACCGACGGCGACGGAAAATTAGATCGTATGCATGTAGATGTTACGCGGCCTAAACAAACAGAAACTGAAGGTTTAAAACTCCCTATCATCTATGAGTCCAGTCCGTATTACGCAGGCGTTGCGGCAGATGTTCCTGGTTTATTTTGGGATGTGCATCACGAAATTGGTGAGCCTGCAAAACCCCGTGTACATCCAGAAGTTAAACGTATTGGAAAGCGACCTATAATTTCGGAGTCTCAAGTTTTACCATGGGTACCCAGAGGTTATATTGTAGTACATTCATCGTCGCCAGGAACAGGCTTGTCTCAAGGATCTCCTACAGTTGGTGGCGATAACGAATCTTTAGCTCCGAAAGCCGTGATCGATTGGTTAAACGGTCGTGCAAAAGGTTATACTTCGCCAGAAGGTAAAGAAGAAGTTAAGGCCTATTGGTCTACCGGAAAAGTAGGCATGACGGGGACATCTTATAATGGTACCATTCCTTTAGCGGCAGCCACCACTGGTGTCGAGGGTTTAGAAGCCATCATTCCAGTATCGCCTAATACATCGTACTATCATTATTATAGATCGAATGGTTTAGTACGTTCTCCTGGTGGTTATTTAGGTGAAGACATAGATGTGCTTTACGATTTTATCCATAGCGGAGACGAATCTAAACGCGCCTATAGCAATACAGTAATTCGCGATACAGAAATGAAAAATGGCATGGATAGAATTACTGGTGATTATAACGACTTCTGGGCAAGTCGCGACTATTTAAACGATATGGAACCTATGAAAGCAGGCTTATTAATGTCGCATGCCTTTAACGATTGGAATGTGATGCCAGAACATAGTTACCGCATTTATAAAGCAGCAAAAGAAAAAGGACTTCCTGTACAAATTTATTATCACCAAGACGGGCATGGCGGTCCGCCGCCGTTATCGCTTATGAATCGTTGGTTTACCCATTATTTATTTGGTATAGATAATGGTGTTGAAAACGACCCTAAAGCTTGGATTGTTCGTGAAAACGACAATCGATTAGAACCTACTTCGTATGCCGATTATCCAAACCCCGATGCCTCCATAGTAACTTTACAATTACACCCTGGTGGTCTTTCGTATGGCGCTCTAAATACCGAAAAAATAAATGAAGCCACCAAAGAAACCTTAATAGATGACTCGAAGTTTTCTGGAGATTCGTTGGCAAAACTAGCATCCTCTAAACACCGATTATTATATGTAACCCCTACTTTAACCAAAGACCTTCACATTTCTGGAGTTGCCAAAATTCATATAAAACTAGCAAGTAGTAAACCAGCCGCAAATTTATCGGTATGGTTGGTATCTTTACCTTGGAATACAAATCAAGGTGCAGAAATAACAGACAATATTATTACTTGCGGCTGGGCAGATCCTCAGAATTATAAGTCCTTACGAAGCAGTGAACCTTTAATTCCCGGAAAATTCTACGACATGACTTTTGGTTTGCAACCCGACGATCAGGTTATAAAAAAAGGACAACAGATAGGATTGATGATTTTTTCTAGCGACAGTAATTTTACCTTATTACCAAAACCAGGAACAGAATTAACAATCGACTTAGAAGGCACACAATTAGAGTTACCCATAGTTGGCGGTGAGGTATCTTTCAAAGAGTCTACACAAAAATAAGACGAAAGAAGTTGTCCTAAAAATCAGATTTCCGTCAGCCCAAACGTGTTTCAGATTCTCATGATAAAAAGCTATCAATGTCATGAGATTCTGAAATAAATTCAGAATGACGAGATTCAATATCAGTAAGACAACTTCATTTTATACTAATCCATATCGAAACGAATACCGAGCGAGATATTATTTTGATCGAATTCTTGATGCCTAAAAATTGGAGACAAATCGTATTTAAAATACACACCTACACTCCCTAAAGCCATATAACTGCTCACACCATATACAAAACTATTTACAGCCTCGTAATTTTTATATTTCTTTTTCTGATTACTTCCATCTTCATAAAACTTCACTTTTTGTAGTGATGCGATATTAAATCCGCCATAACCCCCAATCCCGAATTTGAATTTTTTATGTGTAGAATATCTAAAATAATCCTCGTGTTCAATTTTTTTAGATGGGCCAAATTCAAAATGCACAGGAAACACCAAATTTGTGGTTCTAAATTTCGATTTTTTTACATCGAAAGGATACTCCTCTAAAATTACCAAATCGCCACGCTCGGCAAAATACATGTTGTCTTTAATATTCAATTTATTCCATTGCATAGACACCCCATATTTTAAACGCAGTGCATTCGAGTTTTCAAAAACCCTAGTTTTCCAGGCCCAACCTAATTCTACAAATCCAGATCCACCAAGTTTATAAGGAGAATCGCCTAAGCTTTCACCTTCTATAAGCGCGTTATTAAATCCGATAGCAAAAACCAAATCGCTTGTGGTACGCTTATCGTAGATGGGCGAATATTCGGCCCTAGCTCCTATTTGAATTGAGGTCTCTTCGTTAGTCGATTCACTTACAATCCCCTTCCCTATACGGATGGTAATTAATCCATCTTCACCAAAAGTATAAGACTCGTCGTTGCGTTTTAGTAAATCTATTTTATTGTCGATAATCGTTTCGCGATTCGCAATATTTAAAGCACGCTTTTTTGCAGCATTTTGTTTTAAAATCTCCCCTTCTTCCTGAGTAATATATCCGGCATCTATTTTATTATTTATCGCCTCAACATCTTGACGCAATAATTCTTTCTCTTCTGCCCGGACAGCCTCTTTTTCGGCTTTTAACATCTTAATTTCCTCGGTATTCAAGGAATCTTTTACCACTGTTTCTTGTGCAATACTTACTTCTGAAACAAGGAGCAAAATAAAGGCCACTGTAATTTTTGTAATGGTGTTCATACTATTCGTTTTTTGATTAATTGATTATAATTGATGATATATTTAAGTCATCTCGACAAACACTTGTTCGTGTCGGATTACGTTATTAAATGCTAACCAGTCTCTCCTAGATAGGACAGAATTTTTACTTAAACTAAATTCAAAACTTTTAGTGATTTCGTTCTACAACTGCCGTTTTAACCTTTACAAATCCCGATTTAACCGCATCGAACACTTTTTCTCGGAAACTGTGTTCTATTTCATTTTCTACATGTTCTAGAAGCTGTTTAGAATCTACGGTTTGCTGTATTCTTTCTGAAGGTTTTTTAGCCAAATCCTGTTCGGCTTGCAGTAATAAATCTTCTATATAATCGCCAGTAACCGTATGTTCAGCAAGTCCGTTTTGTAGGGTTTCTTCAACCATGCCTTCATTTGTATTTGACGGTTTTTCTTTTGTTTCGGTGTTAACAAGTACTGAAGTTGAAGGCTTTTTAGCTATACCTCCTGCATTCTTTATTAGATGTGATTTTTCTGTAGACTTTCCTTTTTGTTCTTCCAAGCTATGTTCTTCTTGCTTAAACTCATCTATTTTACTATCGGTTACAAGGGTATGGATTGGTTTAGAATCAGTTTCTTGTTCTTGAGGAATTTCGGCAGGCTGCTCCACAATAACCGGAGGTGTCTGAGATGTAGGTTCAGAATAAAACATCCAAGTACTAATTAACATCACCCCAATTACACTGGCGGCTATGCCTACTACCCAAAATGATTTTAAGCCGCGCTTTGGCTTAGTCGCATCTAAATCTGTCTGCAATTTCTCCCAGGCATTTACCGAAGGTTCAATGCGGCGTTCCTCTAGGGTTTCTTTTATTTTAGTTTCAAAATTATTTGACACCATAATTATCGGAATTTAATGCATTTAACTGCTGTTGAAGCAACTGTTTTGCCTTAAACAATTGCGATTTAGAAGTCCCTTCAGAAATGTTTAGCAATTCGGCTATTTCTTTATGCTTATACCCTTCAATAGCATACATTACAAATACCATTTTATAGCCTTCGGGTAAATCGTCTATACACTTTTGAATATCTTCAACATCAAAATGGTCATCGCTATAAACAGCATTATAATTTTCTACGGCACTATTTACTTCCGTAAAAACAAGCAGCTTTTTTTGCCTTAAAAACGAAATAGATTCACGAACCATAATACGTCGAATCCACCCTTCGAAAGCACCTGTATCTTGAAAGGTATGTAGTTGCGTAAATACCTTAAAAAAGCCATTTAACATAGCCTCTTCTGCATGCTGAACATCTTTAATGTAATACCTGCAAACACTTAGCATTTTAGGCGCATGCCAATCGAACAAAGCTTGCTGTGCTTCGCGATTGTTTTGGATAGCTTTTTTATAAGCTGATTTTGGTTTTTATGCAACTGAATAACTTTCAAAAACGATTTCATTTGGTCTTCTATTTATAAAGACGAAAAAATGACGCGAAAGGTTGCCTGAAGGTTTTATTTTTTTCTGTCTATAACATAATTCACCATTAAAATTAATGATGATTTGTACTCAGATTCCGGATAAGGTTCTAACATTTTTAAAGCCTCCTCTTGGAATCCTTTCATTTTTGTTACGGCATAGTCTAAGCCGCCTTGATCCTTTACAAATGCAATAACTTCTTTAACGCGCTTAGCATCTTTATTATGGTTTTTAATAGAATTAATTAACCATTTGTTCTCTTTTTTAGAGACTTTATTGAGCACATGAATTAGGGGAAGTGTCATTTTTTGCTCTTTAATATCGATACCGGTAGGCTTTCCTATTTTTTCCTGCCCGTAGTCGAATAAATCATCTTTAATTTGAAAGGCCATCCCGATTAGTTCTCCAAATTTACGCATGGTTTCTACATGTGTAGATCCAGGTTTTACAGAAGCAGCTCCTAAGCTACAACAGGCTGCAATTAAAGTTGCTGTTTTTTGACGGATAATTTCGTAATAAACGGTTTCGGTAATATCTAACTGACGTGCTTTTTCAATTTGAAGCAATTCGCCTTCACTCATCTCACGCACAGCGATTGAGATTATTTTAAGCAAATCGAAATCATTATTATCTATAGACAATAACAAGCCTTTAGATAATAAATAATCGCCCACAAGCACGGCAATTTTATTTTTCCAAAGGGCATTTATAGAGAAAAATCCACGACGTCTGTTACTATCATCGACCACATCATCGTGCACTAAGGTGGCGGTATGTATTAATTCGATTACAGAAGCACCGCGATACGTACGTTCGCTAACCTCGCCGTTAGACACCATTTTAGAAACCAAAAACACGAACATAGGTCGCATTTGTTTTCCTTTTCTGTTAACTATATAATGAGTAATCCTATTAAGTAGCGCTACTTTAGAAGACATTGAAAGCAAGAACTTTTGTTCAAAAAGTTCCATTTCGTAAGCAATAGGCTGCTTTATTTGTTCTACAATTTTCAACTAGAATTCTTAGGAGTTATTAGCAATACAAACCTAATAAAAAAGTGCGTTATAAACTATTTTTAGAGTCGTCTGAAACAAAAAACTGTAAATCAACTTTCCAATGCTACTTTATACAATTTACCTTGCCAAGTATCGCGTTCTTTTAATCGCTTATTTACTTTGTCTACAAATTCAAAATTCTTTAAATTCCATTTAGGTGCAATTAAAAATTCTTTTGGCGACTGACTAACAAAGCGCTCTAAAACAATATTAGGGTTGAGTACTTCAATAAAATCTATAGCCAATTCTATATAATCTTCTGCCGTGTATAAATTAATATCTTCTAAACCTTTTAAATAGCGCTCTCCCATAATCGATCCTTTTACCAATTGTAATTGGTGCAGTTTCAAGAAATTTAATGGTAATTTAGACATTTCTTTAGCATGATTTAAAATATCTGCGTTTTGCTCACCAGGAAGTCCTAAAATTAAATGCGCTCCAACATGAATACCTGCAGCATGCGTTTTCATTATAGCTTCTACTCCCGTTTGATAGTCATGACCACGATTAATATCTAAAAGCGTGGTATTGTTTGTAGACTCAATCCCATACTCTATAGTCACATAATACTGCTTACTTAAGGTAGACAAATACGCCAAAAGTTCGTCGCTTATACAGTCTGGTCGTGTACCAATAACCAAGCCAATAACCTTTGGGTGAGCTAAGGCTTCTTCGTATCGCTTTTTAAGTACATCTAAACTTTCGTAAGTATTACTGTAAGCTTGAAAATAAGCTAAGTATTTTTGTGTTTTATATTTCTCGGCAAAAAAACCAATACCGGTATCTATCTGGCTGGTTATAGAATTTCCGTCGCTACAATAGGCCGGATTAAAAGTAGAATTATTACAAAACGTGCATCCGCCAAATCCTTTACTTCCATCGCGATTGGGACAAGAAAAACCCGCATCTACAGACACCTTTTGTACGCGCTCTTTGAATACGGTTTTTATATACGAACTGTAATCGTTATACCGTTTGTCATGTCCCCAAGGATACGTCATACTAATTTGTTTTAAATACTTTTAATTATTCTGTTAATGCAGGAACTAACTTTTATTGGCAAGCTGTCCGCAAGCAGCATCGATATCTTTCCCGCGAGAGCGTCTTATAGTGACTGTAATGTTATTGGCTTCAAGTACTTTTACGTACATGTCTATGGCTTCATCTGGCGCTTGTTGAAACTCGCCATCGTCGATAGGATTATATTCAATTAAATTGACTTTACTTGGTGCAAATTTGCAAAACTGAACCAAAGCCTCAACATCCTTTCGTTTATCGTTTATACCTTTCCATACCACATATTCGTAGGTAATTCTACTTTTTGTTTTACTAAACCAATATTCTAAAGCACTTCTTAAATCGGCTAAAGGAAAGGTTTCATTAAATGGCATAATTGAAGTACGCACCTCATCGATTGCCGAGTGCAAGGATACGGCCAGTTTAAATTTCACGGCGTCGTCGGCCATTTTTCGTATCATTTTAGGCACACCAGAGGTCGATACCGTAATACGTCTTGGCGACATGCCTAAACCTTCAACATCGGTAATTTTATCTATGGCTTTAATAACGTTGTTATAGTTCATAAGTGGTTCGCCCATCCCCATAAAAACGATATTACTTAGAGGTCTGTCGTAATATAATCGACTTTCATTATCTATAGCTACCACCTGGTCGTAAATCTCGTCTGGATTTAAATTACGCATACGTTTTAAACGTGAAGTTGCGCAAAATCTACAATCTAAACTACAGCCTACCTGACTAGAAACACAGGCGGTTGTTCTGCTTTTTGTTGGAATTAAAACCGACTCGACCACCAAACCGTCATGCAATTGTACCGCATTTTTAACAGTACCATCACTACTGCGCTGCATGGTGTCGACTTTAATATGGTTTATTACAAAGTTATCTTCTAACATTTGTCGGGTCTCTTTAGAGAGATTGGTCATGTCTGTAAATTGATGAGCTCCTTTACTCCATAACCATTCGTAAACCTGATTTCCACGAAACGCTTGATCGCCTTGCGATACAAAAAAGTCTCGAAGTTGATCTTTAGTTAATGCCCGAACGTCCTTTTTCTTGTTTGCCATAATACTGCAAAAGTAATTAAAATGTAATTAGCTTTATGTACTAATCCTTGACTCTTAAATCTATAAAAAAAGCCTTGACGAACAAGGCTTTTAAATGTATATGGTTTTTATAACTTATATAATTAACATGGCATCACCATAGCTATAAAATTTGTATCCTTCTTTAACCGCTTCGTCGTACGCTTTTTTAAGAAAATCGTGACCAGCAAATGCAGAAACCATCATTAATAAAGTCGATTTTGGCGTATGGAAGTTAGTAATCATACAATTCGCGATACTAAAATCGTAAGGAGGGAAAATAAATTTATTTGTCCAACCATTAAATTCATTTAAAGTACCATGCGAAGACACTGAACTTTCAATAGCACGCATAGATGTTGTACCTACCGCACAAACACGACGCTTATCTTTAATTCCTGTATTAATAATATCTACCGCTTTAGCATCAATAATAGCTTCTTCGCTATCCATTTTATGCTTCGATAAATCTTCTACCTCTACTGGGTTAAAAGTTCCTAAACCTACATGTAAGGTAACATCGGCAAATTTAACACCTTTAATTTCTAAACGTTTTAATAAGTGTTTAGAGAAGTGTAAACCTGCTGTTGGCGCTGCAACGGCTCCTTCATGCTTAGCATAAATGGTTTGGTAACGTTCTTCATCTTCTGCCTTAACTTCTCTTTTAATATATTTTGGTAGTGGTGTTTCTCCTAATATTTTAAGTTTATTTCTAAACTCTGTATACGACCCATCGTATAAGAAACGTAAGGTACGTCCTCTAGAAGTCGTGTTATCTATAACTTCGGCTACTAAGGTATCGTCGTCTCCAAAATATAATTTATTTCCAATTCTAATTTTACGCGCTGGATCAACTAAAACGTCCCAAAGGCGTTGCTCTTCGTTTAATTCTCTTAATAAAAACACTTCAATACGTGCGCCAGTTTTTTCTTTATTTCCGAATAAACGCGCAGGAAATACTTTAGTATCATTAAGAATCATCACGTCATCTTCATCAAAATAATCGATGATATCTTTAAACTGTCTGTGTTCAATAGTTTGATTTTTTCTATCTAAAACCATTAAGCGCGACTCATCTCTGTTTTCTGATGGGTCTTCGGCTAATAATTCTTCAGGTAGATTAAAATTAAAGTGTGATAATTTCATTTTATGATATTTTGTTTTGAAATATTATGCGAATTAGACTACTCTAATTTCACAAAAATGTTGTAAGCAAGCCGCAAATATACAATCTGCAGATAGGCGTTGTCAAGTAAATAGATGATTATTATTTATTTAATTCGTAAATCCTACTGTTAGTGCGTGTTTTGTAAGCAGATATTTTAGTCTTTTTTAAACCTAGTGTTAAATTTCAGACCTTTTAACGAGATTTAATACGCCATTAAATCTGAATATTTAAACTGAAAATTTAATCGATCTATAAGTTTCTTCGGACTTACGATTTTATATTCGTTTTTAGTTGAAGGATCCAAGACAGGATGAAATCGCTCTACTTTTGCCATTTCTTTTGTGTAGAAATCGGCTCGTTTTGGGTGAGAATCGGCACAGGCATTAAAGATTTCTCCCCAAACATTTTGCCTTATTATTGCTGTAAGAATAGACACACAATCGTCTTGATGAATCAGATTTACAAACCCCTCGGGATTGGGAATAATATTACGGGCACGAATAAAATTACCCGGTTTTCTTTGGTAGCCAAAAAGCCCTCCAAAACGGATTATAGTTGTACTAAAATGCGTGTTACTTCGGAATGCATTTTCGATATCTAACAACGGACTAGATTTGGTTTCACTCGTCTCTGTAACTATCCCGTTGGTGTTAGGGTAAACCGAAGTGGAACTTACAAAAATAACATGCTTAATGGCAGACGCCTCTATCTCCTGGATTAACCGTGTAAAGCTATCCAAATCTTTAGACGTTATTAAAATGATTACTACTTCGGAATCCAAAAATGTTGACGCTATCGCACCGTGATTAATATCAATTAAAAACGGAGCTATACCTTCGGCTTCTAGCACTTTTAGCTTGTCCGTTTGTGTTGTAGACCCTTTAACCAAATAGCCTTGGTCTACCAATATTTCTGCCAATGGCAGCCCTAACCAACCACAACCTAATACACTAATATTTTTAATCAAATTACTTAAACATTTAAGTTATTATTTTTTAAACAGAAAAAGCTAAAAACCACGAGAGTATATGCTAAAATTGCCTATTTTTGCCGCACTTTTTACAAGCGTAATTTTTAACGGAATAACCTCCTTTATCAAAGGTAATTTAAAAGGGATCATTATAAAAAATTAAGCCTGTAAACCTCATAAAGAATTTTAATAGTTTAACATAACATAAATAGATGGAACAATCAACAGTATTAATTAAAGACAACTCGGCAAACCCTGGTCCATTAGGACTTTTAGCCTTTGGTATGACTACCGTTTTATTAAACCTACACAATGCCGGTTTTTACGAAATGAATTCTATGATTTTAGCTATGGGGATTTTTTATGGTGGTTTAGCTCAAATTATAGCTGGTATTTTAGAGTCTAAAAAAAATAACAGTTTCGGGATGACCGCTTTTATATCTTACGGCTTTTTCTGGTTAACTCTAGTAGGACTCATTGTAATGCCAAAATTAAATTTAATAGAGAGCACTTCGAATACCGCAATGATTGCGTATTTAATTATGTGGGGAATTTTCACGTCGCTACTTTTTATAGGGACTCTAAAAATTAATAAAGCTCTACAGTTTGTGTTTGCAACCTTAGCCATTTTATTTTTCTTATTAGCTTTAGGGGATTACACAGGAAATAAGGTAATAAAAACATTTACAGGAATAGAGGGTATAATCTGTGGCGCGGCAGCAATTTACACAGGTGTAGCAACGCTTTTAAACGAAGTTTACGGTAAAGTTATTATGCCAATCGGGCCTGTTTCGGGAGGTTCCGCTCACTAAATACCGCTTGGTTCAAAACCACATATAATGTATTAAAATCCCAATTCTTCCTTTAGTTTTGGGATTTTTTTTGCTTATATTTTTAAGAGGATAGCAATTTACCCCCCTATTAAAGCTATCCTACTTACAATATGAGAACAGACAATCCTTATATCTAAAAATATATTGTTTACCACCGAAAATTCAACTAAACGGATAAGGCATCAAAATAATTTAATTTATTTAGCCTACTTTTTAAATTCTATTGGTAATATTGTTAAATGATTTAAAAATTTATTCGAAATTACTTTTTAGATGTACTAAAAAAATGAGTAATTTTATTTTAAGAGAATTAAACAAAAGCACAAGTTATTATGAAATGGCAAGGTAAAAGACAAAGTTCGAATGTTGAAGACAGAAGAGGTCAAAGAGGGCCAAGTACAGGTAGAGGATTAGGAGGTATTAACCCTTTATTACTTATACCATTGGTTAAGTTATTGTTTTCTAAAAAAGGCTTAATTATCGTTGCTATTGCCGTTGTTTTATGTGTCGTTACCGGTTTTAACCCTTTGAATTTAGTAAGTCAGTTATTAGGCGGAGGTCCAGTTACAACACAATCTTCTAGTTATACTCCAACACAAGAAGATGAAGAACTTGCACAATTTAGTAAAACCATTTTAGCGAGTACCGAGGATGTATGGAATCAACTTATTCCTAATTACAGAGAGCCTACTTTAGTCCTTTTCACCGGATCTGTTGCCTCTGCTTGTGGTGCCGCTTCTAGTGCTACGGGACCTTTCTATTGCCCTGGTGATGAAAAATTATATTTAGATTTAAGCTTTTTTGACGAAATGGCGAGACGAATGAATGCTCCGGGAGATTTTGCCCAAGCCTATGTTATTGCCCATGAAGTTGGACACCATGTTCAGAAAATAATGGGAATTTCAGATAAAATGGAACGCTTAAGAAGTCAGTTAAGCGAAGTAGAATACAATAAATACTCTGTTCGATTAGAGCTTCAAGCCGATTTCTTTGCCGGTGTTTGGGCACATCACTCTCAAGAAATTTCTAACATGATGGAAGATGGCGATTTAGAAGAAGCTTTAAATGCTGCCAATGCCATTGGAGACGACCGTTTACAAAAAGAAGCTACAGGCCATGTAGTTCCCGATTCTTTTACTCATGGAACTTCCGCACAGCGTATGCGTTGGTTTAAAAAAGGTTTCGAAACTGGCGATATTCAGCAAGGAGATACCTTTAGCGCTAATCCGCTTTAGTAGATCCTCTAGAGTTTTGAATCGTTCTTTAATAACAGCATTTTTCAAAATCTGCTAGCCTTAAAAGACTTAATTAATTATAGTAATGAACAGTAATACGGTAGACAGACACAGTTTAGCAGATTTAATTTCTGAACGGCTAAATACCGAAAAAGAGTCCTTAAGGCACCAATTCGAATCGTCTAAAAACGGTATAGGCTATTTTTATTTAGATGATGTTTTACCGGTAGACATTGTTAATGATATTCATAAAAATTTCCCTTCGCCAGAAGACATGACACTTAAAAAGAGCTTGCGAGAACACAAACATGTCGCAGCTCAAATGAATAAGTATCACCCTATTTTAGAAGAAGCTATTTATGCGTTTCAAGACAAAACTATAGTATCGCACATTTGTGACATCTGCAAAATAGAGGATTTATATCCCGATGACAAACTGTATGCAGGAGGATTATCGGCCATGCATAAAGGTCAATTTTTAAACCCGCATCTCGACAATTCTCACGATATAGAGCGCAACCGTTGGCGTGCTTTAAATTTATTATTTTATGTAAGTCCGAATTGGAACGATGATAATGGCGGCCACTTAGAACTTTGGCCTAACGGCCTTAAAAAGAAGCAAGTTGTTGTACATTCAAAATTCAACCGGCTTATTGTTATGGCCACACACCAGGCGTCTTGGCATTCGGTAAGTCCCGTTACTGCCAATGCCTCTAGGCAATGTGTATCTAATTATTATTTTTCAGACCAACCACTTCAACCTTCCGACAGGTTTCATGTAACGACCTTTAGAGGCCGTCCTGAACAAACTGTAACCAATCAGATTTTAAAATTAGATTCCTTTTTAAGAATGAATATCAGAAAAATATTCAAAAAAGGAATTGTTGAAAATCCACATGTTTATAAAAAAGACAACTAATAACTTTTTTTCTTATGAAACGCGAGACACTCTTACTTTTACTATCAGGTTTGTGCTTAATCGTATTCGGATTAAATCAAGTTTTTAATTGGTATACGATCTCAAATCCTAAGATTCTAGGATTAGTCCTTATTGTATTCAATTTAGCTGTATTTGTATTATTGATTCGCAGGTTGAATGCTTCAAAAAAATAGTAATTCTGGAATGCACTGAAATTAATTTACAAATCGGATTCGCATATAATTTCAGTTTAATATAAATAAAAGGATAATTACCTAGCTTTACTCTTATTTAAAGCTATTAAACCTAATATTGGGCCAATCGCTAAAAACACAAACATAAACATAGGATGCATTATAGTTTGTAAAAATCCTAAGGTCTGAATACTAATAATAGTAATAGAAAACCCAATACAATTCACTATCGTTAAAGCACTTCCTTTGGTTTCTGGTCGTGTATTATACGCTACTAAAGTTGAAAACAATGGAGAATCGGCCACAACCACCATACCCCAAAATATTAAAAACAGCACAAACAATGAAGCTGAATTAATGTAGAAAAAAAACGGAGATATCAAACAACACACGGTTGAGGCTAACAATATGTAATAGGCAGAGCGTTTTAAACCTTTTATTTTCGACATAATACCGCTAACACAACAACTTAGTGTGCCACTAGCTATAATGATAAAGGAATACAATGCAATATTTAAATTGGTTCCTGGATGCAACACATTATACGTTTTTAAAAGTATAGGTGTAAAAGCCCAAAAGGCATAAAGCTCCCACATATGACCAAAATAACCAAAGGCAGCAGCCTTAAATTCACGGTCTTTAAACAGCTTAGAAAGAATAGTTACATCTACCTTCGAGCTCGATTTCCGAAACGGTCCGTCGGGAACAAACAAAACAATAAGCACTCCCCCTAAAACCGAAAGTAGCGAAGTGGTATAAATAACCATTTGCCATGGAAATTGCTGCAAGACATTACTTAAAAGATGTGGAAAAGCCGTTCCCAAAACTAATGCTCCTACTAAAAACCCCAAGGCTTTCCCTAATCCTTGATGGTAATAATCGGCGGCGATTTTCATCCCTACAGGGTAGATACCCGCAAGAAAAAAACCCGTAAAAAATCGTAATAAAAGTAAAATTATAAGCGGTTGATTTTCTAATACTAACCCACAATTGAAACATGCCGCTAGTATGGCACTCATCATAAAAACTTTTGAAGGTGAAAACCGATCTGAAATGGAAAACAAAGCAAAAACAAAGGTCCCTAATATAAAACCAAACTGTACTGCCGAAGTTAAAAAACTTAATACCGAAGCCTCTAAATGGTTAGTTTCTATTAGCGCATCCATGACCCCATTTCCCGCAAACCAAAGTGATGTACAGCAAAATTGAGATACGATTATAAGCGGTAAAATATATTTTGGAACGTGTACCGAATTACTTGTGTTTTTTTCTATCATTTACATTTTTTCGCTTACTATTTAAGGCTGAACAATCTTACCAATCGATCCGTTTTTCGTTTTTTCTAAAAGATATACATGCTTGGGTTTTAAAGCTGCTTCTGTTTTATGAGAGACATATAAAATAGACGTCTTACTTTCTTTAGCAATTTTCTGAACCAAATTAATAAACACCAAAGCTCCTGTATCGTCTAATCCAACCGTAGGCTCATCTAAGATAATTAAAGGCGGATGTTTAATCATGGCCCGGCATATTAAAATTAAACGCTTATTCGTTTCAGATAAATAATAATAGTTTTCATTTTTTAAGGTATCTAAACCTATTAGTTTTAACCATTTTTTTCCTAAATCGACTTCTAAATCTGTAGGTTTTTGGTACAATCCGATACTATCTTTTAACCCTGAAATAATCATATTTAAAGCAGAATGTTGCCCGTTAAATAAATGCATCATGCTTGGCGTAAAATAGCCCATGTTGCGTTTAATATCCCAAACCGTTTCTCCAGATCCCCTTTTCTTTCCAAATAAATAAACCTCTTGCCCGTAAGCTTTCGGATTATCGCCTATCATCATGGTTAATAAGGTAGACTTTCCAGTGCCGTTTGCCCCTTTTAATTCCCAGAATTCACCTTTTTTGATAGTCCAATCTATATCTTTTAAAATAGGTTTGTCGTTATAACTAACATTAACTTTTTTTAAATCGACTAAAATTGCAGGATAAGATCGATTAGGCTTCGAAATGGGTTGCGGAATAGGATTCTTAAACTGAAAATCTGGTTTTCGCCCTTCAACATCTAAAAAGTCGGTAATGGGCTGCAGGCTAAACGTATCCTCATTAAGCTTTAAAACAAACTGAACGAACGGTAAAATATCGTTTTTTCTACTAAAAAATTGAACGATAGGAATCGTTTCCGAGAGGATCGTGATACGCTTTTTTAATTCGGCAACATTAGCAACGTCTAAGGCATCAAATGGATTAACAACGACTAAAAACTCCGGTTTGTCTTGCAACACATATTCAAAAAAAGCTTTTTTACGTTCGCCACTAGAAAGCGATAATAGTTTACGCTTAGTGTCTTGGGTTAAGGTATATTCATCGTGAAGTAATTCTGCTTTTACAAATTCATCTAAAATAGCGTTCGATAGAAAAGTGCCCTGTTTTCCCTTATATTCCGATAGCAAAGGATTATCACTCTGGGTAATATATTCAATAACAGTGTTTGGCGTTGGTATTTTAGAGTACGCTATGGCGAGATGAGTAGTCATACTAAACTTTAGTTATTAGTAATTTTGGTTTCAAACCCATCTATGCTTTCCGAGTTTTTTTCAATCCAATATTCTTCTATGCCCTTCTGCCCTTTCTCTTCAGACCACTCTACAAGAGTGTCCCGATCTGCTTTATATTCCATAAGCGGTACTGCAAAGCCACAAGAAGTCTGCACCAAATCCACATCCATTTCAATAATCTGACGCGCCCCTACTGTAGTAGGAAAATGCGATATATACGTATTAAATTCACTATCTCGTGGATGAAAAATTTTAGCCGTTCCATAAAGTCTTAGGATAAGCGGATTCCCTTCGAAAGCACAAAACATTATTGTCATTCTATTATGCTTTAAAAGATGAGCAGCCGTTTCGTTTCCGCTTCCAGTAAGATTCAACCAAATAATTTTATTTTTATTAATAACTCGGAAACTATCCATCCCCTTTGGTGAAATGTTTACCCGACCTTCATCGGCAGCAGTTCCAACAAAAAACATGTTCTGTTTACTTATAAAAGATTGTATCCTTTTTGAAATGTGATTAGTCTTTTTTCCCATATTGAATACTATGAATTTTAGGTAAAAATAAAAATCTACTCCCAAAACTAGTTCTTGAAAGTAGATTTTTATTTGAATAACAAAATTAAGTCCTAAAGTGGTTTACGTCCTGAAATAATATTATAAAGAATTACAATAATGGCAATAACTAAAAGAATGTGGAGTAAACTACTTGTTGCTAATCCGGGTACAATATCTAGCATACCTAATACCCAAACTATAATACAGATTACGGCTACAAGCCAAAGGAGACTTCTCATATTTTAATTTTTAATAGTTAGTATTCTAAGATATTAAATATCAGATAATTTGCAAAATAAAAACAACGTTAGTTTCACTTACAAAAGTCTACACTTTTTCTGGAGAAATAAATTTATAAACTAGTCCAGCCAAAATAGCTCCTACTATTGGTGCAACCCAAAACAACCACAATTGACCCAAAGCCCAATCTCCCACAAATAAAGCCTGACTAGTACTACGCGCAGGGTTTACAGATGTATTAGTAACAGGGATACTTATTAGGTGAATTAATGTTAAACCTAAACCAATGGCTAAACCTCCAAATCCTTTTGGAGCCTTAGAGTGTGTTGCACCAAGAATTATTATTAAAAACATAAAGGTCATTACCACCTCGGTAACTAATGCCGACATCATATTATAACCGTCTGGAGAATGTTCGCCATACCCATTGGCTGCAAATCCGCCAAGTTCGAAACCAGCTTTCCCCGATGCAATAGCATATAAAATTCCTGCTCCTAAAATACCACCAAGAACTTGGGCTATGATATAAGGTACAAGTTCTTTTTTATCGAATCTGCCACCTACGGCTAAACCAATTGAAACAGCCGGATTTAAATGACAACCTGAAATATGTCCTATAGCATACGCCATGGTTAATACTGTTAATCCAAATGCCATGGCAACTCCTACAAAGCCAATCCCTAATTCTGGGTAACCGGCTGCTAAAACAGCACTACCGCAACCTCCTAATACCAGCCACATGGTTCCTATAAATTCTGCAACTAATTTTTTCATATTGTTCTATCGTTATTGATTAATATTTAAGCGATACTGTAAATATGCAAAAAGTTTATAAATTCTTCAATAAAAAAATAACAATACAACAACAATATGATAGGTTTATTATTTATTATGTTCTACCCAAATTAAATCGGTTGTATCGTAACCTATCGTTTTGGCTTGTTCTAGAAATTTGGTTTTAATTGATTCGGGAATTGTTTCTTCTCGTGATAAAATCCATAAATAATCTAAACTTTTTCCAGCAACCAAAGCATAAGAATAATCGTTTTCTACAGCTATTACATTATAGCCCGAATAAAACGGACCGAAAAAGGAGACCTTAAGTTTAGCTATGGAATCGGCTTCAACAAATTTCGCTCGACCGGTTGAAGATTCCCATTTTTCCTTTTTATAATTATAGCCCTTGTTTTCAACCTTTATCGACTGGTCTGGATTTAATGAATATTCTGCTGTGGTATTATTTAAGTTTTTTTCATACTTAAAATCCAATCGTGCGATTTCATACCATTTTCCCAAATATTTAGATTTCTCGAACCCTAATACAGCCTTAGCATTTTTAGGTATAGTTGCACATGAAAAACAAAAAAATAACATCATTATTAATACTAAGGGTTTCTTTATTTCATGGAATATAGTTTTCATAATTAAATTAGTTTTTAAACAGATTGTAATTTTAGTAATTTACATACAGTTTTTTTGATTTAATCGATAAGAACTCTGCCTTTATTGATTGAATTCCTAAAAATAAGCAGGTTTCGAAAACGTTGTATTAAATTGTGCTTATTTTTTATTTGAGATTTTTACCTTCATAAATAACTAAAAAACAACAACATAGACATCAAAAGCGAGTCAAATGACACCCTTGAAATAAATTTTTACGATATTTTGCTATATTTACCACACAACAAACTAACCAATAACTAATTATGACTACTCAATTTGAATTTTTAGATTATTTCATCTTCGTGGCGTATGCTATCCTTATTTTAGGTGTAGGATTATGGATGTCGAGAGACAAAAAAGGACATGAAAAAAATGCCGAAGATTATTTTCTAGCAGGTAAATCTTTACCATGGTGGGCCATTGGGGCCTCTTTAATTGCTGCAAATATTTCTGCCGAACAATTTATAGGTATGTCTGGATCTGGCTTCGCTTCCGGACTGGCTATTGCTTCTTATGAATGGATGGCCGCTTTAACTTTACTAATAGTTGGAAAATATTTTCTTCCTATTTTCATTGAAAAAGGGTTATATACCATTCCAGAATTCGTTGAAAAACGATATTCTACAAACTTAAAAACCATACTCGCCATATTCTGGATAGCCCTATATGTTTTTGTTAATTTAGCCTCGGTATTATATTTAGGCTCATTAGCATTGGAAACCATTATGGGAATACCAATGATATATGGAGTTATAGGTTTAGCACTGTTTGCAGCTGCTTATTCCTTATATGGTGGACTCTCGGCAGTTGCTTGGACCGACGTGATTCAAGTGGTGTTTTTAGTCCTTGGAGGCCTTGCTACAACCTACTTAGCATTAAATACGGTTTCTGGAGGACATGGTATGATGGAAGGACTTAAAGTTGTATACGAAGAAGTGCCTGATCGTTTTGCCATGATATTAGATAAATCGAACCCGGAATACAAAAACTTACCAGGAATTGGCGTATTAGTTGGAGGTATGTGGGTTGCGAATTTATACTATTGGGGATTCAACCAATATATTATACAACGAACTTTAGCTGCTAAATCTTTAAGAGAAGCACAAAAAGGTATTTTACTAGCTGCTTTCTTAAAATTAATTATCCCTTTAATTGTTGTAATTCCAGGAATTGCAGCTTATGTCATGGTAAACGACCCTGAAATTTTAGCAAGTTTGGGAGAAGCTGGATTAAAGAATTTGCCATCTCTAGAACAAGCTGATAAAGCCTACCCGTGGTTATTACAATTTCTACCAACAGGATTAAAAGGTGTCGCTTTTGCCGCGTTGGCAGCCGCGATAGTATCGTCTTTAGCATCGATGCTAAATTCGACATCTACCATTTATACAATGGATATTTACAAGCAATACATCAATAAAAATGCGAGTTCTAAGCAAACTGTAAACATGGGTAGAATTTCTGCAGCTGTTGCTTTAGTTATTGCATGTATTATGGCGCCTCTTTTAGGAGGGATTGACCAAGCGTTTCAATTTATTCAAGAATATACAGGAATTGTAAGTCCAGGTATTTTAGCTGTATTTATTTTAGGTTTATTCTGGAAGAAAACAACAAACAAAGCTGCTATTATTGGAGCCTTAGCATCCATTCCAATCGCGCTATATTTCAAAGTTGCATCTCACCAATGGTCTACAAGTCCGTTTTTTGTAGATGTCCCTTTTATGGATCAAATGGGATACACATTTATCTTGACCATGATTGTTATTGCAATTGCTAGTTTAATTCAGCATAATGGAGCCGATGACGCCAAGGGTATTGAAATTAAAAAGGAAACATTTAAAACGAGTCCGACATTTAATATTGGAGCATTTGCCGTGATGATTATTTTAGTTATGCTTTATAGCTTGTTCTGGAATTAATCGTCCAATGCATTTATATAAGGGAGGCTTCGGCTTCCCTTTTTTTATTAATAATCCATATGTATTTGTTTGGTTTAACGTATAGTTCAAAATGGATTATAAATACGGCATTAAACTAAATAGTTAACCCTTTTTATACAGACATGTTCCGCAAAAAAACACTACAATTAATTTTTTTCAGCTCATCTTTACCATAAAATATGCTACAAAACTGTGTTTATATTCTCCATACCTTATGCTAATCGTAAAAATCACCACATCATAAACACTACATCCCTATATTTATGATGATGTAATCCTATCCCTTGATTTTCCCACATCATATAGGTATTATGCCTTTAATAAAAAAGATTAAGCCCTACTGTAACTTACAATACTTAGCTCTTTTTTAAGTAAATTAATAGACATTTTTCAAGTTGTATAATTTTTGTATAGGTACTATTTCTCCATTTAACACGAGTAATTGGTAATTTTACCCAAACGAACTCAGCTAAAAGATTTAATTACAAACTCGTTACATCCAACTTATAATATTAAGAAAATTGGAATGCTAACCCCTAACGTTTAAAATAGAAACTATGCGACATCTACAACCTAAATTGCTTTTCATTTTAGCACTTTTAATTTTCACAGGTAAATCTACCGCTCAAAATAATACAATTATTGAAGCAACTTTAGAGCATAAAGTAGACTCTGTTTTATCGTTAATGACCTTACAAGAAAAAATAGGCCAGCTAAATCAATACAACGGAAGTTGGGATGTTACCGGTATTCCATCAGATATTGATAACAAAACCAAGTTAGAAAAACTTAAAAACGGAGACGTGGGATCCATGTTAAATGTCCTTACGGTTGAAGCCACACGAGAAGCCCAAAGTTTAGTTATGGAACATTCTCGATTAAAAATCCCTTTAATTTTTGGTTATGATGTGATTCATGGCTACAAAACCATATTCCCCACCCCGCTAGCAGAAAGTGCCAGTTGGGATTTAGAAGCCATGAAACTGAGTGCAAGTATTGCGGCCAAAGAAGCATCTGCGGAAGGTTTGCATTGGACGTTTGCTCCTATGATTGATGTTTCTCGAGATGCCCGCTGGGGACGAATAATGGAAGGTTCTGGAGAAGACCCTTTTTTAACAAGCGCTATCGGGGTTGCTAGAATTCAAGGTTTTCAAGGAAACGATTTATCCGACCCCCATACCATTGCTGCCTGCGCTAAACATTTTGCAGGTTATGGGTTTGCAGAATCTGGCCGGGATTATAATACTGTAAATATTGGAGAACACGAGCTACAAAATGTTATTTTACCGCCTTTCAAAGCAGCTTCCGACGCCGGAGTTGCCACCTTTATGAATGCATTTAATGAAATTGACGGACAGCCAGCAACTGCGAATTCCTATTTACAACGTACGTTATTAAAAGGCGAATGGGGGTTCGATGGTTTTGTGGTTTCAGACTGGGGCTCTATAGCTGAATTAATCCCTCATGGTGTAGCAAAAAACAAATTAGAGGCAGCGAATCTTGCTATTCATGCAGGTAGTGATATGGATATGGAAGGTCGTGTTTACGAAGATGGATTAAAAACCTTAGTTGAACAAAACAGATTAGATATAGCGTTGATTGATGATGCCGTGAAACGCGTACTTCGTGTAAAATTCCGTCTTGGATTATTCGATGACCCTTACCGATATAGTAATGCAAAACGCGAAAAAACAGATATTTTAACCAAAGAGCATTTAGCTATTTCCAGAGATGTCGCTAAAAAATCTATAGTGCTTTTAAAAAACGAGAAAAGCCTTTTACCTTTAAGTAAAACAGCAAAAAACATTGCAGTAATCGGACCTTTAGCAAACGATAAAGACAGCCCGATAGGAAATTGGAGAGCTCAAGGTGAAAAAAATTCTGCTGTATCCGTTTTAGAAGGCATAACAAATGCCATGGGCAAAAATGCGAATATCAGCTATGCAAAAGGCACCGATTTATCTATTGGCGAACGTTCATTTTTAGCGCCCTTAACTTTAAACACTACCGATACCTCAGGATTTAATGAGGCAATAACTATAGCGAAACATGCAGATGTTGTACTTATGGTTTTAGGTGAAGATGCCTTTCAATCTGGGGAAGGCAGAAGTCAGGCAAACATTGGCTTTGCAGGATTACAACAAGAATTATTGGAAGCCGTTTATGCCGTTAACAAAAATATTGTATTGGTTTTAATGAATGGTAGACCTATGGAAATTTCGTGGGCGGCAGACCATATACCTGCCATTTTAGAGGTTTGGCATTTAGGTTCTGAGCACGGAAATGCCGTTGCCGATGTCTTGTTTGGAGACGACAACCCTTCAGGAAAACTACCTGTATCTTTTCCGAGAGCAGTTGGGCAAGAACCTTTTTATTATAATCAAAAAAATACCGGAAGACCTTCAGCTAATAAAGAAGTTACCTATTCACATCATAACGATGTATCTAACGAAGCATTGTTTCCATTTGGTTACGGACTGAGTTATACTTCATTTAAATATTCCGAAGTAAAACTATCTTCAAATTCATTTCATCCTAATGAAACTGTTACGGCTTCAGTAGACATAACAAACATAGGAAAGCGAGAAGGAAAAGAAATTGTTCAGCTATATATTCGTGATTTGGTAGGAAGCATAACACGCCCAATTAAGGAATTAAAAGGTTTTGAAATAATAGAATTAAAACCAGGAGAAACTAAAACAGTAAGCTTTAAAATTACCGCAGAATTATTGTCCTTTTTTACCGCAAATAAAAAGTGGGAAACAGAAGCTGGAGATTTCCATATTTTTATTGGCAGTAATTCTACCGTTAACGCATATTCAAAATTAGAGTTTGTTAAAAATTAGAACTATGAGGCCTCTCGATCTTCTTTTTCTAGGCATGGTTTTAATAATGCATTCGTGTAGCGATTCAGATTCGCAGGACACCAAAGAACCAATATTGTCAGATCTTTCGGTAAAAACTAATATTGTAGGTTTTAGCGATTCAACTCCCTATGGCGACGGTAGCGGGAATGTAGAATTTGAGATTTCGGCAGTTAATGCAACATCGTATCAAATCGTTATAGAAAATCAAACCAAAAATTTCAATTCAAATTATTTTTTACACCAATTCTTAAAAGGTGGAACAAATGACTATTCTATTGAAGTCCGTGCCTTAAATGGAAACCAACTGTTAACGAAACAAATTAGTATACGTGTTTTTGTTTCAGAGGATGAGAATTACGACAATGCAGGAGAATTGGTTTGGTCTGACGAGTTTAATTCTGGCACTTTAGACACTACCAAATGGAGTTACGAAACAGGAACAGGAATTAATGGTGATTGGGGAACTGGACAATTGGATTATGCTACAGACCGAAAAGAAAATGTAAGTTTTCAGGACGATATAAAAGGTGCCGATGGTGGATGTTTAGTCATTACCACACGAAAAGAAAGTTATATGGATAGAAATTATACTAGCGGAAGAATTCGTACGCATAATAAGGCTTCTTGGGGACCAGGACATCGTATTGTGTCACGAGTTTACGGGCGTGACGTTCGACACCAAGGTCAAGGATTTGCCTTTTGGCTAATGCCACAAGAGATTCCAAAAGGACAAGATCATTTAATGTGGCCACAAGGCGGAGAAATCGATATTATGGAATATGCAGGCGCTATCCCGTATAACAATTTAGGCTCGGTACATTATGCTTGGGCATGGGAAAACAACGAATATCATGACTGGAATCATGGGCATTTGGGCGGATATTATAATTACGAAACCAAGCAAACCCCTAATCCTACAGATCCGGAATACGGAAACTACCCACCATTAGAGGACGATTTTCGTGCTGGAAGTGCTGGTTTTCACACCTATGGTATCGATTGGTTTAACGATCGCTTAGAATTTTTTGTAGATGGCAATGTGTATCATATTCATTATTTCAATGATGGCGACGGACATCATGTTGATGGACAAGATCAAAAATCGGTTACAACAATAAATGGAAAACGCGTAACGGTATCGGAATACTCCAACCATTTTGATGAATGGCATCCTTTCGAGCATAGCATGTACGCCATTTTAAGCGCAGGTGTTGGTGGCTCAAACTACACTTACGGCGGACCAATTGTTTCAGAAGCAGAATTTCCTTGCTCGGTATTTATTGATTGGGTAAGAGTTTATAAATTGTGATTTATTAGTTTGTTTTAATTCTTTTAATGCAAAAACGGATTGGTATAGCCAATCCGTTTTTATTTACAGTACTTTTTAAATGGACATCAATTAATCTTCGTTAATTATAAAGCCAATATTTTTTAAATCGCTCCAAAATTCTGGATACGATTTAGACACAACCTCAGCGTCGTTTACTCGCATGGTTGTTTTAAGTGCCAAAGGAGCAAAAGCCATAGCCATTCTATGATCGTTATACGTATCTATAGCAACATTCTCTACTATATTATCTGAAGGTTCCAATTTTAAACTTTTATCCGTTATAAAAACAGTACCTCCCAATTTTTCAAGCTCTGTTTTAAGCGCTTCTAATCGGTCGGTTTCCTTAATTTTTAAAGTATGTAATCCAGATAAATCGCAAGCAATTCCTAGTCCGAAACAAGTTACAGCAATAGTTTGTGCAATATCTGGTGCATTAACTAAATCTAAAGTAATTACTGTTTCTTTTGAAACTGCTTTTACTTTTTTAAGTGTAATCGTATTAGTTTCAAAAGTTGTTTGCACACCAAACTGCTCATAAATTGAGGCTAAAACAGAGTCGCCTTGTAACGATGTTTCCTTATAAGCCGACAAGGTAATTGTTTTACCCACGGCACTTAAGGCTACAATACTAAAAAAATATGAAGCCGAAGACCAGTCGCTTTCCACGGTAAAGTCTGTT
This sequence comes from Formosa haliotis, assembly GCF_001685485.1. Classification (NCBI taxonomy): domain Bacteria; kingdom Pseudomonadati; phylum Bacteroidota; class Flavobacteriia; order Flavobacteriales; family Flavobacteriaceae; genus Formosa; species Formosa haliotis. Next base: position 3,325,299 of record NZ_BDEL01000001.1, on the reverse strand, counting down.
CCGGCCACAAGATCTTTTTTAGGCTGAACAGAAATTGTTTGGCCTTGAAATTCTGCTTCAATGCCTAATTGATGCAATAAATTTAAGGTCATTTTAATATACGGAACAGAGGTAATTTCTCCATCTAAAGTCAGTACTAGTCCATTCTCTAAAGACGAACCAATTAACATTAAAGCAGAAATATATTGGCTACTAACATTTGCTTTTAACGTGACTTGATTTTGGGTAAGTTTTTTACCTGAAATTTGTATTGGCGGATAGCCATCGTTTTCAACATAAGAAATATCGGCACCAAGATCGCGCAAAGCATCGACTAAAATTTTAATTGGCCGCTCTTTCATACGTTTCGACCCCGTTAAGGTTACAGATTTCCCTTCAGAACTTGAAAAGTAAGCTGTAAGAAACCGCATGGTGGTACCTGCATGATGAATATCGATAACAGCATCTGTAGATTTTAAAGCCATTTGCATGACTTCTGTATCGTCTGAATTTGAAAGATTTTCTAGTGTAATATTAGGGAATAAAGCTTGTAAAACAAGTAATCTATTCGATTCACTTTTAGACCCCGTAATAGTAACACTTAAAGGTTTTTGAAGTACCTGTGAACGTTGTAAACTAATATTCATGCTATTATTTTAATTTTTTATTGTTGTGGTGCCTATCGTGATCGCGTTTCGTTTTTAAATCCATTTTTTTATTAAACGCATCTTGTAAATTAATTCCTGTTTGGTTCGCTAAACACAGTACCACAAAAACAACATCGGCTAATTCTTCACCTAAATCTTTATTTTTATCACTTTCTTTTTCACTTTGCTCACCGTAACGTCTAGCTATAATTCTAGCCACTTCTCCTACTTCTTCTGTAAGTTGTGCCATATTGGTTAGCTCGTTAAAATAGCGTACACCATGCTCTTTTATCCAAGAATCTACAGCTAATTGGGCATCTTCAATATTCATTTGTCTGTCGTTATATAAAATCGTCTAGCATTTAGGCTTTTTAAAAACATAAACGCTAGACGGCTTGTTTCTTTTACTGTGTAAAACTACTATTTTATTTATTTTAATCCTTAAAAAAAATAGGACTTATTCTGTTCTTGTTATTCACAAAATTAATTCCTACAAATAATACGATAACCAACTAATAAACAGAATTATACTGCTATTCATCTATATTATAAATTTCTTTCTACAAAATTTATTAAATTTCCTTAATGACTTCGAAAACTAAAAAAAATTATAATAAATATTTTTTATGAGTAACTCCTTTCGTGAAATTTCTTTTTGGTTAATGGATGCGTTAAAAGGCAAACATATTAAAAACCATTATAATGATATTAATTTTATTTTAGAAAACTACAACACTGAGGCATCGAAAACAGCTCGAGAGAATAGGCTTCTAAACCTACTAAACCATGCTTGTAAAACTACCCCATTTTATAAAGATGTCTCTAATTTTAAATCAATTAAAGATTTTCCAGTAATTAACAAAAACATAATTAGGAATAATTATAATGACTTTAAATCGGAAGATTATATTCATAAAAAAAACACCCCTGTAGTAACTAGTGGCTCTACAGGTACTCCTTTTAAATTATTTCATAATAAAAACAAACGATTAAGAAATACCGCAGACGTTATATATTTCGCAAAACAGGCTGGTTACCAACTTGGCACCAAACTTTATTATATGAAGGTTTGGAATGATATTAATAGAAAAAGCAAATTTCAGATGTGGAAAGAAAATATTGTACCGTATAGTATTCATAATTATACCGATGACGATTTTAAAATGTTTATTTCAAAAATAAAAGCAGATAGAAATGACAAAAATTTAGTAGGATTTGCATCTACATTTGAATTACTCTGCAAATATATGGACAAGACAAAGGCAGAGCCTTTAAAAAGCAATAATATAAAATCTATTATTGCAAACTCTGAAGCATTAACGTCTTATGCTAAAAATACCATGGAACATTATTTTGAATGCCCAACGCTATCGAGATATTCTAACATGGAAAATGGAATGCTTGCCCAACAAAGTAGAACTGGTGGAGAAGAATTCCATATAAATTGGGCTAGTTTTTATATCGAAATTTTAAATTTAGATAATGATGAACCTGCTAAATATGGTGAATATGGTCGTGTAGTGATAACCGACTTATTTAATTATTGCATGCCTATTATTAGATACGACAATGGCGATATAGCTATGATGTCTGAAAATCCAAAAGGAAAAGAACTTGCCCCAGTGATTTCTCAAATCAATGGAAGAAAAGTAGATACTATCTTTGACACAAACAATAACACGATAACATCTCACATAGTAACAGTTAATATGTGGAAATATGATGAATTAAAACAGTATCAATTTATTCAAGTAGGTGAAAAAGACTATATTTTTAAATTAAACCCTATAGCCAAGTTTACTAAAGAAAACGAAATCCTTTCAGAATTTAAAGGCTATTTAGGTAAAGATGCAAATATAACTATAGAATATGTTGATGATATTCCGTTATTATCTTCTGGAAAAAGAAAATTAGTTGTTAATGATTATAGTTTTTCTAACCCATAATTTTACTTATAAACTACTGGTTAGTCCACACTCAGGTTAATTGAGCAACTCTAATACAAAACCGTCTAGCATTTAGGCTTTTAAAAAACATAAACGCTAGACGGCTTGTTTCTTTTACTGTGTAAAACTACTATTTTATTTATTTTAATCCTTAAAAAAAATAGGACTTATTCTGTTCCTCCAGTACTAATTTTAGTTAAAACCATTTTTTCGGTTTCCTTCTCAACCATCATCCCAAAAAATGTTTTAAAATGCTCGTAATCATCAGTAATCACAAAAGTATTGGCTAAACTATAATTAACTCTAAACGCAACCATGTTGCTGTTACTGCTGGACATAAAGCTAAAATCGCCTTCTCCACCCTTAAATTGAAACCTTGCACTTTCTGGTAAACTCTCTACTTTATATCCTTCTGGCAACATAACGGATACTTTATAGGTATAACTACGTGGATGATTAAATTCTATAGGATATAAACGCTCTTCTTGTTTAAATATATTTTCCGAATTGGTAAAGAATAACATGGGAGACACATAAATTTGATCGCCTATTTGTTCGGCAGCACTATTTAATTTAAAAGTGTAAGAATATTGAATATTAGGCTCGTTAAGATTGTCCATATTTTTAATCTCATAATTTGAAATTTCAATTTCACCTTTACCAGATTCTATCGCTCTTAGTCGCTCATCGTTCCCCATATTATTATATCGACTTCTAAAATTCATAGCATTGGCATTGGTTAGCTTGTCTAAAACACGCCCCTCGGCAGTTAAATCTGTTTGCAATTTAACTTGTAATGTACAAGCTTCCTCTGCTATTGGCTGATCCAACAAACTTACCCAAGCCGAACTCCCATGCTCACGAACAATTCTACCTTGCCAATTTAATGCTCGAGAAGGTAATATATTTGGCATGGCATATTTGTAGGTTGCGTCTAGCAATATCAGTTTATCTTTTAATTCAACGGCAGAAATTACATAATTGAATCCCTGACGCGTAGGATATAAAGGAACACCATTACTTTTAGTACTTACCAAAACAGGGTTTGCCGAAATACCTGCATAACGCAACATCGCAGTTAGCATTAAATTAATATCAGCTACATTTCCTATGCCTTCTTTATAGGCTTTTTTCACACCGTTTTCGGTGTAATTACCATAAAATTCATTCCATGCCACTTTCGATTTTACAAAATTATAAACTAGATCTATACGCTCTTCTTGATTGGTAACGTTGGCTAAAAGTTTATCTATATCGGCTTCAAAATATCCAGATTTGGCTAATTGTCCACCAAAATCTTCATGCTCATAAATGGTTTTCGTTACACTTTCCCAATTTGTGGAATACTTTTTAATTTCTCCGTCTGGACCTTTATACATAGCATATTCCCAATTAATTTCGCTGCGATAAATATCTAAATTATCTACAAATGGCTCCGGTTTTAAAGCTGGAATATCGGTTAAACTGGCTTCGTAAACGGTTTCTACAAAATCCCATTGCGAGGAATCGTAAGTTGTAACGACGTTAGAGAACCCACCGCCTTCTTTAGTCCTTGTTTTGCTAGACAAGCTTTCTGTTCTATTTTTCTTGCTTTCCTTGATGGTAGGAAAATAAGAGGCTTTCGGATTTATATATTTATTAAAATGAAAATATTCTGGAATGGAAACTCTAAAATCTAGCTTTTTTACGGGAATATCGTACTGTAATACTTGATTATCGATACTCAAATATGGGGATTCTTTTCTATATTGAAACTCTACGATACACCCGTCGGAAATATTAGGCATCGTAAATTTAACTTGCTTCCAATATTTATTTGTAGCTTCATCAAACACATTATCCTTATCTAATTTAACGTCTTCAATTTTTCCGTTTTCTAGAGAATAAGTATAGCCCTTTAGTCCTTTCAACTTTTCGCCTTTAGAACTATTATCTGGGTCGAAAAATGCTACGCTTTCCGTAGCCCATTTTACACCTTCTTTGTCGTAAATTTTTATCCGTTTTTGTACTTCGGTAACAACAGTAAATCCTTTGTTTTTTTCGTATTTAAACGTAACATCTTCATTAGCGTACAAAATTGTTGCATGGGCTTCTGGGTCTTTAGCGTTAGCCGTTTCTTCGAGTTCTTCTTTCGATACTTTTCCAAATCTGTAATCTTGTGCGAAACAGACTTGAATGGCTAAAATACATAGTAGGTTAGGTAGTAATTTCATAGGTTTAATTAGTGGTTAGTAAAGCAATTTTGGCATTATCGAGTTTTGAAATAGCAATCCAAAAATCCCTAAAAGCTTGATAGTCTTCTTTAGGATAAATACCTTTATTATAGGTTAAAGATCTTGTATAGGTTAGTAAACCGTTTTCATCTTTTTTTATAGAGGAATAGTACGACCCAAACTTGGTTTCTAAAACCGAATCGTTTGGCAAGGCGTCTACGTTTAATCCGTCTTCTAAATGAATTTGATAGCTATCTGTATCTATAAAACCCCGATCGATTTGAATAGGTAGAGTTCGGTTAGTATATCGTGGCGGAATATGGACTAATTTATTAAACACATTAGGAGCTAGTAATAGTCTTTTCCCTGTTTTACTAGCATATTTTTTAGCAGAAACCGACACATGCTCTGTAAATTCTACAAGCTGTTTATCATTATTAAAATTGAACGACGAAATTTCTAGATCATTAATATAGCTCCAATTATCTTTAAATCTTAATTTCTGATTTTTCTCTGATTCGACTTCTATACCTTTCGCTCCACGGTATTGTGTACCATAAGATTTTACAACAATATCTGCATTTAAACTTCCGTCTGCTTGTATGCTAATATCTGCCAAAGTATGTAATAGATTCTCTTCGGTTTCATAGGTTTTAGTATGCACAATTTCCCCGCCTTCAGGAGTAATAATCAGAGCATCCCTATCGTCTGTAAAATTAGCAATATACCCAAATGGTGTATTTTGGCTGGTACATTCTAACCAAATAAAATCATCTGCTGTTGGAATCGCTAAAATGGCATGATTTCCCTGAGTACTTGAAAAATCCTTATCTATATTTTGAATTTCTTCTCCTCCATATATACACGTGTAATAAGATGGCACACCAACAACATTTAATAAGGCATGTGTATAGTTTGAAAGCGCTTTACAATCGCCATAACTTAAACGGTCTACATCTTTGGCCAACATGGGTTTCCATCCTCCTATACCAACTTGAACACTAATATATCTAACCTTGTTTTGAAGATAATCGTAAACAATTCTTGCCTTTTCTTCGTTGGTAGTTGCATTTTCGGTGAGCGATATTATGGTCTTCTTTACTTCTTCTGGCAGTTCTTGAGTGTCGGAAAGCAGACTCTCATGCACCCATTCTCCGAAATCTTGCCAATTGGTATTTTTACCTTGAACACCTTTCATATCGAAAATTTCCAAAGCCACTTTTAATCGCGGAGCGAACGTATAAAATTCCGGGCTATAAGCTTCTGGCGCAATAGCCGTTAAGTTTTCGGCTACAAAGTGATAATCGCCTTGCTTAGTAATATTATAACCATTAAAGTGCTCTTCTTTTAATGCCAAAGGCACATCGGTATCGTTAATTATCTTATAAGAAGCATGTAAAACTCCTGTATAAAATCCTTCTAATGGAGACCACGTAGGGAGAAAAGCCGTCATAGTATGTTCGACTTCCGAAATATAATGGCTCAACACAAAAAGTTGTGGAGTACAAAAAATTGGAAGACCTTTGAATAAAAGAAATACATGTCCTCAGACACTCTATTATCAATTGCTAATTTATTACTTCCAGAAGTTTTAGTAACCTATTTTGACTTAACTAAGCATGAGGTTAAAGCTGAAGAAATTCATTTTTATTTCACAGAACTAAACAATGCACCATTGGATCATAAAGATGAAAAACTACACTCTAAAGGTTTTTTTCCAGAAGCTAGTATTCAGGATTTCCCCATAAGAGGTAAGAATGTTTTCTTACATATCACTAGACGAAGATGGATTAATCAAGACACTAATAAAGTGGTTACAAGGGATTGGAAATTAGTAGCAAAAGGCACTAGAATGACTAGTGAATTTGCTGCTTTTTTAAAAGAACTCTATTAGTAATAATGCTTCTTGCACAACTCTGGTCGCTAAATTCTATGGAGTAAACCCTAGAAGTATGCAAAGACAATATAAAGATTATTTAAGTGACTTTAAATCTTGGGATCAAAAGTCGCATGCAAGAAATTGGATGTTATTTCCTCAAAACATCGGGGGTTACCTTTCATTGGACGAAACAGCTTTCTCCAATGGTGATTTATATACCATAATAACAAATAAATCCGCAAAAGGAAAGACAGGAGCTATAATAGCAATGGTAAAAGGAACCAAAGCTGAAACGGTTATTAATATACTACGCAAAATCCCTCTAAAACAAAGAAGTAAGGTTAAGGAAGTAACTTTAGATATGGCTGGAAATATGGGACTGATAGTTAAGAAATCATTCCCCAATGCGACATTGGTTATAGATCGTTTCCATGTTCAAAAATTAGCACTAGATGCATTACAAGAGATTAGAATTAAGCATAGATGGGATGCTATAGACCTAGAAAACGATGCTATAGAAAAAGCAAGAAGTAAATCCCTGAAGTTTACCCCTGAACTCCTTAAAAATGGAGATACACTCAAACAGTTACTCGCTAGAAGCAGATATTTACTATACAAATCAAGTTCAAAATGGACTAAAAATCAATCTCAAAGAGCGGAAGTTCTATTTCAGAGATATCCAGATTTAGAAAAGGCATATAATCTATGTCAGAACTTATCATGGATATTTAATAATTCAAAAGATAAAACATCTGCATTAATTAGACTAGCGAAATGGGATGAAAAAGTAAGAAAAGCGGAGTTTAAAAGCTTTAATACAATAGCAAGAACCATGTCTATTCATTACAAAAATATACTAAATTATTTCGATAACAGAAGTACAAACGCATCGGCTGAATCTTTCAATGCTAAAATAAAAGCTTTTAGAGCACAATTTAGAGGTGTCAGAAATATAGATTTTTTCTTATTTAGACTAGCATCTATTTATGCGTAATATATAAATCCCACAACTTTTAGACTTGATCCAATATAATCTATAGTATATGGATATGTTACAGATTGATGCTCTAGATATTTAATGCGGTCGTCATTATAAATAGAAATACCATCGGCGCGAGCAGCATCTTTGAAGTCTTTTGCTTTATAGCGTTTTACTTTTTCGCCTGCAGCATTATAAACAGTAGCCTCTAACGTTTTTATTTTTGTAGTCCCATCGTAGGTTTCGTAAGTGTAGGCTTTATTACTGCCGGATGCGTTATAAATGGTAACTGCGCGATGGGTTTTAATCACCATTTTATTATAACTAAGAATGTGAATCTCTACATCGTTAGTGTTTACTAATACATTGGCATGTTTTGCTAAGGTCGTTTTTAATTCTGGATCAACTCTAAAATTAGATTGAGCTGTTAACTTAATCGTTAGGACTAGAAAGAATAGACCTAACGTAGGTTTAAGGGACATAGGTTAGTAAATTTGGGCACAATAAATTTAACATAATTTATCATAAAATCCTACCCCAAAAAACACTTATTCCTTATTTTTAGTATCAATAATTATAGTTACTGGTCCATCGTTTAATAATTCTACTTTCATATCGGCTCCAAACTCCCCTGTTTGAACGGGCTTTCCTAGATCTGATTGGAACTGTGAGACAAAAGATTCGTATAACGGAATTGCAAGTTCTGGTCTTGCTGCTTTTATATAACTTGGTCTATTTCCTTTTTTTGTACTTGCTTGTAAAGTAAACTGACTTACCACAATAGCTTCCCCATCTATATCGACTAAAGAAGTATTCATGACTCCTTCGTCATCTTCAAAAATACGTAGATTAGCAATTTTTTTTGATAGCCATACAATATCCTCTTGGGTATCATCTGTAGTAATACCTAATAAAATTAGAAGTCCGTTAGGTATATCGGCTACTTTTTTATGGTCTATAGTAACACTTGCTTGTGCTACTCGTTGTATAACTGCTTTCATTATAGGTCATCTCGTTCTTTATCCCAAGTATCTGTTCGGTAATGCTCGTCTTCTCCTTCAATAATCTGCACATAACTGCGGTAACGCGAGAATGCAATTTCATCGCGGTCTAAGGCATCTTTAACAGCGCATTTAGGTTCTTCGATATGCAGACAGTTATTGAATTTACAATCTTGTTTTAAAGCAAAAAATTCAGGAAAATAATCGCCAATCTCTTCCTTTTCCATATCTACAACACCAAAACCTTTAATCCCAGGTGTGTCTATAATTCTTGCATCGAAACTTAAATCGAACATTTCGGCAAAGGTGGTGGTGTGCTGCCCTTGCATATGTTGTGCGGAGATGGCTTTTGTTTTTAAATCTAAAGACGGTTCTAAAGCATTTACCAAAGTAGATTTACCGACTCCAGAATGTCCAGCAAACATACTTACCTTTCCTAACATTAAGGCCTTAACTTTATCTACATTTTTCCCTGTTTCTGCCGAGATTCCAATACATTCGTAACCTATGGCACGATAGATTGAAGCCAAATAGCGAACTTCTAAAATAGTGTCTTCGTTATACACATCTATTTTATTAAAAAGTAAGATTGTTTTAATGGAATAAGCTTCTGCAGTAACCAAAAACCTATCAATAAAACTGGTTAAAGTGGGTGGATTATTAATTGTGATTAATAAAAATACCTGATCGATATTAGAGGCAATAATATGGGTTTGCTTAGACAGGTTTACAGATTTACGAACGATATAATTTTTACGATCGTGAATATGATGAATAATTCCTGTGGTTACATTATCTAAGGTTTCTATTTCAAAATCAACCAAATCGCCAACAGCAATAGGATTAGTACTTTTAATGCCTTTTAATCTAAATTTACCTTTTATACGGCATTCGTAAGTGGCACCTAAGGCCGTTTTTACGGTGTACCAGCTTCCTGTTGATTTGTATACTGTTCCTGTCATGAAATACAAAGATGCCACAAAAATTGAAGACTAAAAAATAATTTAATTGGTACAAAAACATTTATATTAGATTTTCTCAATATTTAATTTTAAACCCATGAATCGCATTTTATTTATTTGCCTGTTTTACTTTATTTGCTTTGCTGAAATGTCTGCACAAGTGGAATACAAAATCGTGACCTCGGTTGAGTCTATTGTACCGAATGGCGTAGGAAGATCGCGCTTAATTTCTTCTGTTGACGAGCGTAATTATAAGGATTTTACTTCTGAACAAACAGACGATGATGCTACCAGGAATAAAGCTTCTAGAGGAGATATACGCATTAAAGATTTTGAAGAAACAAAGCTTCTAAACTTTTATAATATTGGAGGTATTCGTTTTCAAAATATTGCATCGAATGATGCTGTTGTAAGCTCTAAAATTAATGCGATGACAGAAGAAGGTTGGGAATTAGCATTTGTTACCAGTGCCGTAGAAAGTGATGCCGGAACAGATGATGGACAAGGTATTTTTGTTACGCGATATATTTTTAAACGACCTAAGCAAACAAAATAACAAAGGGCCCGCTATTACGTGCCCTTTGTTATTAATACAATGAATAAACAATTTATTTATTGATTATTTTTTCCTGGTGGTTTATAGATTCTTGGTGAATCGCTTTAAACATTTTTAAGATAAATTCTTCACTTAATCCGTGAGCTTCCCCTTCTAAAACCATAGCGCCTAAAATCTCGTTCCAACGCTTGCTTTGTAAAACAGATACGTTTTTCTGACGTTTTAAAGTACCTATACCATCGGCAACAACCATACGTTTTCCTAAAAGATCTATAATTTGATTGTCAATAACGTCAATCTTAGCTCTTAAGTTATTTAAAGAAGTATTGTAATCTGCTTCTGGATCTGTCTCTTTTCTAATTTTAAGATCCTTCATAATTTGAACTAATGTTTTTGGTGTTACTTGTTGTGCAGCATCACTCCATGCATTTTCAGGATCGAAATGCGTTTCTATCATTAAACCATCAAAGTTTAAATCTAATGCGGTTTGCGACACATCAAAAATCATATCACGTTTTCCAGTAATGTGCGACGGATCGTTTATGATTGGTAAATCTGGAAATTTAGATTGTAATTCAATCGCGATTTGCCATTCTGGATTGTTTCTGTACTTCGATTTTTCGTAAGTAGAAAATCCTCTATGAATAACTCCTAAGTTTTTAATATCTGCCGAAGCTAAACGCTCGATACCTCCTAGCCAAAGTGCTAAATCTGGGTTTACAGGGTTTTTTACCAATACAATTTTATCTGTACCTTTTAAAGCGTCTGCAATTTCTTGAACAATAAACGGACTTACAGTAGAACGTGCACCAATCCATAATAAATCTACATCATGCTCTAAAGCTAACTTAACGTGTGCTGCGTTAGCAACTTCTGTAGCAGTTTTCATTCCTGTTTCAGCTTTTACACGTTGTAACCATTTTAATCCTAAAGCACCAACGCCTTCAAACATTCCTGGTCTTGTTCTTGGTTTCCAAATCCCTGCTCTAAAGTAACTTACATCAGTATCTTTTAACTCATGTGCAATTTTTAATACTTGCTCTTCTGTTTCTGCGCTACATGGCCCTGCAATTACTAGAGGGTGATCTAATTTTAAATCGTCTAACCAGGTTCTTAATTCTTTCTTGTTCTCCATAATAATATCACTGTTTATGCAATTCCTTTTAAAATATCTTTAATGCGGTTTGTGTTTTTCATCTCATTAAAAATAGCCTCAAAGTCATCTTGTTCTAATAAAATTTTAAATTGATTAAGGTTGTTTATATATTCTTCTAAAGTTTCTATTACGTTAGTTTTGTTCTGCTTAAAAATTGGGGTCCACATATTTGGTGAACTTTTTGCTAAACGCACTGTCGATGCAAAACCACTGCCTGCCATATCGAAAATATCACGTTCGTTACGCTCTTTATCTATTACCGTTTTTCCTAACATAAACGAACTAATATGCGATAAATGCGACACATAAGCAATATGTTTATCGTGTGATTCTGGATTCATATATCGAATACGCATTCCTAAATCTGAAAACACTTTTAAAGCGCGTTCTTGTAATTTAAATGCTGTTTTTTCAACTTCGCAAATAATATTCGTTTTCTGTCTAAACAAATCGAAAATTGCGGCTTGCGGACCAGAAAATTCTGTACCTGCAATAGGATGACATGCCAAATAATTTCGTCTGTTTTTATGATGCTCTACGGCATTACAAATATCTAGCTTTGTTGAACCCACATCTATAACCAATGCATCGTCTTGTACTAAATCTAAAATTTCTGGAAGTAAGTTTACAGACGCATCAACCGGGATAGACAAAATCACTAAATCTGCATTTTTAACTACATCTATATTCCCTTTTTCATCTATTAAACCTCTAACCAAAGCTTCGTTTAAATGATCTTTATTTTTATCGACACCAATAATTTTAGTTTCTGGATGAGCCTTTTTAAGGTCCTTTACCATACTCCCTCCTATTAAACCAATACCTACGACTACTATATTCTTCATTCGTATTAGTTTTGCGTTTTAATTCTGTGGATTGCTTCTTCTAAATCTTCTTCTGAAGCACATAGAGAAAAACGGATATACCCTTTTCCTTGGCTCCCAAATATGATTCCTGGTGTTATAAAAATTGAATTATTGTATAATATTTTATCTATAAACTGTTCTGCATCTACACCTTCTGGCAACTTAGACCATACAAATAACCCTGAGGCTGTTTTATCGTAGGTACACCCTAAGGCATCGGCCAATTCCCAAACTAACTCACGACGTTTTTGGTATACACTATTCAAACTTTTAAACCAAACATCGGTACTTTTTAAAGCTTCTATAGCCCCTTTCTGGATTCCGTAAAACATCCCAGAATCCATGTTACTTTTCACCTTTAAAATCGCATTAATATGGTCGGCACTTCCTAAAACCATACCTACACGCCAACCTGCCATATTAAATGTTTTGCTTAACGAGTTAAGCTCGACACACACCTCTTTTGCTCCAGAAATACTTAAAATACTTCTAGGATTATCGTTTAACACAAAGCTATAAGGGTTATCGTTAACTATTAATATATCGTTGCGTTTAGCAAATGCAACCAATTCTTGGTATAAACCTCTAGTAGCATTAGCTCCCGTTGGCATATGCGGATAATTTACCCACATTAATTTTACCTTACTTAAATCGGTTTTTTCTAACGTTTCTAAATCTGGCAACCAACCATTTGTTTCGTCTAAATTATAATAAACGGCTTTGGCTTCTACCAATTTAGTTACCGAGGCATAGGTTGGGTATCCTGGATTCGGAATTAAAACCTCGTCTCCTGCATTTAAAAAGGCCATTGAAATATGAAGAATACCTTCTTTACTTCCCATTAAAGGCAAAATTTCTGAAGCAGGATCGGCGTCTACATTAAATTGAGATTTGTAAAACGCACACATGGCTTCGCGCAATTCTGGTAATCCTTGATAACTCTGATATTGGTGCACATTAGGGTGTGTAAAACTTTCGGTAATTGCATCTATTACACGCTTTGGCGGCATTAAATCCGGACTTCCTATTCCTAAATTTATTATCGGTTTTCCGCTTGCTTTCAAGCTATTTACTTCTCTTAATTTTTTTGAGAAGTAGTACTCTTCAACCGTTTGTAACCTCTTTGCTACAGTTATCATAATTTTGCGTTTTTATATTCGCCTAATACTTTAAATTCTTTTGCCATAATTCCTAAAATGGCTCTCGCTTTATCAAAATTCTTGTACTTTATAAAAGTAACATCTACAAAAAAAGCATATTTCCAAGGTGTTTCTATTTTTGGCAACGATTGTATTTTGGTTAAACTCATTCTACAGTCGCTTAATACATTTAACACACTTGCCAAACTTCCGCGTTTATGCTCTAATTCAAAGCGCATAGACACTTTATTGATTTCGCTTTCATCTAAAATAGAATTTTGCGTTTTTACAATTACAAATCGGGTTTCGTTTGCTTTTATGGTTTGAATACTTTCTGCTAAAATTTCTAATTCAAAAATTTCGGCAGCAACTTTACTTGCCACAGCAGCAACACCCTTTAATTTTCGATTTCTAATACGCTCTGCTGTTTCGGCTGTATCTTTATCTTCAATTAATTTAATATGCGGATACTTTTTAAAGAAGGTTTTACATTGTAATAACGCCATAGGGTGCGAATACACTTCTTTTATATCTTCAATATTTTGTCCTGGCAATGCCATTAAATTATGCTGAATATCGAGATACATTTCTCCAATTATATGAAGGTTATGTTTATCAATCAACGCATAATTGGGTAAGATAGAACCGGCAATAGAATTCTCTAAAGCCATAATTCCCACATCGCTTTTCTTGCTAATCAGGTTATCGACTAACGTGTCGAAAGACATACATTCATCGATATCCACATTATCGTCAAAATACGTTTTAGCAACAATGTGATGGAACGACCCTTTTATACCCTGAATTGAAACTGTTTTTATCATATAAATAAAAAAAGTCTCGATTTTCATCGAGACTTTATATTAAAATTTATGTTTATAAATTACACATACAATGCCTCGTTTCTTTCGCTAAAAAAGAAATAGAAAAAGTTAAAATATGTGAAATTACTATTTTGCATGTTTTGTTTTTTGCTGGCACTAAAGTAATTAATAATTTCACATTACAAAACGAAATATTTATTTTTTTTGTTAATACGATATAGTTTTAAAGATTTTAAGGTAATTCATAAAATAAATTATATAATGTTTACTTTTGAACAAACTATTACAATATGTCTATAAAGGTAGAACAGCTCAGCAAAGTTTATGGCTCGCAAAAAGCATTGGATAATGTTTCTTTTTCTGTTGGAAAACCGGAAATAGTTGGGTTTCTGGGGCCAAATGGGGCAGGAAAATCTACAATGATGAAAATATTAACCACTTATATTGATGCCTCTTCTGGCGAAGCTGAAGTAAATGGATTTAATGTTACCACACAATCTCATGAGGTACAACGCAGTGTGGGGTATCTTCCTGAGCACAACCCTTTGTACCTAGACATGTACATAAAAGAATATTTGACATTTAACGCCGATATTTACAAGGTTGGCAAACAGCGTATAGCCGAGGTTATAGAACTCACAGGACTTAGCCCAGAAGCTCATAAAAAAATGGGCGAACTCTCTAAAGGATATCGCCAACGTGTAGGCCTAGCTACCGCCTTATTACACGACCCGGAAGTTTTAATTTTAGATGAACCCACAACCGGACTCGACCCCAACCAATTAGTTTCTATTCGCGAATTAATAAAAACCATCGGAAAAACTAAAACCGTATTCCTTTCTACACACATCATGCAAGAGGTAGAAGCCATGTGCGACCGTGTTATTATAATTAACAAAGGACAAATTGTTACAGATAAACGTTTAAAAGATTTACAATCAGGAAAAGACCAAGTTATTTTGGTAGAATTTGATTATCGCGTAGAAGATGCCTTTTTACAACGTCTTCCACATGTGAAAAATGTAAAAAATATTTATGATTTCACTTATGAAATAACGTTTGCAACGGATATGGATATGCGTCCAAAAGTTTTCGATTTTGCACATGATAATGAATTGAAAATCCTTCAACTTAATCAGAAAAATGAAAGTTTAGAAGAATTGTTTAGAGATCTGACTAAAGATTAATTTTTGATTAGAATCGCTAGTTCAGTTTGTAGTAGAGGACAAGTTCTTTTTGTAAGCCACTAACTTTTCCTTTAAATATTCGAGTATTTCTACATCTTTTGCTCCGTTACATCTTTCATAAAAATCAGTAGACTCCAAGCAGAAATAGAAAAAATCCGTTTTCAAAGTCTCATCTAATTCATACACACTAAAAAAATCATCGGATAAATCTGATTTTATCTTTCGTAAGAGGTCATTTTTCGCCTCTAACCTAACTCGTTTTTTTAGCATCTTTGTTCTTCCAGAGATCTCGTTTATAATAGGATCTAGAGGCATACCCCCCGCTACAATCCCTATTAACATTATAGGTTTAAATTCTCCTGCAGTAGCCAAAAGTCTTTCACTTTGGGTACGTTGCCTTCCTGTATAGCCAGGAATACCTAAATCATAAAAATTTATTGACCTTTCGGCATCCGAATTATTTATATCATACAATAAATCTCCAGTTAGTATCTTACCTACAACAACTTCATCTAGCTGATTTACTTGTTCTTCTAAATCAATTTCCAGTTTTCGCTTTTGATAAGCATCGGCATCGACTACTATATGTTTGGATTTATATTGAATGGAAGAAAAGACTAACGTATCATTTAGTTTAGCATAAATTTTAAATTCTCCTTTACTATTAGTTATTGTAAAAAGCTTACTCGTATTATTTATTACATGTATATTTTCTACATCTAAGGCACTATGCACTTTACCAAAAATTTCTACTGCCTGAGAAAAGCCGAATTGACAACAAAATAGGAGTGCTAAAAAACATCTAATACTTAAAGTCCTAATCAATTTTTAGCATTTTAAAATTCTAACAAATATAATTATTTATCCTCACTTCTTAAATATGGTTTAGATTAAACTTAGTTTCTCACTACAGTTGACTCATATCCTTTGTGGGATTATGAAAGGAGTTTAGGGTGATAAATAGGAAAAACAACAAAGTGTAGTACAACTCAGAATATTCCCAATGGCGTACTTTTTCTATTTAGTATGAAACAGTTCTTATTATACAGAGAATTTCATTCTTGTATCGAAGTTACAAGCTAAAACCTCAGCAATTATTTAATCTTCAAAATACAAATCGCCTTTATATTTGGCTTCAACCTCTACCGTTTCTGGTTTGTTTTTAGAAATTAAATTTCCCGTACTTACCAACTCTCCTTTTAAAGATATTTGCGGATTTACAATAATATCGTTACTCCCTCTATGGTAAACATTTACAGTATTCGCTATTAAATTAGCGCCTTCAAATCGGCCAGCACCAGCATAAAAACCTACCGTTAAATGCTCGGTAATTCCTGAGATATAAAACATGGAAATGTTGTTAGAAACCACATTTAAATCTTGCACATTAATGTGCATATTAAAATCGCCTACATTAAAACTATCGGAATCATTAAAATCTTCCGATGTTAAGGTTAATCGATCTAAAACCAAAACACCTTCAGACTGCACATCGAATTGGGTAGAACTTCTTATGCTTGTTACCGTTGGTGTAGTCACGGTGATTCTTGTAGGATCGTAATCTCTAAACAAATTACAGGTATTATTATCGGTAAGCTGCAATTCGCCATCCACCACATGAACCTCAACATCATTCATCAAATTTTCACCGGTTTCAATAATAACCGATATTTCTGGACCTTGTTTCAAGATTAGTTCTATATTTCTGTTTACCAGAATGGTTTCAAACGATTCTACCGCAATAGCTTTAGAAATTGTAGTACCCGATGTTCTAAAACAGTCGTTTGCCGTATCGTTATCGCAAGACATTACAATTAAAACAAACACTATGTAAATTATATTTTTCATCCTTTATAATCGAATTCCTATTCCAAATTCTACTGCTTCAGCTTTAGCTCCGTGCGATTTTAATGTAATGGCTCCAAACCATTTCTCTCCAAAATAACGTTTTAAACCAATTCGTAAATAGCTGCGTCCTTCAAAATCGAATGGATAATACACATAATACCCCAATTGGGTAACCACAGACATTTTATTAATAAACAACTCGTGTCCTACAAACAAACCTGCACGCTTATAATCGGTATCGGAATCTATATTTCGCTCGGGAAATGCCACAGCATTATATGCTATTAAATCTTTCAAAAAATTAGAAAAGAATAGGTCCGCACCTACTTGCACCGCACTCTTTTTAGATAAACGTTTATCGGCATATGCAGAAATAACATAAAAAGCAGATTGTCCCATACCTATTACATCACTTTCGTTTACTCCGCCACGAAGCGCAATATTATACTTTATGGGTTCGGTAAACTTTTCTTTAGTTTCGGCATGAATATACTCCGGGTCTTCTTCATCTAAATCATAAGTAAGCCCAACATTAAATGTTATAGAATTTATACTAGCATTCGGGGCCACGACGTTAGCATTAGAATAATGAATAAGTGAGGCTCCCGCCTGAATTCCAAACCTATCGAAAATACGTTCGCGCTTATAATTTAGCATGATATAGGTGCTACTTAAAATATGAGAACCAAATGCTGTGTTTTTGTAATTATCGTACCTGTCGTACGGATTGGTATTATACGCCAACCCCTGACCAACACGCAACATGATATTACGCTTTAAAAAGTAGAAATTGTAGTGCGCATATAGAGCGTAGTTATTTCCTAAAGTTTCATTTTTTAAATTCTGATACGAAAAAGACACCCCGTAATCTGGATAGTTATAACCTTCTTGCCAATCTTCGTTTCCAAATGTTTTTTTATTCCAACCTATGATCGTTCCCTCCGGATGCCCTTCAATAAGATGTAAAATATAGTTATTGTGCAGCGCTATATTTCCTCTAAAATAATTGACATCGAAATAAGACGTTTCTTTTTTTTCTTGTGAAAACAAGCTACTAGCAATCACAATTAAAAATAAACTAAGATAAAATTTCATAAGTAGGGTTAAGTCGCAAAAGTAACTTAATTATTAAAATAGTGCAGACGCAATCGCTTTTATATTATCGCTTTTCCCCATAGAATAATAATGTAGAAAAGGTACACCTGCTGCTTTTAATTCTTTAGATTGCTGAATAGCAAACTCAATACCAACTTGTCTAACTGCTTTATTGTCTTTGCATGCTTCTACAGCATCTATTAAATCTTCGGGTAAATCTATTTTAAACACCTGTGGTAAAACTTGTAAATGACGCTTCACTGCTAATGGTTTTATACCCGGAATAATAGGGATGGTTATACCAATAGCACGAGCTTTTTCTACAAAATCGAAATATTTTTGATTGTCGAAAAACATCTGAGTAACCACATAATCTGCTCCAGCATCTACTTTTTCTTTTAAACGTTTTAAATCGGTGTTTAAAGAAGGAGATTCCATATGCTTTTCTGGATAGCCCGCTACGCCAATACAGAAATCGTAATTATGCTCTACTTTAATATCGTCGTGAAGGTACTTTCCTTTATTCAAATTTGAAATTTGTGTTACCAATTCGCTGGCGTAATGATTCCCGCCATCGGTAGGTTTAAAGTAAGATTCGTCCTTACGAGCATCGCCACGAAGCGCCACAACATTATCGAGTCCTAAATAATGACAATCCACTAAAACATACTCGGTTTCTTCTTTGGTAAACCCTCCACACAATAAATGCGGAATGGCATCTACTTGATATTTATGCATAATTGAAGCGCAAATACCAACAGTTCCAGGACGCATTCTGGTAATACGTTTATCTAAAAGGCCGTTACCTTTATCCACATACACATACTCTTCTCTGGAAGTGGTTACATCTATAAAAGGAGGTTTAAATTCCATTAACGGATCTATGTTATTATATAAATCTTGAATATTTTTACCCTTTTGCGGCGGAATAACTTCGAAAGAAAATAACGTTTTTCCGTTAGCTTGTTTTATGTGATCTGTAACTTTCATTATGTTGTTAATAGCTTTTTAATCGTGTTATAATCGCCTTTATATTCCCAATATATTAAACGACCATATGTATAATCTGTTAAAATAAAATTTTCGCTTACCGATTTAATTCTTGAAAGCGCAACGAGCTTTTTGGTAAATTCTTTGGCCTCTACGCTCTCAGTTATTTCTTTATTCTGAGCGTCGAATCCATGCACAATAACATGGCTTCCCAAATGTAATTCAATAAACTTGTGACTCATAATATTTTTTTAATCGGCTAAGGTCGGACTCAACCATTTTTCGGCAACTTCATTACTAATACCGCGACGTTTAGCATAATCTACCAATTGGTCTTGGGTAATTTTTCCTAGTCCAAAATATTTGGCTTCTTTGTTGGCAAAATAATAGCCGCTAACACTTGCCGCTGGCCACATGGCTAAACTGTCTGTAATTTCTACACCAATTTCTTCTTTTACTTTTAAAAGTTTCCAAATGGTTTTCTTCTCTAAATGATCTGGACATGCTGGATAGCCAGGTGCTGGACGAATACCTTTATAACTTTCTTTAATTAATTCTTCATTAGAAAGTTGCTCGTTTGTATCGTATCCCCAATGATTTGTTCTTATCTCTTTATGCAAGTATTCGGCAAAAGCTTCTGCTAAACGATCGGCAATGGCTTTGATCATGATAGAATTATAATCGTCATGGTTTGCTTCAAATTGCTTAGCTAATTCGGCTGTTCCAAAACCTGTACTTACACAAAAACACCCCATATAATCCTGAACTCCGGAATCTTTAGGTGCTATAAAATCTGCAAGAGCAAAATTTGGCACACCTTCGCGTTTATCTAATTGCTGGCGCAAGGTTAGAAAGGTTACTTTTACTTTGCCATCTTCATCATAGATTTCAATATCGTCATCGTTTACTGTATTGGCAGGAAATAAACCAAAAATTGCTTTGGCTCCTAAAAGCTTTTCATCGAGAACACGTTTTAGTAGAATTTTGGCGTCTGCAAATAATTCTTTGGCTTGTGGCCCTACAACTTCATCTTCTAGAATATCTGGATATTTCCCGTGTAAATCCCAACTTCTAAAAAACGGACTCCAATCTATAAAGTCTTCTAGTTTTTCAAGGTCGAAATCTTGAATCACTTGAACACCTAAGTCTTTTGGCTTTGTGATTTCTGAGGTATTCCAATCGATTTTAAACTTACGTTTACGAGCATCTTCTATGGTTACAAAATTCTTCTTCTTTCCGCGTTTTAAGAATTGTTCACGGAACTTTTCGTATTCCTCGCGAATCTGTTCTTTATAAATCTTACTATCTTCTTGAAGTAAATTCCCTACCACGGTCACAGCTCTTGAAGCATCGTTTACATGCACAACAACATGGGTATAATTTGGTGCAATTTTAACGGCTGAGTGCGCTCGAGAAGTTGTAGCTCCTCCAATAAGTAACGGAATGGTAAATTTTTGTTTTTCCATTTCTTTAGACAAATACACCATTTCGTCTAACGACGGTGTAATTAATCCGCTTAAACCAATAGCATCTACATTTTCGGCTTTAGCCGTTTCTATAATTTTTTCTGGCGGCACCATAACACCTAAATCTACAATTTCGTAATTGTTACATCCAAGTACAACACTCACTATATTTTTTCCAATATCGTGAACATCGCCTTTTACAGTGGCCATTAATATTTTTCCAGCAAATTCTTGCTTTCCATCTTTTTCTGCTTCAATAAAAGGTTGTAAGTAAGCGACAGCTTTTTTCATTACACGCGCCGACTTTACTACCTGTGGTAAGAACATTTTTCCGCTTCCGAATAAATCTCCAACCACGTTCATCCCAATCATTAAATGCCCTTCTATAACCTCTATAGGCTTTTTAGATTCTTGTCGGGCTTGCTCTACATCTTCTATAATAAAGGAATCGATTCCTTTTACTAAAGCGTGTGTAATTCTATCTTGTAATGCATGACTACGCCATTCCAAAACCTTGGCTTCATCGACTTTCTTATCGCCTTTTACCGTTTCCGAAAATTCTAATAAGCGTTCCGTCGCATCGTCTTTTCTATCGAATAAAACGTCCTCTACTAGTTCTAAAAGATCTTTCGGAATTTCGTCGTAAACCTCCAACATAGTTGGATTTACGATCCCGATATTCATACCATGTTTAATAGCATGATATAAAAACGCTGAGTTTATCGCTTCACGAACTACGGTATTCCCTCTAAACGAGAACGACACGTTGCTTACCCCTCCCGACACATTCGCGTAGGGTAGATTTTCTCGAATCCACTTTGTAGCATTAAAGAAATCTAAAGCATTTAATCGGTGTTCTTCCATACCCGTAGCTACAGGAAATATGTTAGGATCGAAAATAATATCCTGCGGTGGGAACCCAACTTTATCGACCAATATATCGTACGAGCGTTTACAAATATCGATACGACGCTGATAGGTATCGGCCTGACCATCTTCATCGAAAGCCATAACCACCATAGCGGCACCGTAGCGTTTCACCAATTTAGCATGATGAATAAAAGCTGCTTCACCTTCTTTTAAACTGATGGAATTCACGACCGATTTACCTTGAACAACCTGTAAACCTGCTTCTATAATTTCCCATTTCGAGCTATCAATCATAATAGGCACACGAGCAATATCTGGCTCAGATGCTATTAAATTCAGGAATGTTACCATGGCTTCTTTACCATCTAGCATTCCTTCATCCATATTAACATCGATAATTTGCGCCCCGCCTTCTACTTGGTCTCTAGCAACATCTAAGGCTTCATCGAATTTTTCTTCTTTTATTAAGCGTAAAAATTTTCTAGAACCCGTTACATTGGTTCGCTCTCCTACATTTATAAAATTACTTTCCGGAGTAACCACTAAAGGTTCCAATCCTGAAAGACTTAAATATTTAGGTTTGTTGTTCGTTGTATGTTGTTCGTTATTGGCTTCGTTATCCATCATAACTTTTTATAATAATTAATAAAACCGTTAAGCAGTTTTTTATTAATAATCAATTTATCAATATTGTGTTTTAAATCGTCTTCTGAAATATATCCTAAATCAAAAGATAAATATAATTGGGTTTCAACTTCATTAATAGACCCTTTTGCAATGTATAAAAAATGAATCGTTTCTTTTTGCGATTGTCTTCCTACACCTTCTGCTATGTTTGAAGGAACCGAAACTACACATCTCCTTAGCTGATTTGTCAAACCGTAAAGTTCTTCTGGCCGAAATGATTTCGTTAATTTATAAATCATTTTCACCATCACTCTAGCCTGTTTCCATACATCTAATTCTGTATAATTCATTTTGTTCTATTAACTACCAACTAGAAACTAAATACTAACTGCAGCTTGTCTTGGCTTATATTTTGCAGCAACTTCTGCAATTAATTTAATATGCTCTGGTGTTGTACCGCAGCACCCACCAATAATATTGATGATATTTTCTTTTAAATAGCTTTCTATAAGTTCTTGCATTTGCTCCGCAGTTTGGTCGTATTCACCAAAAGCATTTGGCAATCCCGCGTTAGGATGTGCAGACGTATAAAATTCTGTTTCATTAGATAAACGTTGCAAATACGGTTGTAATTGATCGGCACCAAGAGCACAATTAAAACCTACACTTAATAACGGAATGTGAGATATAGACATTAAAAAAGCTTCAACCGTTTGCCCAGATAAGGTACGACCCGAAGCATCTGTAATGGTACCAGACACCATAATAGGAATGTTAAGATTGCGTTCTTCCTGAACCTGATCTATAGCAAACAACGCTGCTTTGGCATTTAAAGTATCGAAAATAGTTTCTACCAATAGTAAATCTACACCGCCATCTAACAAAGCTTCTGTTTGTTGTTTGTAAGCTTTACGTAATTCTTCGAAAGTTACCGCGCGATATTCCGGACGGTTTACATCTGGAGACAAACTTGCTGTTCGGTTTGTAGGCCCGATACTTCCGGCTACAAAAAGAGGTTTATCTGGATTTGCTTTTGTTAGTTCCTCGGCCACTTGCTTAGCAATTCTAGCCGATTCAAAATTAAGTTCGTAAACCAAATCTTCCATATCGTAATCGGCCATAGCAATAGTTGTTCCCGAAAAGGTATTGGTTTCTACAATATCGGCGCCGGCTTCAAAATATTTGCGATGAATATCGGCAATAGCTTGTGGCTGGGTTAAGGACAGTAAATCGTTATTTCCCTTTAATGGCGACGGATAATCTTTAAAGCGTTCGCCTCTAAAATCTTCTTCAGAAAAATTATAACGCTGCAACATGGTACCCATAGCACCGTCTAGTACTAAAATACGCTCTTGTATGGCTTGATAAATATTTGACATGTTTGATGTTTTATATCAATATGTCATCAGGAAAGAAAGGAATTTTTCTTGGGTTATCTGGCCCTTTGAAAATAGTTTCATTGAGTAGAATGTAGCACCTTCTTTAAGTGTGGTAAAGGGTTGCTAAGGCTTCACCGGGTCTATTCCCTCTGCCTTTCGTGATAACGAATTAATATGGTTATGAACTTAGTTGCAAATAAAAGTAATAATTTTTTATTTACAGCATTTTATGACTAATTAATACTTTAATTCTCGAATAAAGGAGAAGATAAGTAACGATCGCCGCGATCGCAAATTACTGCAACCACAACTCCCGATTCTAAATTTTCTATAACTTTTAAAGCGCTTGCAACGGCACCACCACTACTCATACCTCCAAAAATTCCAACTTCTCTTGCTAGTCTTTGTGTCATAGCTTTGGCTTCTTGTTCGCTAACTTCCACAACTTGATCGACTTTAGATTTATCGAAAATCTCAGGTAAATAGGCTTCAGGCCATTTACGAATACCCGGAATTTTAGCATCGTCTGTAGGTTGTGCTCCAACTATAGTAATGGCTTTATTTTTTTCTTTTAAAAATGTAGACACCCCCATTATGGTTCCCGTAGTGCCCATAGCCGATACAAAATGAGAGATTTCGCCCGCTGTGGCTTCCCAAATTTCTGGACCTGTAGTTTTATAGTGCGCCTTCCAGTTATCTGGATTAGAAAACTGATTTAATAAAAAGTAGCCTTTCTCCTTATTTAATTTAATCGCCAAATCTCTAGCACCTTCAATGCCAATTTCGGTTGGCGTTAAAATAAGTTCTGCACCGTAAGCACGCATCGTTTTAATACGTTCTTCGGTAGAGTTTTCTGGCATAATTAATACCATATTTACACCCAATAAGGGCGCTATAAATGCTAAAGCAATTCCTGTATTTCCGCTAGTGGCTTCCACTAAGGTATCGCCTTCTTTTATATCGCCGCGTTTTAAAGCTTCGCTTATCATATTAAATGCCGCACGATCTTTTACACTTCCTCCAGGATTATTTCCTTCCAATTTCAAAAATAACCTAACATTAGGTTTGTTAGTTAAACGCGTAACTTCTACCAAAGGAGTGTTCCCTATTTTATCTAAAATACTTTCAGATTTAAACATCATTTCTAGATCTTAAATTAAATTCCTTTTGATAAGTTACAATCGAATTTTCTGGGATAGATACCGTAACACATACATTGGCTCCAATTATACTATCGGCTCCAATAACTACATCTCCCCCTAAAATAGTTGCATTCGCATAAATAATAACATTATCTTCTATAGTTGGGTGCCTTTTGGTGGCCGATAAACTTTTTTTAACCTGAACGCCTCCTAAAGTTACCCCTTGATAGATTTTTACATTATTTTTAATAACCGAAGTCTCTCCTATTACAATTCCGGTGGCGTGATCTATAAAAAAGGAATCTCCTATTTGTGCCCCTGGATGAATATCTGTACCGGTAACACCATGCGCATATTCACTCATCATTCTAGGAATTATTGGCACGTTAAAGTTCAATAAATCATGACTTAATCTGTAAATGGCAATGGCATAAAAACCGGGATAAGCCAAATAAACTTCTTCTAAACTTTTAGCTGCGGGATCGTTTTTTTCGATAGCAATAGCGTCTAAATCTAATCGCCGTCTAATGGCTGGCAAATTAAACTTGAAGGTTTCCCAAATTTCGAAAGCATTATCGATGTCTAATTTTCTACCCATTTCTAAAAACAGGTTTTCTAAATGTTGTAATTCTGAAGCCGGTTCATCATCAAACATCACATAAAACAGATGCTTAGTGAAGGTTGCAATAGAATCTTTCAGACGAACATTATAGATTTTTGAAACTAATTTATTTTGCAATTTTGGATCTTCTATCATAAAAAAATGCCTTTTATTTTAACGCAATCATGTTGACCTTTGTTATTTCCTAAAAAATAAAAGTCAACATGAATACATTAACAGTCGAATTAATTTCAACTAATTTACAGTCAATTTTAATAAACGACTAATTTAAAATCAAGATTTTATACTATGGCTTGTACAACTGCCTTTGGTGCTTCTTTTCTAGATCCGTCGAATCCGTCAATACCACTTACTGTTGTATATTTTAGCACATATTTCTTCCCTGGATTAATAATTTTATAAGCCGATTGACACATTAAAGTTGCCTCATGGAAGCCACAAAGAATTAGTTTTAATTTGCCCTCGTAAGTGTTTACATCTCCTATTGCGAAGATTCCAGGAATATTTGTTTGATAATCTACAGTATCTACTTTAATCGCATTTTTCACGATTTCTAGTCCCCAATTTCCAATAGGGCCTAATTTTGGCGATAACCCGAATAATGGTATAAAGAAATCTGTATCTATTTGAAATTCTTCCTCTCCTTTAGTAACTGTAACCCCTTCGATATGATCGTCTCCTAACACACCTGTAACTTCTGCCGGTGTAACTAAATTAATCTTTCCAAGTAATTTTAATTCTTGCACTTTTTCTACTGAATCTAAGGCACCACGGAATTCGTTACGTCTGTGAATAAGTGTTACTTCTGAAGCGATATCGGCTAAGAAGATACTCCAATCTAGTGCCGAATCTCCTCCTCCAGAAATAACCACACGTTTATTTCTATATTTTTCTGGATCTTTAATAAAGTAATCTACCCCGTGGTCTTCGTATTTTTCAATGTTTTCTATTAATGGTTTTCTAGGCTCGAAAGACCCTAATCCACCAGCAATAGCCACAACTGGAGCTTGATGTTTTGTTCCTTTATTTGTAGTTACAATGAAAGATCCATCGTCTTGTTTCTCTATAGTTTCTGCACGTTCGCCTAAAGTAAATCCAGGCTCAAACTGTTTTCCTTGCTCCAACAAATTTGTTGTAAGATCTCCTGCTAAAATTTCTGGAAATCCAGGAATGTCGTATATCGGTTTTTTAGGATAAAGTTCTGAACATTGCCCACCAGCTTGTGGTAAAGCATCAATTAAATGACATTTCAACTTTAATAATCCTGCTTCAAAAACAGTGAATAATCCTGTCGGTCCTGCTCCTATTATTAGTATATCTGTTTTTATCATTTTTAAAAAATTTTACTGAAAATAACGATTTTAATATATTTTATAACGCGGGTTTTAACGCGTGTAACTCTGTTTTAATTCGATCTAATGCCATGCGCTCGTTAACCACCTCTCCAATAACAATAATGGCTGGAGCGCTTAAACCTTGGTTAGCAACAACATCTTGAATAGAATTAATGGTACCAACTCCTATCTTTTCGTTGGCATAGGTTCCGTTTTGTATTACTGCTATAGGAAGTTCATGTTTATTTTCGTTTACGAATAATTGAACAATTTCTGGCAGTTTACTCATTCCCATTAAGATAACAACTGTTGCAGACGATTTGGCTGCTAAAGCGATATCGCTAGAGATTTCATGGTTTTTAGTGGTTCCTGTAATCACCCAAAAACTTTGGGAAACACCCCGCTTGGTTAACGGAATACCTTGACTTGTTGGTACCGATAAAGCAGATGACATTCCTGGAATAACATCGACTTTAAGACCATTTAATTTTGCATACTCGATTTCTTCTGCACCACGTCCAAAAACAAAAGGGTCTCCGCCTTTTAAGCGAACCACATGCCCAAAGCTTCTTGCACGCTGTACAATAAGCTCATTAATTTGTTCTTGTTGATATGCGTAACATCCTTTGCGTTTCCCGACAAAAATAACTTCTGTAGTGGTTGAAGCGTATTTAAGTAAGTCAACATTTATAAGTGCGTCGTACAGGATAACATCTGCAGATTCTATGGCTTTAATTGCTTTAAGCGATATTAAATCTGGATCTCCCGGACCTGCACCTACTACCGATAATTTTGGTATGTTGTTAGTTGTTTGCATAGACTAATTCACGTGATCTAAAAACGTCAATGGTGTTAAAGAAAGCTTTGGTTTGGTTAATATATGTGGTTGCAAATTCTTTGCTTGGTTCGTTTTTATTGATTTCGTATACGAAATCTGAAAAACTTTGTTCTGTTGATAAGGTTATTTTATTAGTTTCTATAAAAGTCTCATCGAATAATTTTATAATATTAGCTTGAGAATTGGTTTTCACATTTTCTGAAAGCAATAAGGCTTTTGCTGCATTTACATTCGCCGTGTATGCAAAGTAAATGGCGTCTGCCCATTGGGTAGAATTTTCAAAAACTTCTTCAGCTTTATCTAATTTTTCTTTAGCCTCAAGTAATAAAGTAGCTACTAAATCAATAACAACACCTGCACATTCCCCTACTCCTACTTCTTGCTTGTACTCTTCATTCGTTCCCCAATCAAGAAAATCGCTTGGTTGTAAATTATCTGTATCAGACAAGGCTACTAAGAAATTGTAAAAATACTTTTGGCCTTCACGACGATCGTAATACTCTAAAAACGATTCGCCTGGATTTCCGTTAGCTTCAAAATCATCTAAAATTAAACGTAAAGCTTGCGGTCCTCTTTTAGACGGTAACTTAATTACTTTATCTGCAAAACGTCCATCTCCATTTCCTAAAACACCACCACCAAGTAACACTTGTACGGCTGGGGCAACTAATTTATCTTTAGTTCGAATAGACATCCCTTGAAAACCAATGTGGGCCATATTGTGTTGCCCACAAGCATTCATACATCCACTAATTTTAATAGCAATATCTTGATTGTTGATGTATTGCGGATATTCTGCTGTTAACACACGCTCTAACTCATCGGCCATTCCCGTACTACTCGCAATTCCTAAGTTACAAGTATCTGTTCCTGGACAAGCAGTAATATCTGTAGTTGCATTATATCCGGCATCTGTAAAGTCTAAAGCTTTTAATTCTTGATAAAAGAATGGTAATAATTCTTCTTTTACGTGACGAATTAAAATGTTTTGTCTTAAAGAAAAGCGTAATTCATCTGCAGCATAATCTCTAATTAAAGCTGCTAATTTTCTAGCTTTATCGGTATAAAAATCACCTAATTTTACTTTAATTCCAATAGCATATAAACCGTCTTGTTTTTGCGGAATTACATTTAAAGCTCTCCACGTATTATAAGCATTCTCGTCTGCTATATTTACAGTTGGCACTTCGACATTTGGAAATTGAATTACGGCATCTTCTGCTTCAATATGAAATTCTTTTACCGATAAGGCTTTTTGCTCAGCTTCAACTAATTCTAAAAATTTATCTAAACCTTCATCCTTAATTAAGAATTTCATACGCGCTTTCATACGTCTTGCACGTTCACCATGACGATCGAAAATACGTAATACACTTTCTATTAAAGGAATAATTTTATAGGTTGGTAAGAACTCATAAATCACATCTGCATTTCTTGGCTGAGATCCTAAACCTCCTCCTAGCAAAACTTTAAATCCGCGTTCACCATCATTAATTTTAGGAATAAATCCTAAATCGTGTATATAGCTTAAAGCCGTATCTGCATCTGAAGATGAAAACGAGATTTTAAATTTACGTCCCATTTCTTGACAAATTGGGTTACGTAAAAAGAATTGAAATGTAGCATGGGCATACGGCGTAACATCGAAAGGCTCGTTAACGTCGATACCTGCTGTTTCACTTGCTGTTACATTTCTTACTGTATTACCACAGGCTTCACGCAAAGTAATATCGTCTTGCTCTAATTGCGACCATAGTTCTGGTGTATCGTCAATACTTACATAATGAATTTGTATATCTTGACGTGTTGTAATATGTAATCTTCCTGTTGAAAAACGGTCGGATACATCAGAGATTCTAAACAATTGGTTAGACGTTACTTTTCCGTAAGGTAGTTTAATACGAATCATTTGTACGCCTTCTTGACGCTGACCGTATATTCCACGAGCTAAACGTAAGCTTCTAAAACTTTCATCGGTAAGACTTCCTTCCTTGAATAAGCGAATTTTTTTCTCTAATTCAATAATATCCTTCTCTACTACAGGATTCTCTATTTCTGATCTAAAACTTTGCATGATTCTTTTTCATTTATTGAAAGTGAATTCCACACTCTCGATTTTGTAATGCCTTGGTAGGGTCAAAATAAAATTGGTTTTTAGGAAGCTTATGTTCTTCTATATAAGCATCTAAATCTTCATCTGACCAATAATAAAACGGACTCACCTTTAATATACCTTCTTTACTCCAGCTTAAAATATCTTTAGATTTTCTATACTCGGTTTGTCTAACACGAATATTTGTAAACCAAAGCTCTGGAGCTTGCTCGGCTAGAGCTCTTCTAAAAGGCTCTAGCTTTACAACTTCTGTAAATTCGGCATGTTTTGGGCTGGTTACGTCCGGGATTCCTATTGTTGCATCAATTACCGATTTACTCAACAAAGGCTCATATTTTTCAACGTTTAAATTGAATGTATTTATTAATTTATTAGCATGTTCGTAAGTATCTGGTGTATTAAATAAGGTATCACACCAAATCACCTTAATATCTTTATCTTGTTTTGCAAACGTACTTAGCAACACGGCCGAATACACTCCAAAACTAGTTGTTACTATTCTATTATCTGTTAAAGCGATAGCCCATTCAATAATTTCTTGAGGGGTTTTATCTTTTAATTGTTTATTCCAATATGAAATATCTATTGTACTATCCAACATATCCATCTATTTTACTCTACTTCCTTTAATCCTATCGGACTAGTAGATTATTCAACAAATGTATAGGATGTTATTAAGATATGCAAACATAAATTGAAAAAAAATTGATTACACTAAATCAGCTAACGACTTGTTATTGAATATATCAAGTGTTTTATCGCGCACTTCGGCCATTAAAGTATGAACCCCACAAAGGGTTTCGTCTGGGCAATCGTCGCATTTTTCGTAGAAGTTTAAACTTACGCAAGGTACCATAGCAATAGGTCCTTCAAGAGTGCGCATCACTAAAGACATTTTAATATCTTTAGGTTCTTTTAGCAGATAATAACCTCCATTTTTACCTTTTTTAGAACCCAATACCCCTATTTTTCTTAATGTTAATAGAATACTTTCTAAAAATTTTTGTGAAATATTTTCACTTTTAGAAATCACACTAATCTGTACAGGGGTACTGTTTTCTTGACGCGCTAAAAAGATAAGCGCTTTTAATCCGTATTTGGTTTTCTTTGAAAGCATGGTTCAAATATACTCCTTTTTCAGAATTAATTTAAAGCCTGATTTAAATCGTTAATAATATCATCTGTATGTTCTAAACCTACAGAAATTCTTACTAAACCATCAGATATTCCGGTTTCCATTCTATCTTCCGTGCTTAATTTACTATGCGTTGTAGAGGCTGGGTGCGTAACTATGGTACGTGTATCTCCTAAATTTGCAGACAAAGACAATACTTTTATTTTATTTAAAAAGGCACGGCCTCCTTCTACACCTCCTTTTACTTCAAAAGCAATAATATTTCCACCTAGTTTCATTTGCTTTTTCGCAATATCGTACTGTGGATGAGATTTTAAAAACGGATATTTTACTAAAGACACATTTTCATGCCCCTCTAAAAACTCGGCTACTTTTACCGCATTTTCACAATGTTTATCGACACGAACCGATAAAGTTTCTAAACTTTTAGATAACACCCAAGCATTAAACGGCGATAAAGCAGGCCCAGTATTTCTTGAAAACAAGTAGATTTCGCGAATTAAATCGGCACGACCTACGGCTACACCTCCTAAAACACGACCTTGACCATCCATTAATTTTGTTGCAGAATGAATCACTATATCTGCTCCAAACGTTATAGGCTGTTGTAAATACGGTGTCGCAAAACAATTGTCTATTACCAATAAAATATTATGCTTTTTAGCAATATTTCCTAAAACCTCCAAATCTAAAATATCCACGGCAGGGTTGGTAGGACTTTCGGCGTACAAAATTTTGGTGTTAGGCTGGATTAAGCTCTCTATCTTATCTACATCTTTTACATTAAAGTAAGAGGTTTCTATATTCCACTTCGGAAGATATTTAGTAAACAAGGTGTGCGTAGATCCAAACACAGAACTTGCCGATACGATATGATCGCCGCTATTTAATAACGCCGCAAATGTTGAAAATACAGCAGACATACCCGTTGCAAATGCATAACCTGCCTCTGCACCTTCCATTTTACACACTTTTTCTACAAATTCTGAGGTATTCGGATTTGTAAAACGGCTATAAATATTTCTATCTTTTTCTTCCGTAAAAGACGCACGCATATCTTCGGCATCTTCGAACACAAAACTCGAACTTAAATAAAGTGGTGTTGAATGTTCTAAAAATTGCGAACGCTCTGTTTGTGTTCTAATGGCTTCCGTTTCAAAATGATTCTCTTTCATTATATTAATTGGTGTTTTTTTCTGTTAATCTTAAAATATCTCCAAATACCCCACGAGCGGTTACTGCTGCGCCTGCACCTGCCCCCTGTATAACCACAGGCTGATCGCCATAAGACTCGGTATAAATTTCGAAAATAGAGTCCGATCCTTTTAAAGATCCTAATGGTGAACTTTCTGGAACCGAAACTAATTTCACTTCTAATTTAGCTCCTTTTTCGTCGGCTAAATTCCCGTGTAAATCGCCTATATATCGCAATACATGTCCTGGCTTTTGCTCTTCTTTTATCCCTTGATATAGGGCATCCATTTCTGAAAATGATTTTAAAAATGAATCTGCATCGATTTCACGTAAATTTTCAGGAATTAAGTTCTGGATATCTACATCGGCAATCTCGTTATGTAAATCGAGTTCTCGGGCTAAAATTAGTAATTTTCTAGCAACATCGTTTCCACATAAATCTTCCCGAGGGTCTGGCTCTGTAAATCCTTTATCGACCGCCTCTTGTAAAATCTTAGAAAACGGCTCGTTTTTAAGTGAATAATTATTGAATAAATAACTTAACGACCCAGAAAATACCCCTCTAATTTTAGTGATATTTTCTCCCGATAAGTGTAATAATTTTATAGTATCAATTAATGGTAAGCCGGCACCAACATTTGTTTCGTAAAGATAATTTTTCTGATTTTTCGCTAGTGTTTTTCGCAAATCGCTATAAAATTTAAAATCGATAGTATTCGCGATTTTGTTTGAAGACACTAGGTCGAAACCATGTTCTACTAACGGAATATAATGCGATACAAATTGCGCGCTAGCCGTATTATCTATAGCAATTAAATTTTCTAAATGATGCTTCTTGGTATACTCCACTAAACTGTCAAATGTATATGGCTTTCCCTTTTCTTGAAGTGCGGCTCTCCAATTTTCATCCATGCCTTTTTTATTAAACAAGGCTTGTTTAGAGTTCGCAATAGCAAAAATATTTAGTTTAATCCCCTTGCGTTTTTCTATATCGCTTGCCGAGGCAATAATTTGGTCTATTAAGGTACCTCCCACTAATCCATGACCAAAAATGGCCAAGTTTATTTTTTTAGACATCCCAAAAATCTCACCGTGAATCACGTTCAAGGCTTTGTGAAGTTGCGATTTTCTAACCACTAAACTTACATTTTCGCCGGTAATGGTATTATTGAAAAGTAATGGAACAATCTGGTTTTTAATTAATGCATTAAAAGGTTTATGGAACGTACTTAAATCCTGCCCAACAATAGAAATTACAGCTACATCGTCTATAATTCCAATTTTATTAACGTCCTGAACATAAAAATCGGTTTCGAATTCACGTTCTAAAGCAACGACAGCTTGCGAGGCTTTTTTGGCATCGACCACCAAACCTAAACCTCGTTCCGATGATCCTTGCGAAATTATACTTACACTAATATCGTTCGCACTTAAGGTTTTAAATACGCGAGCATCGACTCCTACTTTCCCTAGTAAACCACGTCCTTCAAGATTAATTAAGGCCACATTATCTAAAACCGAAAGCGACCTGATTCCTTTAGAACTCGTTTTAGCTGTAATTAAAGTACCGTTATCGCCACTATTAAAGGTATTTAAAATTCGGAGTGAAATATTTTTCTCTAATAACGGAATTATGGTTTTTGCATGTAATACGGTAGCTCCAAAATTGGCTAATTCGTTAGCCTCTGCAAACGATAATTCTTCAATTTTTTAGCATCTGGCACCAAATCTGGATTGGCCGTATAAATACCATTTACATGTGTGTAATTTTGCAACTCTTCAGCATCTAAAAAATTAGCTAGCAAGGATGCAGAATAATTACTTCCGTTTCTCCCTAAAGTTGTGGTTTTGTTATCTTTATTCGAAGCAATAAAGCCAGTGACAATATTTACCGTATCGCCATTATGTCTTTTAAAATGTTTTAATACATTGTCTTTAGATACTTTGGTATTTGGCTGTGCATTACCATAAGTATCATCTGTTTTTATAAGTAACCTAGAATCTGTAGCATGTGCCTGAACACCTCTGTCGTTAAGTAATTTGGCAACTAGTTTTACAGACAACAATTCGCCTTGTGCGAGAACCTCATCTTTAATTTTATTGCTATAATCGCCTAATAATTTT
This sequence comes from Formosa haliotis, assembly GCF_001685485.1. Lineage (NCBI taxonomy): Bacteria > Pseudomonadati > Bacteroidota > Flavobacteriia > Flavobacteriales > Flavobacteriaceae > Formosa > Formosa haliotis. Next base: position 3,291,188 of record NZ_BDEL01000001.1, on the reverse strand, counting down.
ACGCCACCAAACACTTTATCTAGCACCGAAAATTCTTCAGAAAAATCGATATCCGGACAAGGTTCTATTTGGTAAGCTTTAAAGGCTTCTAAGTCTTTTTTATATGGCTCGTCGTTTTTGGCTTTATCTAAAATCGCTTCTAACTCATCTGTAGAATTTCCTCTTGCCGATAGCACAACGGTAATTTTCTCATCGTTCTTAACTTTATTTTCTATAATATTAAGAACCGTTTCTAAACCCTCACCATTTGCTAAAGATTTCCCTCCAAATTTTAATACTTTCATACGTTTGTTCTTTAACTCGGGCTTAAAAATACCTTCAATTATAGTTTCTAATTGTTCAAATTCCATCAAAAAGGCATCGTGACCGTGATCGGAATGAATTTCATTATAAGTAACATTTGGATGCGTAAGTGCGAGCTGTTTTTGGGTTTCCCTATTTTCTTCAGCAGTGAAAAACAAATCTGTATCTACACCTACAATGGCGATATTAGACTGAATGATATCTAATACATTCACATCGTCTGGGCGACCTTTGGTAACATCGATTGTTTTTAACAACTGATTCATTAATTTATAAGCTGAAAGCTGAAAACGTTCCTGCAATTTGTTTCCGTGATGCAACAACCAACTTTCTACATTAAAAATTTCTAAATCTTCATTTTTACTTCTGTGGAAGCGTTCTTTAAACGATTTTGGCGTTCTGTAGCACAACATAGCATGCATCCGCGCATCTGAAACCGGGTTACTAGAATTAGTTAAAAATTGTTCCTGAATTTGACAATTCGCTATTAACCAGTCGGTCGATTTCCAATCGGTAGCTACAAACACTAAATTCTCTGCTAATGTTGGAGCCATAACAGCCATTTCCCAGGCAATCCCACCTCCTAAAGAACCACCAATAATGGCAAAAAGTTCTTTTATATTTAAAATATCTAGCCCTTTTAAAAAGATATTTGCTATATCTCGAGCTACAAAATCTTTATAATTTTCTATTATAAATCCGTCATAACCATTACCCGGAATATTGAAAGATATCACCGTATATTTCTTGGTATCTATGACTTTATTATCGCCTATAAGATCGCTCCACCAACCGCCAACACCAGCCACATTACTGTTACCTGTTAAGGCGTGATTAACCAACACAATTGGCGCTTCGTGTAAGGGTTGCCCAAAGACTTCGTAAGAAAGCTGAATAGGCAATTCGACACCGCTAATGGTCTTATAAGATTCTAATGAAATATGTTGTAAATTGTTCATGCTGCAAGATATAAAAGCTACAAATTAAAAGGGCTGAAAATTAAAGAAATTTAGACGTTTTTAATGGCTGCAAAAGCCTGTGTTAAATCGGCTTTTAAATCTTCTAAATCCTCTATTCCTGCAGACAAACGAATTAAATCGGTAGTTACTCCAGAAGCGTTTTGGGCAGCTTCGTCTAACTGCTGATGTGTTGTACTAGAAGGATGAATAATTAAAGATTTAGTATCGCCAATATTCGCTAAAAGTGAGAACAATTTGGTGTTATTCTGAATAATTTTAGCGGCCTCAAAACCTCCTTTATGTCCAAAAGTTACTAATCCGCTTTGTCCTTTCGGAAGGTATTTATCGGCTAAGGTTTTATATTTACTACTTTCTAAACCTGGATAATTTACCCAAGCAATCTCGTCTAAACCTTCTAACCACTGTGCTAATGCTAAAGCATTTTCACTATGTTTTTTAATTCTAATTTCTAAAGTCTCTAAACCTTGAATAATTTGAAACGCATTAAACGGACTCAAGGCACTTCCATAATCGCGTAACCCTTCAATTCTTACTTTAGCAATAAATGCTGCTTCTTTTAAAACCTCGCTATACACTAAACCGTGATACCCCGCCGAAGGCTCTGTAAACTCAGGAAATTTTCCATTTGCCCAATTAAAAGTTCCTGCATCGATAATGACTCCTCCTAAACTAGTTCCGTTACCATTAATATATTTAGTTAAGGAATGAATTACAATATTAGCACCATATTTTATAGGGTTTAATAAGGCAGGTGAAGCTACCGTATTATCTACAATTAAAGGAATGTTATTTGCTTTTGAAACTTTAGCAATGGCTTCGATATCTAAAACATCAAGTTTCGGATTTCCTAAAGATTCGATAAACACAGCTCTAGTATTGTCTTGAATAGCTGCTTGAAAATTTTCAGCGTCTGAAGGATCTACAAATGTTGTAGTAACACCATGTCTTGGCAAAGTTACCGCTAGTAAATTATAGGTTCCGCCATACAAACTACTAGACGCGACAATATGATCGCCTGCGCGTAATAGAGTTAATAATGCTGTTGTAATTGCCGAAGCTCCCGATGCCGTAACCACTGCTGCTAAACCACCTTCGATAGTTGCCAAACGTTGTTCTAGCACATCGTTTGTTGGGTTGTTAAGTCGCGTGTAAATGTAACCTGGTTCTGACAAAGCAAATAAGTTGGCTGCATGGTCTGAGTTTTCGAACACATACGATGATGTTTGGTAAATTGGCACGGCTCGTGTACCTGCGTTTTTAGTTACGTCGTGGCCTGCGTGCAACGCTTGAGTTGCGAATTTTTGAGTACTCATTTTTCTTTCTTTTGAGTTAATAAATGGATTAAAACCAAAAGTCAAATGCGCCGATGAGGCGTACTTAATAGAAAAATGTTAAAAAGAAAATAATAAAAATTACTGAATGCAATTTCGTTTAGTTATCTATCTAAATCGCCGATAAATGAATCGGTATTCAAGTAGAATTTAGCACCTTCTTTATAATTTAAAGGGTTGCTAAGGTTTCAGCGGGTCTAATCCCTCCACCTTTCTTGATAACATTTCAATATGGTATTGAACTTTGTGAGTGCAAATATTCAGTTAGAAAAGTTGATTTTCCAAATAATTTACTACTTATTTACAAAAAAAGTGGTTCTAACCCTTATTCTCTGCTAAATATTTTTCTCTAATTATTTGTCCTACAGGTTTGTTTTCAATTTTACTTTCTAACCAAGAAATAATATCTAAATACAGGAATGCTCGTCTTTCAAACGGATGATTTTCGTAGGTTTTTAAAGTGTCTCTTAATTGAGAAAATGCTTTCTTAATGTCCTGCGGATACACATCTTGTAAGCCTTTAATAAACTTTATCATTTCTTTTTGAACTTCGTGCATGTCGTTCATTTTAATCAAGAATTTATAGGTACTTCTTAACAAAGTTTCTATATGGTAGTCTAAACCAGCCTCGTAATGAGCCACTAAATTTAGTACTCTTGAAAAGCACAATAAATCCTCGCGCATAGACAAGGTTTTATTAGAAATAATTTTATCTAGATAAGCAATACACATTTTATTATCGCCGGCACCAAAATATAAACTCGCAAATTTATAATAGAAAATCATGGTGTGATGCTCGTCTATTCTGTTCGAAAAGCGCTTTAAATCTGTTTCTATTTTAGGAATTAACTTTAACCCATCTTGAAACGTGCCATCAATAAAATGCAAATTCACTTTATTTAAGTTTAAATATAAAAACGCCAAAGCTTCGACATTTTCGTCTCTTAAAAACGATTTATCTTCTACAATCGCTTCTAACCTAATTAAAGCTTCCTCGAACTTATTTCGGCTACGCACAAAAAATAAGGCTTCTAATAAATAATTATTTCCCTTTAAAAAGAATACCGGATTTAGGTTAATCATGCTTGGATTTTCGTAAAATAAATCCACCCATTTTGAAGCGTATTTATAGCAATTTTTAAAATCTTGCATTAAAAAACTAAACCATAAATATGCGTTATACAGCCATAATTTCTCTCTGAATCCTAAATCTTTTATATTGTATTTTGGTAATCTTTTATAGAAATACGATTTTACTTGTTCGCCTTCATCTTCGTTTCTTACGTAGCCCGTTTTTAAAAACAATCCGTATAACTGTAGCGATAAGTTAGATAATTTACTTGCTATAACATTTAATGCACTTAACTCCTTGGCTTGGATTGTAAGTTCATCTGCTCGGCCACCAATACTTCGAGTAATGTATTGCGATTCGATTAACTTTTCGAACTCAACAATTTCATAAGCTAAATTTTTTTCTTCGTTTTGTATAGAAAGCTCTTTCGATTTATCTAAAATTTTTAAACTCTGCTTATATAATCCTTTATGGTATAAAATAGAGGCAAAATCTAGTTGTTCCCTAATCTGCGATCTAATATTTTGATGCGATGGGTTCAACTTTAAACTAATTAATATTTGCTTGTATAAATGTGCTTTAACGTTAGCTAACTGTTGCTTTTTAACATCGCCATTTTTCAAGATAAAATCTTCATCGTAAACCGTTAATTTATCTAGAATATTGAAGAGGTTTAAAAATTTAGAATCGGTATTTACACCCAATCGTCCAACGTAAAGTTTAAACTGTCGCTTTTCGGACTTGGTTAAAGACTTAACTAATAAAAACAAATTATCTTTTTGGTCTTTTATCATCAAATAATATGTATTATAATTTATTGATTTTCAGATACTTAAATATGTTTAAATCCTTTTAAACATCGTAAAAATAACAATATAAGGTATTCTTCTCACAAAAGTAAAATATAAATTCGTAGAACAATAAGAAAATAAATTTAGATACATGTCATATACTAACATTCAAATATTTGACACGACGCTTCGCGATGGCGAACAAGTCCCAGGTTGCAAGTTAAACAAAGAGCAAAAAATAATCATTGCTGAACGACTTGATACCCTAGGAGTTGATGTTATAGAAGCAGGTTTTCCTGTGTCAAGTCCGGGAGATTTCGCTTCAGTAGAAGCCATTTCAAAAATCGTAAAGAATGCAACAGTTTGTGGTCTTACCAGATCTGTAGAAAATGATATAAAAGTAGCGGGAGAAGCCTTGCGTTTTGCTAAGAAACCTAGAATTCATACCGGTATAGGAACTTCAGACTCTCATATAAAATTTAAATTTTCTTCTAATCGCGATGCCATCATCGAGCGTGCAGTAAGAGCTGTGCGTTATGCAAAAACATTTGCAGAAGATGTAGAATTTTATGCCGAAGATGCTGGACGTACCGATAACGACTATTTAGCACGAGTTTGCGAAGCGGTAATTAAAGCTGGAGCAACTGTTTTAAATATTCCAGATACCACTGGATACTGCTTACCTAGTGAATATGGCGCTAAAATGAAATACTTAAAGGAGAACGTTAAAGGTATTGAAAAAGCCATTTTATCTTGCCACTGCCACAACGATTTAGGTTTAGCTACTGCAAATTCTATTGAAGGTGTTATTAACGGTGCTAGACAAATAGAATGTACTATTAATGGTATTGGAGAACGTGCTGGTAATACAGCATTAGAAGAAGTTGTTATGATTTTAAAACAACACCCAACTTTAAACTTAGACACCAATATTAATACGTCTTTATTATATAGCACGAGCCAAATGGTTTCTGAACATATGGGAATTTACACCCAGCCAAATAAAGCTATTGTAGGAGCAAATGCATTTGCACACAGTTCGGGAATTCATCAAGATGGTGTTATTAAAAATCGTGAAACTTACGAAATAATAGATCCTAAAGACGTGGGTGTTACAGAATCGGCTATAGTATTAACAGCAAGAAGCGGTAGAGCCGCATTAGCATATAGAGCTAAAAATGTAGGTTACGAATTAACAAAATTACAGTTAGATGTAGTTTATGCTAACTTCTTAAACTTTGCAGATGTTAAAAAAGAAGTAAACGATTCAGATATCCATCAAATTATTGAAACTAGTAGCGTTTATAATCAAATTATTTCCGCTTAATACATTAAGCCAAAAGTCTATTTCAAATTAGAAATAGCAAAATTAAATTGAAATGAAAAAGACATTATTCGATAAAGTTTGGGATGCACATGTTGTTGACGCTATAGAGAATGGCCCACAAATATTGTACATAGACAAACATTTAATACATGAAGTAACAAGCCCACAAGCTTTTAATGAGTTAAAAGATAGAGATATTCCTATTTTTAGACCTAAGCAAATTGTGGCAACAGCAGATCATAATACACCAACAACAAATCAACATTTACCAGTACAAGATACACTATCTAGACATCAGCTTGAGCAGCTATCAAAAAACTGTGCCGACAACGGAATCACATTATTTGAATTAGGTCACAAATACAATGGAATAGTGCACGTTATGGCACCCGAATTAGGTATCACACAACCCGGGATGACCATAGTTTGTGGAGACAGTCACACATCTACACATGGTGCATTTGGAACTATTGCTTTTGGAATTGGCACCAGTCAGGTTGCTCAAGTTTTTGCTAGTCAGTGTTTACTTTTAACAAAACCTAAAAGTTTACGTGTTTCGGTAAACGGGAAGTTAAAAAAAGGCGTACTTCCTAAAGATGTTATTTTATACATCATTTCTAAATTAGGAACCAACGCAGGTACAGGATATTTCTGTGAATATGCCGGCGACGTTTTTGAAAATATGAGTATGGAAGGCCGTATGACGGTTTGTAATATGAGTATAGAAATGGGAGCTCGTGGTGGAATGATTGCACCAGACCAAACAACTTTTGATTATGTTGAAGGTCGCGAAATGGCTCCGAAAGGAGAAGAATTCGAGAAAAAAGTAGCCTATTGGAAAACGCTTCCTACAGATGAAGGAGCTACATTCGATAAAGAATATTTTTTCGATGCCGAGGACATAGAACCTATGGTAACTTACGGTACTAACCCTGGAATGGGAATTAAAGTTTCTGGCAACATCCCTACATTAAACGATGTTTCTTTTGAAAAATCGTTGAAATATATGGATTTCAAGAAAGGAGAATCGCTTGTCAATAAACCTATTAATTACGTGTTTATAGGGAGCTGTACCAATTCTAGAATTGAAGATTTTAGAGTGGCTGCAGAATATATTAAAGGCAAACAAAAGGCACCTAATGTTACAGCTTGGTTAGTACCAGGAAGTAAATTGGTTGAAGCTCAAATTATAGAAGAAGGCTTAAAAGATATTTTTATAGAAGCTGGATTCGAACTTCGTCAACCTGGATGTTCGGCCTGTTTAGCCATGAACGACGACAAAATTCCGCAAAACGAATATTGCGTTTCTACATCGAATAGAAATTTTGAAGGTCGCCAAGGACAAGGCGCTAGAACCATTTTAGCAAGTCCGTTGGTAGCAGCGGCAACGGCGGTAGAAGGAAAAATTATTGACATTACAAAACACTTAAACTAAATGGAAAAGTTTACAACATTTCAGTCTAGAGCCATTCCATTAGACATTGAAAATATAGATACAGATCAAATTATCCCAGCACGTTTTTTAAAAGCCACAGATAGAGAAGGTTTTGGAGATAATTTATTTAGAGATTGGAGATATCAAAAAAATGGAGATTTAAATACCGAATTTCCATTAAACGACACCTCCTATATAGGAAGCATTTTAGTTGCCGGCGATAATTTTGGTTGTGGTTCAAGCCGGGAACATGCGGCTTGGGCAATAGCCGATTACGGATTTAAAGTAGTGGTTTCAAGTTTCTTTGCCGATATTTTTAAAGGAAATGCACTAAATAACGGGATTCTTCCTGTACAAGTTTCACCAGAATTTTTAAAGATTTTATTTAATCACATTACAAATTCTCCAGAAACAATAATTAGTGTAAATTTAGAGCATCAAACCATTTCAATAAAAGGCACAGATTTTTCGGAATCTTTTGAAATAGATCCATACAAAAAAACCTGTCTGCTAAATGGTTACGACGATATCGATTATTTATTAAGTAAAAAAGAAGACATCTTAGCTTTTGAAGCTAAATCTGAACAAATTGCCCTATAAAACAAAATCAAGTCGTACTTCGACCACTAAAAAATAAATTCTATGAAACTAAATATAGCAGTTTTAGCAGGAGACGGTATAGGACCTGAAGTCACTGCACAAGCCATAAAAGTTCTTAAAGCCATTGCTTTAGAATACGATCATACTTTCAATTTTAAATTTGCTCCTGTTGGTGCTGTTGCCATAGACGAAACTGGCGATCCTTTACCAGAAGCAACTTTAGATCTTTGTAAAAATAGCGATGCTTTATTATTTGGAGCTATTGGTCACCCAAAATACGACAACGATCCGTCTGCAAAGGTTCGTCCAGAGCAAGGTTTACTTGCTCTAAGAAAATCGTTAGGATTGTTTGCAAACATAAGACCTGTAAAAGCTTACGACAGTCTTTTAAGCAAATCGCCACTAAAGAAAGACATTATTAAAGGCACAGATATTAGTATTTACCGCGAGCTTACTGGTGGTATTTATTTCGGAAAAAAAGCCACTAGCGAAGATGGCAATTCGGCTTCAGATTTATGCGAATATTCTCGCGAAGAAATAGAACGCGTTGCACATTTAGCATTTAAAGCTGCTCAATCTCGTAGAAAAAAAGTAACTCTAGTAGACAAAGCAAACGTACTAGAAACTTCTCGTTTATGGCGTAAAGTAGTTACCGAAGTGGCTCAAAATTACCAAGACATAGAATTAGATTTTCTATTCGTAGATAACGCAGCAATGCAAATGATTTTAAATCCTAAACAATTTGATGTTATTTTAACCGAAAACATGTTTGGAGATATTATTAGCGACGAAGCAAGTGTAATTGGTGGTTCTATCGGGTTATTAGCTTCTGCTTCAGTGGGAGATAAACACGCTATGTTCGAGCCTATCCACGGGTCGTATCCACAAGCTACTAATAAAGGTATTGCAAACCCTATTGCCTCTATTTTATCTGCTGCATTATTATTAGATCATTTCGATTTAAACGACGAAGCTGATTTAATTAGAACGGCTGTAGATAAATCTTTATCGCTTCATATTACAACACCAGATTTAAATACGAAATACGATAATATTACAACAACTAAGGTTGGAGATTTTATTGCAGATTTTATTAGCAATCCCAAAGATTCTAATCATAATTTCTCTAATATCCACTTAGGTCAATCTACTATTATCTAATAAAAGATTAATCATACAAAACGAAAAAAGCATCTTCAATTGAAGATGCTTTTTTTTGCGTTATTTTAAATTAGGTCTATGTCTAAGACTAACTTTTTATTCTACAATAAACTTACCTTTCATTAAAGCATAGTGACCTGGGAACGTACATAAAAAGTCGTATACACCTGCTTCTGGAGCTGTAAATTCGATAGTATCTTGTTCTCCTCCACCTAGCAGTTTTGTATATGCAATAACGGCATCTGTATTTTCAGGAATGTAATCATGATCGGATGCACTAGCTGCTTTCGAAGCAAAAGTTGGCATGTCTACACCATTTTTTAGAAGCACAAAGTTATGTCCCATCACATTTTTAGCCATTTTTCCAGTATGCATCAAGGTTAACTTTACTTTTTGCCCGGCTTTGACTTCAATTTTCTTTAAATCGAAGGTCATTTTATCTGTACCATGAATCATAATTTCTACTACAGCATCATCTGTAATATCTTTTGTCGGTTCTGTAGTAGTTTCAGTCATTTCGGGAGCAGTTGGCGCCTTAGCAACCGACTTCTTTTCCTCTTTACTTCCGCAACTAAATACCATTACAGATGCAAAAACAATAGCTAAATATTTTAAACGTTTCATATTATTCAGTTTTTAAATTAAAGTTTTGGAAATTTACGACTTATTTCATCCAATCCCAAGTTATGGATGCTTCCTAAATGCGTGTGTTTTTTAGACGCATCTGGAGTGTATGTACCTGCTTCGACTTCGCCTCCTATTTTTTTATAAGCATCTCTAAACGACATGCCGTCTACCACCAATGTATTGATATTATCTACAGTAAATAAAAATTTATACTTCTCGTCGTGTAGGTCGATATCTTTAACTTTGATTTGCGCAATAGAGAAATTAAAAATATCTAGAATATTCTTGATGTCTTCGAAGGCCTGAATGGTGTTTTCTTTCAGTAATTGATAATCTCGATGATATCCGCTTGGTAAATTATTTGTTATTAAAACCATTTCGGTTTGAAGCGCTTGAATCTTATTACATTTTCCACGAATTAACTCAAATACATCAGGATTCTTTTTGTGTGGCATGATACTACTTCCCGTTGTTAACTCGTCTGGAAAAGAAATAAATCCAAAATTCTGACTCATATACAGGCAAATATCCATAGCAAAACGGGCCAAAGTATTGGCTAAACTTCCTAAAGAAGCCGCAATAGCACGTTCACTTTTACCACGACTCATTTGCGCTGCCACCACATTATACTTTAAGGTAGAAAATCCCATCTCCTTAGTCGTCATATCACGATCTATAGGAAACGAACTTCCATAACCCGCCGCAGAGCCCAACGGATTCTGATCTGCTATTTTTTGAACCGCTTGCACCATGTACACATCGTCTATTAACAACTCGGCATAGGCAGAGAACCAAAGTCCGAAAGAAGACGGCATAGCTACTTGTAAATGCGTATAACCTGGCAACAATTTCTCTTTATGAGTTTCGGCTAATCCTAAAAGCGTTTCGAAAAACGTTTTGGTTTTCTCTTGTACTTCTTTTAATTCTGCTTTGTAATACAACTGAAGCGCAACTAAAACTTGATCGTTTCTAGAGCGTGCTGTATGTATTTTTTTACCAACCTCTCCTAAAGTCTTCGTTAATTCAAACTCAATTTTAGAGTGTACATCTTCAAATTCTGGCTCAATAACAAAAGTTCCTGCTTCTATTTGCGAAGCCAAAACGTCTAATCCGCCAAGTAATTGTCCTAATTCTTCCTCTGTAATTATATTGATACTTTTTAGCATTTTCGCGTGAGCTTTAGAAGCTTGCACATCGTATTTCGCTATATGTATATCGATTTCCCTGTCGTTTCCAACAGTGAATTGTTCTATTTTTTTATCTATTGAAAGACCTTTATCCCAAAGTTTCATAACTATATTTTTTTATTAAACGAATTTCCGTTTTTAATTACAACTCCCTTTTAACCGTCATGCTGAACTAGTTTCAGCATCTCATTATTTTAGTATCAAAACATTAAAAATAAGATCCTAAAATAGGTTCAAAATGACGTGAGTTTTATAACTAATCACGAACAATTAATTTATATTTTAGTTTGAAGTCGACCTTCACGCTAAATGATTAAAGTATTTTTTCTAGTAATTGAATGTAAATGGCAACGCCTTCCTCGATTTCATTAATGTAAATAAACTCATCTGCAGAATGTGAGCGTGTGCTATCTCCGGGCCCTAATTTTAAAGACGAACAGCTTAACACCGATTGATCTGATAAAGTAGGCGACCCGTAAGTTGTACGTCCGATTTCGATTCCCGCTTTCACCAATTCGTGATCTTTAGGAATAGAGGATGAATTTAAACGTAAACTACGCGCTTTAATTTCTGTACAAGGTGCTTCGTTAACCAAAATATCATTAATTTCCGCATTGGTATATTTGTCGTTTACACGTACATCTATCACCAATTCAACCTCGGCAGGAATGGCATTATGTTGTTTCCCCGCGTGAATTTGAGACACCGTCATTTTTACATCGCCCAAAGTTTCAGATGGTCTTTCAAACTTATAATCTTTAAACCAATTTAAAACTGGAATGGTGTTATAAATAGCATTATCGTTATTAGGGTGTGCGGCATGACTAGGTGTTCCTTTTACTTTCGCATCAAAAACCACCAAACCTTTTTCGGCTACGGCTAAATTCATTAATGTTGGTTCTCCTACTATAGCCACATCTATTTTTGGTATAATAGAAAGCATGCTGTTTAAACCATCTGGCCCGCTACTTTCTTCTTCGGCAGAAGCCACAATAACCAAATTGTATTTTAAATCTTTTTTATTGTAAAAATAAGTGAAGGTTGCTATTAAGGACACCAAACATCCTCCGGCATCATTACTCCCTAAACCGTATAATTTTCCGTCTTCTACTATAGCTTTAAACGGATCTTTAGTATACCCATTATTTGGTTTTACAGTGTCGTGATGCGAATTTAAAAGCATCGTTGGTTTACCGTCGGTAAAATCGGCATTAAGTGCCCAAACGTTGTTTTTTGTGCGCGTATAGGGTATGTTATGATGATTAAACCAAGCTTCTATTAGCTGTGCGGTTTTATCTTCTTCTGAAGAAAATGATTGGGTTTCAATTAAATTCTTTAGTAATGCAATGGCCTCCTCTGTTAATTGTTGCGTCGTCATTAGGCTTGAATGGTTGTATGTTTTGTGTTTTGATTAAATAGCATGTTTGGTTTACCTAAGCATACTTTGCTTACGTGATGTGATATGGCATGAAAACAGTTGTCTAGTTTTGGCAGCATACCATCTGTAATAACTCCTTCTGCTTTTAGCGTAGCATAATTAGCGGTATTAATATCTTCTATAACCGAATTAGGATCGTCTACATCTAGTAAAACGCCATCTTTTTCGAAACAGTAATTAAGTTCTACCTGATATAAATTGGCAAAAGCTATAGCTAATTCTGAAGCAACTGTGTCTGCATTTGTATTAAATAACTGACCTTTTTCATTATGCGTAATGGCACAAAAAACAGGCGTTACATTATGTTTTAAAAGCACTTCTAGCACTTCTGTGTTTACTGTTTTTATATCGCCAACAAAACCATAATCGATAGTTTTTACTGGGCGTTTTTCTGAAACAATAGCATTCCCGTCGGCTCCCGTAAACCCAACGCTATTGCACGCATTGGCTTGTAATTGAGCGACTATATTTTTATTAATTTTCCCACCGTAAACCATGGTAATAATATCTAAAGTATCGGCATCGGTGATACGTCTACCATCGGTCATTTTCACTTCTATATTCATAGATTTAGCCATTTTAGTAGCTAATTTTCCTCCGCCATGCACTAATATCTTTGGTCCTTCAATCTTCGAAAATCCCTGTAAAAATTCAGCTAAGGCAGTGTCATCATCAATAATATTTCCTCCTATTTTTACTACTTTTAGTGTTTTCATATTATAGATTTTCTAGAATTTCTTTCATTACAATTTGAGCGGCATACGTTCTGTTATTCGCTTCTTGCATCACAATAGATTGATCGCCATCTAATACAGCATCTTCAACAATCACATTTCTTCTCACCGGTAAACAGTGCATAAATTTAGCATGCCCAAGTTTTTCGGCTGTCATCATCCAATTACGGTCTCTGTTTAACACTTGCCCATAATCCTTATAACTACTCCAGTTTTTCACATACACAAAATCGGCATTTTTTAACGCCTCTTCTTGATTGTAGTTTATAGGCGTGTCTTTCGTAATTTCTGGATCTAACTCATACCCTTCAGGATGCGTAATGGTTAAATCTACATCCATTTTACGCATCATTTCTACAAATGAATTGGGCACGGCTTGCGGCAATGCTTTGGGGTGTGGAGCCCAAGACATCACAACTTTTGGTTTTGCTTTTTCTGATAGTTCTGAAATAGTAATCGCATCGGCCAAAGCTTGTAAGGGGTGTGCTGTTGCACTTTCCATATTTACTATAGGCACCGTTGCATATTTTTCGAAACTTTTAATTACCATTTCTTCATAATCCTTTTCCTTGTCTATTAAACTTGGAAACGCACGCACAGCAATAATATCGGCATATTGCGAAATAACTTTAGCGGCTTCTTTAACATGTTCAGACGTTCCAGCATTCATAATTGTGCCATCTTCAAACTCCAAATTCCACGCATCGTTTACATTCAGACTCATTACTTCCATGCCTAAATTTTTCGCAGCTTTTTCTGTACTCAGCCGCGTCCGCAAACTGGAATTAAAAAACAACATCACTAGGGTTTTATTCGTCCCTAAATGTTTGTATTCGAAAGGATTCATTTTTAAAAGAATCGCTTCTTTTATGGTTTCTGAAAGATTTGAAATATCTGAAATTTGCGTGTATTTTTTCATTTAAGCTAATTCTTTTTTTAAGGCTTCAAATAAGACGTCTATATGTTCTTTTTGAATCGTTAATGGCGGAAGTATTCTTAGTAAATTAGGATTTTTAGCACTTCCTGTAAATATATGATGATCGAAAATAAGTTTCTTTCTTAAATCCGCTATTGGGAAATCGAATTCCAATCCAAGCATTAATCCTCGACCTTTAATCGTTTTTAATTTTGGTAAAGCGTTGGCTTTTTCTATAAAGTAAGCCGACATATTTTTTGTGTGTTCTAATAGGTTTTCAGCTTTTAAAACATCTAAAACGGCTAATGATGCAGCACAAGCTAAATGATTTCCCCCAAAGGTTGTTCCTAATAAACCAAACGAGCCTTTAATCTCTGGATGAATTAAAATTCCTCCTATTGGAAACCCATTACCCATACCTTTTGCAAGCGAAATAATATCTGGTGTAATACCGTGTTTTTGAAAGGCGAAAAAATCACCTGTTCTTCCAAATCCAGATTGTACCTCGTCTGCAATTAAACAGGTATTGTAAGTTTTACATAGTGTTTCTAAACCTTTATAAAATTCGGTAGTACTTTCGTCTAAACCTCCAACACCTTGAATGCATTCAATAATTACAGCACAAACATCGTTGTTTTTTAACGCTTGTTCCACACCTTCTAAATCGCCTAACTCAAAAAAGTCAACAGCTTGTTGTGCATTTAAAGGTGCTACAATTTTAGGATTATCGGTGGCTGCAACGGCGGCAGATGTACGGCCGTGAAACCCATTTTTAAAGGCAATCATTTTAGATTTTCCGTTGTGAAATGAAGCCAATTTCAATGCATTTTCGTTAGCTTCTGCTCCCGAATTACACAAGAATAATTGGTAATCTTTACACTTTGAAAACTCAGCCAAATCTGTAGCTAATTGCTCTTGTAATGGATTCTGAATCGCATTGCTATAAAACGCAATGTTTTGCAATTGATTGGTTAAACGGTCGACATATGTTGGATGCGCATGCCCAATTGAAATTACGGCATGACCACCATATAAATCTAAATATTCTACATTTTTATCGTCGTAAACAAATACTTCTTTCGCTTTTACGGGTGTAATATCGTAAAGCGGGTATACTGGAAACAAACTCATATTTGTTCTTTTTTAATATTGCTAATCTTATTGTAAGACGCCACCATACCTTGAATTAAAGACGAACTTAAACCTTTGTGTTCCATTTCGTTTAATCCTTCAATAGTACAGCCCTTTGGCGTTGTTACTTTATCAATTTCTTCTTCTGGATGATTCCCACTTGTAATTAACAAATTGGCTGCACCTTCGCAGGTATGCATTGATAATTCTTGAGCCACTTCAGCATCAAAACCTAACTGAATGGCCGCTTGTGTGGTGGCACGTATTAAGCGCATCCAGAACGCCACTCCACTTGCACAAACTACCGTGGCTGCTTGCATTTGCGATTCTGGAATAATCAACGTATGTCCCAAACGTTTAAAAATGGCTTCTGCTATTTTAATGCGTTTTGCTCCCATGGTATTACTACAAATGCAGGTCATAGATTTACTCACTGCAATAGCTGTATTTGGCATGGCACGGATTATAAACTGATTTTCTCCAACTACGGTTTCAATTTTAGGAATTAAAAATCCTGTTACTGTAGAAATTAAAACGTGCTTTTCTGTTAAATGCGGTTTAATTTCTGCTAATACTTTTTCAAAATGCGCAGGTTGTACTGCAAATATTAAAATATCAGATTTTTGAGCTGCTAAGACGTTATCACTGGTTAAAGTAACGTTTGGATAGCCTTTAAACTCTTCTAAAGAGTCTACATTTCTCTTGGTTAAATAAAGCGTCGTAATTGCATTGTTTATAATTAAACCTTTAGCAATAGAGTACCCTAAATTTCCTGTTCCGATTATAGCAATTTTCATTTGGTTTTTTTTTAAAAGTAAGTGGCTTTAAGTTGTAATCCTTCAGTTTCTTCAAATCCGAACATTAAATTCATATTCTGAACCGCTTGGCCCGAAGCACCTTTTAACAAGTTATCGATAACACTTGTTACCAATAATTTATCGCCGTGTTTATGTAAATGAAGAATACATTTATTCGTATTTACAACTTGTTTTAAATGAATATTTTCGTCTGAAACAACCGTAAATTTAGCATCTTTATAAAAAGCTTTATATAATGCTTTGGCCTCCTCTAAAGTCCCTTCGTATTTAGTATAAGCTGTAGCAAAAATTCCTCTTGAAAAATCTCCACGATTAGGCATAAAAATGATTTCGGAATTGAAATCGCTTTGTAATTGCTTCACCGATTGATTGATTTCTCCTAAATGCTGATGCGTAAACGGTTTGTAATACGAAAAGTTGTTATCTCGCCAAGTAAAATGTGTTGTTGCAGATAACGATGTTCCCGCTCCTGTAGCACCTGTTACGGCATTTACATGAACATCTTCTTGGTATTTTCCGTCTGATGCTAAAGGCAATAAAGCCAATTGAATAGCCGTAGCAAAGCAGCCTGGATTTGCAAGATAATTAGCTTTAACAATGGCTTCTTTATTTAGTTCTGGAAGTCCGTAAACAAACTCCATTCCGTTAAAATTAGCATCTGCTTCTAATCTAAAATCATTACTTAAATCGATGATTTTAGTTGCCTTAGAAAACCTATTATTATCTAAAAATGCTGTTGAATTTCCGTGACCTAAACATAAAAACAAAACATCAACGTCGGCATTAATCGTGTCTGTGAATGTTAAATCTGTAGAACCAATTAAATCTTGATGTACTTTACTTACTGGGTTCCCAGCGTTAGATGTACTATAAATAAAATTGATATTTACTTGAGGATGATACATTAAAATTCTAATAAGTTCTCCTGCCGTATATCCCGCACCTCCAACAATTCCTGCTTGTATCATGATTTGTTATTTACTTGTTGATAAATCTTATTTTGATTTCCTATTATTTTAATAAATCCTTTAGCATCATCTGCAGTCCAACCTTTGTTTTCTTCTCCATAACTTGCAAATGTAGAACTCATTAAATCGTGTTTAGACGAGATACCATCTAAAGAAAAATGATATGGTTTTAAAGTCACCACAACATCTCCTGTTACGTTTACCTGACTACTTTCTAAAAAGGCTTCCATGTTACGCATTACAGGATCTAAAAACTGACCTTCGTGTAAATGCATGCCGTAAAAGCTAGATAAGTAATCTTTGTGTTGCATTTGCCATTTTGTAAGCGTGTGTTTTTCTAATAAATGATGGGCTTTTATCGTAATTAGGGCAGCCGCAGCTTCAAAACCTACACGACCTTTAATCCCTACAATAGTATCACCTACATGAATATCTCTACCAATGGCATATTTAGAAGCCATTACATTTAAATCTTCAATATTTTTTTCTGGTGCATTTTCGTTCCCATTTAAGGCAACAAACTCCCCTTTTTTAAAGGTTAATGTTACTTTCTCTGAACCTGAATTTTCTAATTGCGACGGATAGGCTTCCTCTGGTAATGGTTTTTCTGATGTTAAGGTTTCGGCGCCTCCAACACTGGTTCCCCAAAGTCCTTTGTTCACAGAATACTTTGCCTTTTCCCAGTTCATATCTATACCATTAGCAACCAAATAATCAATCTCTGTTTGTCTTGCTAATTTCTCATCACGAATAGGGGTAATAATTTCAATTTCTGGAGCTAAAGTTTGAAAAATCATATCGAAACGTACTTGGTCGTTTCCTGCACCCGTACTACCGTGTGCAATATATTTTGCTCCTATACTTTTTGCGTATTCTATAATTTCGATAGCTTGAATAATACGCTCGGCACTTACCGAAAGTGGATACGTATTATTTTTTAATACATTTCCGTAAATAAGATACTTTACAACTTTGTTATAAAAAGTGGCAACAGCATCTATATTCACATAGGTAGAAACACCCATTTTATAAGCATTTCCTTCAATTTTTTTATTTCTTCTGAAGTAAATCCACCTGTATTTACACTTACTGCATGTACTTCAAATCCTTTATCTTTTGAAAGATGCACCGCACAATACGATGTATCTAAACCTCCACTATATGCTAAAACTAATTTTTTCATTTTATTTATTTTCTTTTTTAAAAACAAATGTTCTTTAATACTTTTTAATCGATTAAAAACTTTAGATTTTATTTCTTTTTGATCTTTTGGTGGTTGCTTATCTGGATCGTAAAGCATCCCTGTACACAAACACATTTTTTGTTCGGTACGTTGAAGCACGTCGTAGTTTTTACACGTCTGACAGCCATCCCAAAAGGTTTGATCGTCTGTTAATTCTGAAAATGTAACCGGTTTATAACCTAAATCGGTATTCATTTTCATAACCGCAAGACCGGTTGTTATACTGAATATTTTAGAGTTCGGGAATTTGGCTCTCGAATGCTCAAAAACTTTATGTTTAATTTCTTTAGCTAACCCTCTATTTCTAAAATCTGGGTGCACAATTAAACCAGAGTTGGCAACAAATTTACCATGTCCCCATGCTTCGATATATACAAAACCAGCAAACACACCGTTTTCGGTAGCAATAACAGCATTGCCATTTTCCATTTTGGTTATGATATATTCGGGAGTTCGCTTTGCAATTCCAGTACCTCTTACACGAGCAGATTCTGCAATAGTTTCGCAAATAATTTCGGCATATTTACTATGCGATTTGTTAGCAATAACAATTTCCATTGTTTTGATTTTAAAAATTAAAAAAGTTAAAAGAATTTTTATTTGATAGAAGAACTGGACACACCTAAAAAGTTCCTAAATTAAAACACACCCCTACGGGCGGCGAAATAAAATAGGGCGTAACATAAAATGGTTACTATTTAAAATAACTAAATTCTGTGTGTAAAATGTAAATTGTGATGTAATCAAAATATAAAAAAAATAAATACGTAAATCAGGTGAACAACTCTAGTAGATTAGTGTGCACTGCGGCGTCGGCGCAATGCATTTGCGGGACTAGATGGGCGTATATTATTTTTTGTAAGAATCATAAATCAAATGTACAAATTAATTCAATATATCAATAAACTTTTTAACCTTTTTTACAATTTTGTCTTGCGTGTTAATTATTTAACTTTTCAATGCCAAATCTTTGTTTTGATAGCCGATAGCCAACAAAAAAGACGAATAGATTACATACCTATTTTCGCCTCTAAATTGCTTTTCTTCTTTCAAATCAAATCTGTCATAGATCACTTTACATGACCAACTTACACATCGTAATGTTTCCTTAAAACACAAGAAACCAAATTTACTAAAGTATCTACTAACGGCACCTAGGTTTGCATCTTTTTTCAGAAAAAATTATCAATATATTACGATTCTCTTAATTCGAATGCATAATCTTTAACACGATACTAATCCTCTGAAAAATTATAGGAATTTTCTAAGGTTGTTTTACTGAATTTAGTTAGATAGATAACTCACAATAAAGGTGTCTTTTTAAAACCCTCCAAAACATTAAAATAAAAACAGCTTCTTTTCTAAGGTTTATAGAATGAAGCTGTTTTAAAATATATAATAAGATTAAAAATGTACTAAATTAATACAGAGGAATTATATTATAAAATATAATCTGTACTTATAAAATTAGATGTTTTGGTATCTAATAATTCATTTAAAATTGCATTGTTGTATGTATTATCTTTTGAAGCCACAAACGTTCTGATAGAAAATGATCTTAAGGCATCATGAACACTTAATGTACCAACGGCAGAATCTTTTCTTCCTGTAAATGGATACACATCTGGTCCACGCTGGCACGAACTATTTAAGTTTACACGACACACCAAGTTAACTAAAGTATCTATTAATGGTGCTAATGTTTTTACATTCTGACCAAAAATACTAACCTGCTGACCGTAGTTAGAATCGGCCATATCGCTTAATGGTTCTTGGATATCTGAAAATGACAACACTGGAATTACCGGACCAAATTGCTCTTCTTTAAATACACGCATATCTTTATTCACGGGATACAGCACGGCTGGAAAAATATAATTTTCTGTTGTTTTCCCTCCCTTTTCGTTTAAAATTGAAGCACCTTGGTCTAAAGCATCATCAATTAAACCTTGAATATAGTCTGGTTTTCCAGGTTCTGGAAGTGGGGTTAATTTTGCTCCTTTATCCCACGGATTTCCAAATTGCAGGGCGTCTACTCTTGCAGAAAAACGTTTATTAAATTCATCAACAATATTTTCGTGGACATATAACACTTTTAAAGCGGTACAACGTTGTCCGTTAAAAGATAAAGTTCCTGCAATACACTCATCTATCGTTAAATCTAAATCGGCATCTGGTAAAACAATCGCCGGATTTTTAGCCTCCAAACCTAAAACTAAACGCAACCTATTTTGTCTTGGGTGACTATCTTGAAGCGCATTTGCAGACGTACTATTTCCTATTAAGGCCAAAACATCTACACGGCCTGCTTCCATGATAGGCGTTGCCACCACACGGCCGCGACCATAGATAATATTTACAACACCTGCCGGAAAACTATTTTGAAAAGCTTCTAATAATGGCGTCATTAATAACACCCCGTGTTTAGCAGGTTTAAAAATAACTGTATTCCCCATAATTATAGCAGGAATTAACAGTGCAAAAGTTTCGTTTAACGGATAGTTGTAAGGCCCTAAACACAATACCACACCTAGCGATCCTCGTCTAATATGAGCATAAACACCATCGTGTTTTTCAAACTTTGCAGAATCGCGATCTAGTTGCTTATATTCTTCAATAGTATCGTAGATATAATCTACAGTTCTATCGAATTCCTTTTCAGAATCTGGTAAACTTTTACCAATTTCCCACATCAATAATTTTACAACCTCATCCCGCTTGGTTTTCATTTGTTCAACAAACTTTTCCATGCAAGCGACGCGATCTATAACTTTCATTCTTGGCCATTCACCTTGCCCTTTTCCATAAGCTTCGCAGGCTGCATGTAGAGCCTCTAAAGCTTCGTCTTTTCCTAATTGTGGAATTTTACCAAGTAAGGTTGGTTTATAGTCTGGAGTAGAAGAAATAGAAGAATACACATTTGCTGTTTCGCCAGTCCATGTTTTTAATGTACCGCCTACCAAATATGTATTTTGATTGATTTCTTGTGTAATTTTATATTGCTCTGGAATCTCTAAAAAAGATGTGTGCATATGAAATGAATTTTACGTTCGATTCTTTAAAAGTACCAATTAAATCACTATTCGCGTTTTAACTATAAGTTAAGATTATACTAAAAACTGAAACAGATCGGGTTTATCATTTAAATAATCGCCAAAGAAATTTCTCGACTTCATTTTTTTCATTAAAGGCGCTAAGTCGGCAGAAGATTTTAATTCGATTCCTACCACTGCAGAACCGTTTTCACGATTCGTTTTCTTTGTATATTGAAAATATGTGATATCATCATTCGGACCTAAAATTTCGGCTACAAACTCTTTTAAAGCCCCGGCACGTTGCGGAAACTTCACTATAAAATAGTGCTTTAAATTAGAGTACAAGAGGGCGCGTTCTTTAATTTCGGCAGTTCTTGTAATATCATTATTGCTTCCGCTAATAACACATACTACATTTTTACCCTTAATTTCTTCGGCATAAAAATCTAATGCCGCTACACTTAAGGCTCCCGCTGGTTCGACAACTACAGCATCTTTATTGTAAAGCTCTAATATGGTTTCGCAGATTTTCCCTTCAGGCACGGTAATCATATCACTTAAATTCTGCTGACAAATAGCAAAAGTTCGATCTCCTACTTTTTTAACAGCAGCTCCGTCTACAAAATTTTCTATAGATGTTAACTCCGTATTACAACCGTTTTTTAAAGACGTTTGCATGGAAGGCGCACCTAATGGCTCTACACCAATAATTTTAGTATCTGGAGATAATTGTTTAAATACGGTAGATAAGCCCGAAGCTAATCCCCCACCACCCACTGGGACAAAAACGTAATCTAAAGGCGCATCAATCTGGCTTAGTATTTCTAGTCCGATTGTAGCTTGCCCCTCTATAACTTCCTTATCGTTAAACGGGTGAATAAACGTTTTATTAAGGCGCTCACATTCTAACATGGCTGCATGATAAGCATCGTCGTAAGTGTCGCCAACCAAAACAATATCCGTGTAATTTTCACCAAACATTTTTACCTGTTCAATTTTTTGATTTGGTGTTGGTGAAGGCATAAAAATAGTACCTTTTATTTTTAATAATTTACACGATAATGCCACACCTTGGGCATGATTTCCTGCACTTGCACATACAATTCCGTGTTCCATTTGGGTGGGCGTTAAAGAGGAAATCCTATTATAAGCACCACGAATTTTATAAGAGCGTACTAATTGTAAATCTTCACGCTTAAATAAAATATTGGCATTGAAACGTTTGGAGTATTGTAGGTTTTGCGTTAAAGGCGTAGAAACAGCAACCGACTTTAAACGTTCGGCTGCTGCTTGTACTGCTTTTAAACTTGGAAAATATGTTTTGTTTTCTGTTTGCATAAGATATATTAAGCTAACACTGAAGCGTCTTCTTCAACTTCAGTTTTTATTGTTTTCATTGCAGTCATGGCTGTTCTTAGTGTTTTACCAATAGCTTCAATAGGATGATTTCTTATGGCATCATTCACTGCAATTAATTCAATATTATCTACCTCGTTAGACGTAGCATATGGCTTACCAATAACATCGGTTTTAATAGTCTTCATGAAATCTTCTAATAAAGGTTTCGCTGCATGATCGAATAAATAACAACCGTATTCAGCTGTATCAGAAATTACGCGGTTCATTTCGTAAAGTTTCTTTCTAGCAATCGTGTTTGCAATTAATGGTAATTCGTGAAGCGACTCGTAGTAAGCAGACTCAGCAACAATACCTGCACTTACCATAGTTTCGAATGCTAATTCTACTCCCGACTTCACAATAGCAACCATAAGGACACCATTATCAAAGTATTCTTGTTCAGAAATTTTATCTGAAGTTAATTTTGTTTTTTCGAAAGCTGTTTCTCCTGTAGCTTCTCTCCACGTTAATAAATTAACATCGTCGTTAGCCCAATCTTCCATCATGGTTTTAGAGAAGTGACCAGAGATAATATCATCCATATGCTTTTCGAAAAGCGGACGCATAATATCTTTTAATTCTTCTGATAATTTATACGCTTTAATTTTTGCTGGATTCGATAAACGATCCATCATAGTTGTAATACCACCATGTTTTAAAGCTTCGGTAACAGTTTCCCAACCGTACTGAATTAATTTAGCAGCATAAGCTGGATCGATACCTTCTTCGACCATTTTATCGAAACATAAAATAGATCCTGTTTGTAAAGCACCACATAAAATAGTTTGCTCACCCATTAAATCACTTTTAACCTCGGCAACGAAAGACGACTGCAATACTCCTGCTCTGTCTCCACCTGTTGCAACGGCATAAGCTTTAGCTTGTGCTAAACCTTTTCCTTCTGGATCGTTTTCTGGGTGTACAGCGATTAATGTTGGCACACCAAAACCACGCTTATATTCTTCACGTACTTCAGATCCTGGAGACTTTGGAGCCACCATAATTACCGTTAAATCTTTACGTACTTGAGTTCCTTCTTCAACAATATTAAACCCGTGAGAGTACGATAAAGTTGCACCTTTTTTCATTAAAGGCATCACAGCATTTACAACACTTGTATGTTGCTTATCTGGAGTTAAGTTTAAAACAACATCTGCTGTAGGAATTAATTCTTCGTAAGTACCTACAGTAAAATTATTTTCTGTAGCATTTACATAAGATGCACGTTTTTCTTTAATTGCTTCTTCGCGTAATGCATAAGAGATATCTAAACCAGAATCTCTCATGTTTAATCCTTGGTTCAGTCCTTGTGCCCCACATCCTACAATAACAATCTTTTTTCCTTTTAATGCATTTACACCATCTTCAAATTCTGAAGATGTCATAAAACGACATTGTGATAATTGCTCTAATTGATTTCTTAATGATAAGGTGTTAAAATAATTTGCCATTTTTTTTAAATTAATTAAATGCTGCTAGCATTTGTGATATTTTCATTTCATCTTTTGTAACTGCTATGCGTCCTGAACGCACAAACTGCATAATGCCATAGGCACTAAAATCGCGATATAATTGCTCTATTTCGTTTCTTCTTCCAGATTTTTCTAAAACAAAAAACTCTTTATTAACAGTTACAATTCTCGCATTGCTGTCTTTTATAATATTCTGAATTTCGCGCTCTTCGAACAACAAATCAGATTTTAATTTAAACATACAAGACTCTTGATAAATAGTTTCTTCGTCTGTATGATAATATGCTTTGATAACTTCTACTTGCTTTTCTATCTGACCCACAATTTTCTTGATACGATCTTCTTCAAGATTTACTACTATGGTAAATCTAGATACGCCTTCAATTTCTGAAATTGATGTATTTAAGCTTTCAATATTTATATGTCTTCTCTGAAAAATTGCTGAAATTCTATTTAGAAGACCAATATTATTCTCGGTGTAAATCGAGATGGTATATGTGTTTATATTTTCCATAATTAACTTAATCTAATATCTGAAACTGATGCTCCTGTTGGTATCATTGGAAAAACATTATCTTCTTTTTCTACACAAACTTCCAAGAAATAAGCGCCCTCGCAAGCCATCATTTCTGCAACAGCATCTGCCAATTCTTCGCGTTTAGAAACACGTTTTGCATCTATATAATATCCTTTGGCGATGGCTACGAAATCTGGATTTGTCATCTCGGTAGACGCATAACGTTTATCGAAAAACAATTGTTGCCATTGACGTACCATACCTAAGAATTCGTTATTTAACACCACGATTTTAACGGGTACTTTTTGTTGAAAAATGGTACCTAATTCTTGAATATTCATTTGGTAACCTCCATCTCCTATTATGGCTACAACATCGCGATCTGGCGCCGCCATTTTTGCTCCAATTGCAGCAGGAAGAGCAAACCCCATGGTTCCTAAACCTCCAGATGTAATATTACTTTTTGTTTTATTGAATTTAGCATAACGACAAGCTATCATTTGATGCTGACCAACGTCTGAAACGATAGCGGCATCCCCTTTAGATTGTTCATTAATTTGATTAATTACTTCCCCCATGGTTAACCCTTCTTTGGTAGGATGTAAATCGTCTTTTATTACTTTCTCGTATTCAACAGCGTATAATTCTTTAAATTTATTATGCCACTCTGTATGTGTTGTTTCATTCAACAACGGTAGTAAAGCTGTTAAACTTGCCTTCGCATCTCCTAAAACGGCTACATCAGTTTTCACATTTTTGTCAATCTCTGCCGGATCAATTTCAAAATGTACCACTTTAGCTTGCTTGGCATAAGTTGCCAGGTTTCCAGTTACACGATCATCAAATCGCATTCCGATAGCGATTAACACATCGCATTCGTTTGTTAGCATATTTGGAGCATAGTTACCATGCATACCAACCATTCCTATATTTAAAGGATGACTAGTTGGTAAAGCCGAAGCACCTAAAATAGTCCATGCCGAAGGAATTCCCGCTTTCTCTATTACAGCTTTTAACTCAGCTTCTGCTTTTCCTAAAATAATTCCCTGTCCCCAAACAATCATTGGTTTCTTGGCACTATTTATTAAATCTGCTGCTTTTTTTACACTTTCCGGATTGGTTTTACAAACCGATTTATAACTACGTACAGACTTGCATTTTTCGTATTTAAAGTCGAATTCTTCAAACTGTGCATCTTTAGTTATATCTACTAAAACAGGTCCTGGCCGGCCGCTTCTAGCAATATAAAATGCTTTAGCCATAACTTCTGGAATATCTGCAGCCTTAGTAATTTGCACATTCCACTTGGTTACCGGAGTAGAAATACCAACGATATCTGTTTCTTGAAATGCATCGCTACCCAATAAATGAGACGCTACCTGACCTGTAATACAAACCAAAGGTGTAGAGTCTATTTGAGCATCTGCAATACCAGTAATTAAGTTGGTTGCTCCTGGACCAGACGTTGCCATGGCGACCCCTACTTTACCAGAAATACGTGCATAACCTTGTGCTGCATGTGCTGCACCTTGTTCATGACGTGTTAAGACATGATGAATTTGATCTCTATATTTATAAAGTTCATCATAAACTGGCATGATCGCTCCTCCCGGGTATCCGTAAAGAATTTCAACGCCTTCAGCTAACATACATTTTATGATAGCCTCACTCCCAGAAATACGCACTGTTTTTTCTGTAGCGGTCTGTGTTGCTTTTACTGTTTCTGTAGTCATAGTAAAAAATTAAAATTCATCAGTCACACATCCTTTAGATGCAGACGATACTGTTTTCGCATATTTATATAAAACGCCACGCTCAGCTTTTAATTTTGGCGCGACCCATTTAGCTCTTCTTTCTGCTAATAATTCTTCTGAAATTTCAATATCAATGGTATTGTTTTCGGCATCGATAAAAATAATATCACCATTTTCAACTAAAGCAATATTCCCTCCATCTTGGGCTTCTGGCGCCACGTGACCTACCACAAAACCATGCGATCCACCAGAGAAACGACCATCTGTAATAAGTGCTACATCTTTACCTAAACCTGCACCCATTATAGAAGACGTTGGCTTAAGCATTTCTGGCATTCCTGGAGCTCCTTTTGGTCCTTCGTAACGGATTATAATAACATCGCCTTTCTTTACTTTACCATTTTTAATTCCTTCGTTAACCTCTGTTTCACTGTTAAACACATTCGCTGTTCCTTTAAACGACAGACCTTCTTTTCCTGTAATTTTTGCAACAGCACCTTCTGTAGCTAAGTTTCCGAATAAAATTCTGATATGTCCAGATTCTTTTATAGGTTCATTTAAAGGCTTAAGAATATCTTGCCCTTCAATTAAATTAGGAACATCTTTTAAGTTTTCGGCAATCGTTTTTCCTGTTACAGTTAAACAGTCGCCATGAAGCATATCGTTTTCTAACATGTATTTTAAAACACCTGGAATACCTCCTACGCCATGTAAATCTTCCATAGAATATTTACCACTTGGTTTTAAGTCGGCTAACAATGGTGTTGAATCGCTTATTCTTTTAAAATCTTGTAAGGTAAACTCAACTTTCGCCGCTTTTGCAATGGCTAAAAAGTGAAGCACGGCATTTGTAGATCCCCCTAAAACTGTAACTAATCTGAAAGCATTCTCTAAAGATTTTTTAGTTACAATATCTGAAGGTTTAATATCTTTTTCTAATAACATGCGTAAAGCTTCTCCCGCTTTTACACATTCTTTTTCTTTTAAATTATCGTGTCCAACAGCAGGATTAGACGAGTTAAATGGTAACGACATACCCAAAGCCTCAATAGCAGAAGCCATCGTGTTTGCTGTATACATTCCACCACAAGCACCGGCTCCCGGACAAGCTTTATGAACAACTTCTTTAAATTCTGAATCATCGATAGTTCCTGCTACTTTTTGGCCATAAGCTTCAAAAGCAGAAATAATATCTAGTTTTTTTCCGTTATGGCAGCCAGAAGCAATAGTACCTCCATACACCAAAACAGAAGGTCTGTTTAAACGTAACATCCCCATTAGAGCACCTGGCATATTTTTATCGCAACCCACAACAGTTACCAACCCGTCATAACTCATTCCTTCTACAACCGTTTCAACAGAATCTGCAATAATATCTCTAGAAACTAACGAATAACGCATACCTGGTGTTCCGTTAGAAATTCCGTCGCTAATACCAATCGTGTTAAAAATCAATCCTACTAAATCTGCATTTTCCGTTCCTTTTTTAACATGTGTCGCTAAGTCATTAAGGTGCATATTACAAGGGTTTCCCTCGTAACCTGTACTTGCAATCCCGATAAATGGTTTTTGTAAATCTTCATCTGTTAACCCAATAGCATGCAACATAGCTTGCGCCGCAGGTAATGAAGGGTCTTGTGTGACAGCGTGGCTATACTTTTTTAAGTTTTTCATATGTTTTTAAAAGCTTTTGCTCTAATTCTATTTCCTTTGAGAGCTCTAAATTAATTTTTTGTTGTTTTTTAACAGTTTTAATCCTATCCATATAGACTAAACTCAGTCTTAATAATACATATTTAAAACACTGATTAACAGAGTTTTAAACCCTAATATATATGATGTTCAATTTCTTCATTTTATGATAAAAAAATCGCCATTTTTCTAGTTTCATCAACTAAACACAAAATCCGATCTTAAAACACATTACCACATTCATCATCAAACCATAAAACAAAACACAGTCCATCTCGATTGGGTACCGTATTTTCAATAAAAAAAAGCCTTCCAAAAAGGAAGGCTTTATAATTTTATTTAATTTTATAATAAATACACTTCCTTTATCCTTGCAACCTAATCACAACGACACTAATAGAAATTATATTTACTAGTATATTTTTCATTCGAGTTTCAAATATCTTAATTTTTAGATTAACAACCTATAAAAAATATATTTTTTTAACGTGTTTATTATTAATTACACTCTTGGCAAATCTATACCTGTTTTTAAAGGTAAGTTAGATTCTCCCATTAAGTATTTATCTACATGGTAGGCGGCTTGTCTACCTTCTGAAATTGCCCAAACAATTAACGACTGTCCACGACGCATATCTCCGGCTACAAAAACACCTGGCACATTAGACATATAATCGTTTGTATCTGCTTTAATATTCGTTCTAAAATCCATTTCTAGACCAAGCTGATCGGCAATTGTTTTTTCAGACCCTGTAAATCCTAAAGCTAACAATGCTAATTCGCAATCCCACGTTTTCTCGGTACCTGGAAGCTCCTTTAATTGCGGACGCTCGCCTGGCTTAAAAATCCATTCTACTTCAGCAGTTACTAAACCTTTAAGATTACCTTTTTCATCGCCTAAAAATTCTTTAGTTGAAATACTGAAAAAACGTTCTACACCCTCTTTATGAGACGTACTAGTTCGCAATTTCATTGGCCAATATGGCCAAGGTTGATGTGCTGGACGGCCTTCTGAAGGTTTATCTAAAATTTCAAAATTTGTTACCGATTTTGCGCCGTGACGATTAGAAGTTCCTATACAGTCAGATCCAGTATCTCCCCCACCAATAACAATAACGTTTTTACCAGTAGCAAGAATTTCATTTTCAAATTCTTTTTGTCCACTTACGCGTTTGTTATTTTGTTTTAAGAAATCCATTGCCTGAACAACACCATTTAATTCAGCTCCAGGAATTGGCATACCACGTCTTACCGTTGCACCACCACATAACACCACTGCATCGAAGTCTTTTTTAAGTTGTTCGGCATCTACATTTACACCAACATGAGCATTGGTTTTAAATGTAATACCTTCCTCTTCTAACACTTCAATACGACGATCTATGATTTCTTTTTCTAATTTAAAATCTGGAATACCGTAACGTAATAACCCTCCAACTTTATCATCTCTCTCAAATAAAGTCACTAAGTGTCCTGCACGGTTTAATTGTTGTGCAGCAGCTAAACCTGATGGTCCACCACCAATAACCGCAACTGTTTTACCTGTACGATGTTTTGGCGGGTGCGCCACTACCCAACCTTCTTTAAAGGCTGTTTCTACAATTTGTTTTTCAATATTCTCAATGGTTACAGGGTCTTCGTTAATTCCTAACACACAAGCTTCTTCGCAAGGTGCAGGACAAAGTCTTCCTGTAAACTCCGGAAAATTGTTTGTAGAGTGTAAAATTGCCGCAGCTTCTTTCCACTTTCCTTTATATACTTTATCGTTAAAATCTGGAATTAAATTCCCTAGTGGACAACCACTATGGCAAAATGGAATACCACAATCCATACAACGTGCCCCTTGATTTTTCATCTCAGGTTCAGATAATGGAATTGTAAATTCTTTATAGTCTTTAATACGCTCTTCTACTGGCTCGTATGCTTCAACTTCACGTTTATATTCTAAAAATCCTGTTATTTTTCCCATTTTATCTATTGCGTTACAAGGTTTTCTTGTTCTAATTTAATTAAAGCTTGCTTATATTCTTCTGGTAAAACCTTAATGAATTTCGGCAAATATTCTTCCCATTGTTCTAAAATACGTTGTGCTAACGGACTTAAAGTTGCATTATAATGATTCGTGATTAACGTTTTTAAAGCTACGATATCTTCCTCTAAAACGACTGGATCTAAGTTTAAATCTTCGGAATTACAATTGGTTCTAAATGAATTTTTCGCATCTAAAACATAAGCAATTCCTCCACTCATACCTGCTCCAAAGTTTCTTCCAACTTCTCCAAGAATAACCGCAACACCACCTGTCATATACTCACAACCGTGATCTCCGATACCTTCAACTACGGCCTGAGCTCCCGAATTTCTTACACAGAAACGCTCTCCTGCTTTACCATTAATATAAACTTCTCCAGATGTTGCTCCGTATAAGGTTACGTTACCTGTAATAACATTCTCTTCTGGAACAATCGTTGCTTTTTCTGGAACCTTAATAATTAATTTAGCTCCAGACAATCCTTTACCTAAATAATCATTTGTATTTCCATTAACAATCATGGTTAAACCTTTGGTTGCAAATGCTCCAAAACTTTGTCCCGCAGATCCTGTAAAGTTTAAATTTAAGGTGTTATCTGGTAAGCCTTGAGCACCGTAAATTTTAGAAACTTCGTTACTTAATACAGCTCCAACCGCACGGTCAATGTTTGTTATTTTAAAATCTAAATATGTTTTTTCCTTACGGAATAATGCAGGGTGTGCTTTATTAATAATTTCGAAGTCTAAATGTACATCTAAATTATGTTCTTGCTTTTCTGTATTATATAATTTTACGTAAGGCTCTGTTTTTACTCTGTGTAATATTGGCGTTAAATCGATACCTGAAGCTTTATAATGTTCTATAGCCTTATTGCGGTCTAACTTTTGAGATTGTCCAACCATTTCGTTAATCGTTCTAAATCCTAATTGCGCCATAATTTCGCGTAATTCTTGAGCAACAAAATACATGTAGTTTACAACATGCTCTGGTTTTCCTTTGAATTTTTTACGTAATTCTGGATTCTGAGTTGCAATTCCAACAGGACAAGTATTTAGGTGACACACACGCATCATGATACATCCTGACGCTACTAATGGTGCTGTAGCAAAACCAAATTCTTCTGCTCCTAATAAACAAGCAATCGCAACATCGCGACCTGTTTTTAATTGTCCGTCACATTCTAAAACAATTCGGTTACGTAAATCGTTCATTACTAAAGTTTGTTGTGCTTCAGCAATTCCTAATTCCCATGGTAAACCTGCATGTTTTAAAGATGTTAATGGCGATGCTCCTGTACCTCCATCAAAACCTGATACTAAAATCACATCGGCTTTAGCTTTAGCAACCCCGGCAGCAACGGTACCCACACCAACTTCTGATACTAATTTTACGTTAACACGAGCTTCTCTGTTAGCCGATTTTAAATCGTAAATTAATTGCGATAAATCTTCAATAGAATAAATATCGTGATGTGGTGGTGGCGAAATTAACCCTACATAAGGTGTAGAATTACGTGTTTTTGCAATAGAAGGATTCACTTTTGGCCCAGGTAATTGTCCACCTTCTCCAGGTTTAGCCCCTTGTGCCATTTTAATTTGAATCTCTTTTGCACTTGTAAGGTAATTAGAAGTTACACCAAAACGTCCGGAAGCAACTTGCTTAATCGCACTGTTTTTCCAGTCTCCATCTGGATCCTTATAAAAACGTTCTTGATCTTCTCCTCCTTCACCAGAATTACTTTTCCCACCAATACGGTTCATGGCAATAGCTAAATTCTCGTGTGCTTCTTTACTAATAGACCCGTAAGACATCGCTCCCGTTTTAAAACGTTTTACGATTTCTGTCCATGGTTCTACCTCATCTATAGAAATAGGATCGTAGTTTGTAAATTCAAACAATCCACGAATAGTCATTAAATCTTTAGACTGATTATTTACAAGCTCTGCATACTCCTTGTAAGTAGACTTTTTATTTGTACGAACAGATTCTTGTAATTTAGCTACGGTTAACGGATTAAATAAGTGTTTCTCTCCATTACGTCTCCATCTGTATTGTCCGCCAATTTCTAAATCTAAATTCGCATCTACTTCACGTACTGAATACGCATGCTCATGACGCTTAGAAATTTCCTTTTCAATTTCATGTAAACCAATTCCTTGAATACGCGTTGGCGTAGTAGGGAAATACTTCTCTACCACTTTAGTATTAATACCAATACATTCGAAAAGTTGAGACCCGCGGTAAGAATTTAAAGTTGAGATACCAATTTTGTTCATCACCTTTAAAATTCCTTTTCCAACGGCTTTATTGTAGTTTTTAATAGCGTCTTCAAAATCTAAACCAGTAATATCTTGCGCTTCTAATTGTTGTTCTACAATTTCGTTAACCATATACGGGTTAATTGCACTTGCTCCATAACCAAATAATAAGGCGAAGTGATGTACTTCTCTAGGTTCTGCAGACTCTATAATGATACTAATTTGAGAACGCTTACTCTGCTTGTATAAGGCATGGTTTATATAAGAACAGGCAAGCAATGCAGGAATTGGAGCCTTTTCTTTATTTACATTTCTATCTGAAAGAATAATAATATTGGTTCCAGAATCTATCGCTTTTGAAGCTATTTCAACAATTTCTTCTAATCGGTTTTCAAGTCCGTTTACTCCTTTTGCTACATCGTATAAAATAGATATAGATGTTACTTGGTAATCTGGACTCTTATCGTGATTTTTTATCTTATCTAAATCCTGTTTAGAAATTACAGGGTTCTGAATTTTTAGCTTACGGCAGTGATATTCGCTGATATCAAAAATATTAGTATCACTTCCTAATGTTAAACTTATGTCTGTAATTAACTCTTCACGAATACCATCTAACGGTGGATTTGTTACTTGAGCAAACAGTTGCTTAAAGTAGTTATAAATAAGTTGCGGACGCTCAGATAAAATGGCTATCGGCGTATCGCTACCCATAGACCCAATAGGTTCTTTACCTCCTTGCGCCATAGGCTGAATAATAGTATTTAAATCTTCTTGGGTATAGCCGAAAACAGATTGTCTAACCGATAAATCTTCTTCTTCATGAGTTACAGGTTCTTCACCGTATGGAATATCTTTTAAGTGAATTAAATTTTCATTTAACCATTTTCTATAAGGATGCCTGTTGGCTATTTCTTCTTTTATTTCTTCATCGTTAACAATACGACCTTCGTCCATGTTAACTAAAAACATTTTTCCTGGCTCTAAACGCCCGTGGAATTTAATGTTTTCTGGCTCTATATCTACCACTCCAGTTTCTGAAGACATGATTACGAAATCATCTTTTGTAACGGTATAACGCGATGGACGTAATCCATTTCTATCTAATACCGCTCCAATATAACTTCCATCGGTAAACGGAATAGATGCAGGACCATCCCAAGGCTCCATTAAACAAGAGTTAAATTCGTAAAATGCTTTTTTAGCATCAGACATGGTTTCATTTTTCTCCCATGCTTCTGGCACTAACATCATCATTACTTCTGGTAACGAACGCCCTGTCATCAACAATAATTCTACCACCATATCCATAGAAGCAGAATCAGACTTACCTCTTAGTATAGTAGGCACAATACGCTTAATATCGTCGCCAAACCATTCGCTTTCCATGATTTCTTCACGCGAAAACATACGAGATACATTTCCTCTTAAAGTATTAATCTCACCATTGTGACACATGTAACGGAAAGGCTGAGCCAAATCCCATGTTGGGAATGTGTTTGTTGAAAAACGCTGGTGTACTAAAGCTAGTTTAGCATCTAATAGCGGGTTTAATAAATCTAAATAATATTCTTTAATATCTTCAGGAACTAATAATCCTTTGAATATAATGGTCTTAGTAGATAAACTTGGAAAGTAGAAGAATGAAGATTCAGACAATTTTGAATTATAAACAGTATGTTCTGCAATTTTTCTTGCAGCAAACAATTTTAAATTAAAATCGAACTCTGATTGTTCTGGGTGACTTTTACCAATAAAGACTTGCTTAATAAAAGGTTCGCTAGCTGCTGCTATTTTCCCTATTACTTTATTGTTAACTGGAGCATTTCTCCAACCTAACAATTTCAAACCTTGTTCTGCAATACATTTCTCGAAGGTATCCACGCAAAAATCACGCTGATTATCCTTTTTAGGTAAGAACATATTACTTACTGCATATTCTCCACGTGCTGGCAGTTCAAAATCACAATATTTAACAAAAAAATCATGCGGTATATCTATTAAAATTCCTGCACCATCTCCTGTTTTACCATCTGCACTAACTGCGCCTCTATGTTCCAATTTCACTAGTATCTCTAGTGCTTTATGAATTATATCATTCGACCGACTTCCTGTTAAACTACAAATAAATCCTGCCCCACAATTGTCGTGTTCGAATTCTGGCAAATATAGCCCCTGTTTCTTCAACATATTCCTTAATATTTTTAATTAAATTCTACTATTAGCTAGCACTAATATAGTAGTATAGTATATACTATAATAATCGCCCTTAAATTTTTATGACATTATAAGTGTACTTGAACTTTTATTTCCTTTTTATAAATAATCGGGGATGTAATTTACGAATTCATTACCGTTTAACATCTAAAAAATCGCAACAATTTACCCCATACACAAAACTCTTGTTAAGCCAACATTAAATTTTATGCATTTAATTCATAAAATTTAACATTTATTTCAATTTAAATCAACATTTTCTTTTTTAAAATTCAATATTTCCAACTTTAAATTACAATACCCCTATTTTTTCAGGGGTAAAAATAATTAAATCATAAAAATTCTTTCTTACCCCCTATTTTTTTCGGGTGTAAATACTTTTTACTTAGATTTACGACGTTATTAACTGACAAAACCAACACAAAATGAAGAAAATCTTTACCTTAGCCCTTATCTTTGCATCTATTAGCATTTATGCTCAAGACACTATCGCAACAATGAAAGCCAAACCTAAGTTTAGCATTAGCGGAAGTGTCGACACTTACTACCAAACCTACTTAACCGCTCCCGACAATGAAGGCCAGGCTTTTGGAACTGCGTTTGCAGATCAATCTGGATTTGCTTTAGGTATGGGTAACCTAATAGTATCTTACGAAGGTGCCAAAGTTGGTGCAGTACTTGATTTAGTAGTTGGACCAAGAGGTGCCGCTGCTACTTTTAATAGCGATATTATAGACGGTATTGTAAACCAAGCTTATGTATACTGGAGTGTAAGCGACAAAACAACCTTAACATTTGGTCGTTGGAATACCTTCTTAGGTTATGAAGTAATTGCTCCTGCCGCAAACTTTAACTACAGTACATCTTATTTATTCTCTAGCGGACCTTTTTCTCATATGGGGATTAAAGCTGATTTCGCATTATCTGACGACTTTAGCTTAATGTTAGCCGTAACAAACCCATGGGATGTTAACGACACATCTTGGGATGGCGAATACGCTTTAGGCGCTCAATTAGGCTACAAAGGTCAGTACCTTAACTTTTACTACGACAGCGGAAACAATGGTGGTTTAGGATTTGAAGTAGACTACACCGGAGGTTTCGATTTATCTGATGCTTTTTACTTAGGAATCAACGCTGCATATAACAATAATGACGGATCTGGATTTTACGGTACAGCATTATACCCACAATTTGCAACTAGCGATTCTTTTAGTATCGGGTTAAGAGGTGAATTTTACGGAAAATATTACGAAGATGGCTCTATGGACGATGACGGATTTGACCTAGAGGATGATAGTGTTTTAGCATTTACTCTTACTGGAAGCTACACTATTGAAAACCTAATAATCAAGCCAGAAATTAGATTAGATTCTTGGTCTGACAGTATGCCTTACATCGATAATGATGGAGAAGCTTCAGACAAATTAGCTGCCTTTACCATCGCTGCTATTTACGCCTTCTAAGCGTATTAACCCAACCAAAAAAACCAACAAGACAACCACGTCTTACTTTCACTAACTACTAACCTTAACAATTTAATTTATGATGTTAATTTTAAATTCAACGCCTGCAATTCAAGACGCAGCGGCTGTTGCAGCAGCTGTAAAAGATGACATGGGAATGCTTTGGATGCTTATTGCTGGTATTTTAGTATTCTTTATGCAGGCAGGATTCTTCTTAGTAGAGTCTGGAATGACAGATTCTAAAAACGCAGTTAACATTGCCATGAAGAATTTCCTTGATATCGCTGTAGGATCTTTAGCATTTTGGTTTATCGGATACTCTTTAATGTATGGGGCCGATGTTTCTGGCGGAGGATTCTTTCACTGGGGAGGATTTGTATTTTCTCAAGGAGCTGCCGATTTATTCTTCCAAACAGTATTTGCCGCAACCGCTGCAACTATAGTTTCTGGAGCAATTGCCGGACGAACTAAATATACAACATATGCATTTTTCAGTATCATACTTACCGCTTTAATCTACCCAATAGCTGGTGGATGGGAATGGAATGGTGGATGGCTAAATGCCGAATGGATGCCAGCCGAATTTATTGATTTCGCAGGTTCTTCAATAGTACACTCTGTAGGAGGATGGGCTGCCTTAGTAGCCGCTTGGATGGTAGGTCCTAGAATTGGAAAATTCCTTAACGGAAAGCCTGTAGAAATGCATGGTCACAACCAAATGTACGCCACTTTAGGTGTATTCATTCTATGGTTAGGATGGTTTGGTTTTAACGGTGGTTCTCAATTAGCTTGGGGAGGCGATGACTCTGTAGCAGCATCACAAGTTGTGCTTGTTACCAACTTAGCTGCATCTGCAGGAGCATTAAGCGCATTACTATTTACTTGGATAAAAAATGGAAAACCAAATTTAGGAATGACTTTAAACGGAGCACTTGCAGGTCTTGTTAGTATTACTGCTGGTTGTGGAAACATGACCGAAGGCGGATCGGTATTAGCAGGATTAATTGGAGGTATCTTAGTTGTATTATCTATTGGCTTTATAGAAAAAACTTTAAAAATAGACGATGCCGTTGGAGCTATTTCTGTACACGGTGTTGCCGGCGCATGGGGAACTCTAGTAATTGGCCTTTGGGGTGTTGATGGAGAAACCGGAATTGGCTTATTTAATGGCGGAGGTGTTTCGCAATTAGCAGCACAAGCTATTGGTGTAATAGCCTATGCATTCTGGGCAATTGTACTTTCATACATATTCTTAACCATACTAAAAGCAACATGCGGAGGTCTAAGAGTAACAGAAGAAGAAGAAATTGCTGGATTAGATATTTCTGAACACGGATCTATTGCATACCACGGAAAAAGAAACAGAGAACTTGAATAATATATAATACATCTTTATACAAAAGAAAAGATGCCTTGAACAAGGCATCTTTTTAACGTAAAAAAATTAACAAGTACTCAATATTTAAAATTATTTATATAAATTCAAATTAACTAAAAATGAAAACCTAATTGATAATGAAAAAAATCGAAGCAATTATTAGAAAATCTAGATTCGCGGAAGTTAAAAAAGCACTTCACGCAGTTGGTATTAATTTTTTCTCTTACTGGGATGTAACCGGACTTGGAAACGAAAAAGAAGGTCACGTTTATCGTGGAGTTAGTTATAGTACTAGCGATATCCAACGCCGATACCTTTCAATTGTCGTTAATGATGATTTTGAAGACACCACCGTTAAAACAATCATTCAATCTGCTAGAACAGGCGATGTTGGAGATGGTAAAATTTTCGTATCAGACATTACAGAATGCTACAGAATTCGCACTGGCGAAAAAGGAGGAGAAACATTAAAATAATCAACACAAAAACTAAAGTATGGAAATTTTAACTATAAATAATGTATGGATGATGGTCTGTACAGCGCTTGTTTTCTTTATGCACCTTGGATTCGCATTCTTAGAAATAGGCTTAACAAGACAAAAAAACACTTTAAATATTCTATTTAAAAACATCTTTATTATAACAATTGGCCTTTTATTATATTGTTTAGTAGGCTTTAACTTAATGTACCCAGGAGAATTTAATGGCTTTATAGGATTCGCAGGATTCGGATTAACATCACCATTAACAGATGCTGGGGTTTTAGACTTAGCATATAGCGAAGGCTATACCTATTGGACAGACTTCTTATTCCAAGGTATGTTTGCTGCTACCGCTGCAACTATTGTATCTGGAGCTGTTGCAGAACGTATGAAAATTGTACCGTTTATGATTTTTGCTATAATTTATGTAGGACTCGTTTATCCAATTGTTGGATCATGGAAATGGGGTGGCGGATTTTTAGATGAAATGGGCTTCTACGATTTCGCAGGTTCTACACTAGTACACTCTGTTGGTGGTTGGGCAGCAGTTGTTGCTGTTTGCCTTTTAGGCCCTAGAATTGGGAAATTTAAAGATGGAAAAATACAAGCAATTCCAGGTCACAACATACCTTTAGCAACTGCCGGAGTATTAATCTTATGGTTAGGATGGTTCGGATTTAACGGTGGATCTGTACTTTCTGCAGACCCAGGAGCTACATCTTTAGTACTTGTTACAACGTGTTTAGCTGCTGCTGCTGGTGGTGTAGTGTCTATGTTAGTTTCTACAGCCATGTACAAAAACCTAGATTTAACCATGTTCTTAAACGGAATTCTTGGTGGTTTAGTTGGTATCACTGCCGGAGCAGATGTGGTTACACCTACTAGCGCCATTATTATTGGTGCCATTGCAGGGGTACTTATTGTACTAGCAGTAAGTTTTGTAGACAACAAACTAAAATTAGATGATCCTGTAGGAGCAATCGCAGTTCACCTTATCTGTGGTATCTGGGGAACATTAGCTGTAGGTATTTTCTCTACAAACCCAGATCATAGTTTCTTAACACAATTAATAGGTGTTGCATGTTACGCTGTAATGTGTATAGTTGCTTCTTTTATAATCATATTTGCTTTAAAGAAAACCATGGGAATCCGTGTTTCTGAAAGAGAAGAAATTGAAGGACTTGATGCTCATGAGCATGGTATGGATGCTTATCCAGACTTCCGATTAAATGAACACTAATCGATTATAATCTACTAATAGCTAAAACGCCTTCAGATATTTTTTTCTGAAGGCTTTTTTATTTTTAAAAGGTTTCGTTAAGGTGCTTTTTTAGTTATAATATTATATGTACTTTTGCCCCATCAAAACGAGGAAAGATTTGACTGATTGCAACCTCAATAAAAAATGCTAAAGGACAGTTGCATACTTCCTGAGACGTTTTCGTCAAATCCCCTCCATATTTAATCATTATAAATTAGATTATGGCCTATTTATTTACCTCCGAAAGTGTGTCTGAAGGACACCCAGACAAAGTTTCAGATCAAATTAGCGATGCATTAATAGATAATTTCTTAGCATTCGATCCAGACGCAAAAGTGGCTTGCGAAACTCTAGTTACTACTGGTCAAGTTGTACTTGCTGGTGAAGTAAAATCTACAACCTATTTAGATGTTCAGCAAATTGCTAGAGAAACCATCAATAAAATTGGATACACGAAAAGTGAATATATGTTTGATGGTAATTCTTGCGGAGTTTTTTCTGCAATCCACGAACAATCCGACGACATTAACAGAGGTGTAGACAGAGAAAGCAAAGAAGAGCAAGGTGCCGGAGACCAGGGTATGATGTTTGGTTATGCCACCAACGAAACCGAAAATTACATGCCTTTAGCGCTAGATTTATCGCATTTGCTTTTAAAAGAACTAGCAGCTTTAAGACGCGAAAATAAAGATATTACCTATTTACGTCCAGATTCTAAAAGCCAAGTTACTATAGAGTATAGCGATGACAATGTACCGCATCGCATAGAAGCTATTGTTATCTCTACACAACATGACGACTTTGCGACCGACGACATCATGTTAGCAAAAATACGCGAAGACATCATTAAAATTTTAATTCCACGTGTTATCGCTAAATTACCTGAACATATTCAGAACTTATTTAACGACGACATTAAATACCATATTAATCCAACTGGTAAATTTGTTATTGGTGGTCCGCATGGCGACACCGGTTTAACCGGACGTAAAATTATTGTAGACACTTATGGCGGAAAAGGTGCCCATGGTGGTGGTGCTTTTTCTGGAAAAGACCCTAGTAAGGTAGACCGTAGTGCTGCTTATGCTACGCGACACATTGCTAAAAACCTAGTAGCAGCAGGAGTTTGCGAAGAAATTCTTGTACAAATTTCATACGCTATTGGAGTTGTAGAGCCTATGGGAATTTACGTAAACACCTACGGAACTTGTCCTTTTAATATGACCGATGGCGAGATAGCACACAAAATATCTCAAATATTCGATATGCGCCCAGCCGCTATTGAAGAACGTTTAAAACTACGTCAACCTATGTATAGCGAAACCGCTGCATACGGACATATGGGAAGACAAAACGAAACTGTTACCAAAACATTTTCGCAACCAAACGGTAGCCCTGTTACTTTAGATGTCGAACTATTTACTTGGGAAAAATTAGATTATGTAGATGTTGTAAAGGCAGCATTCAACTTATAAAAAATCGCACGATTTAACAAAAGCCATTTTCTTAACCGAAAATGGCTTTTTTATTTGTATTCCCTGCTTAAAAGCATATTTATTTCATTCAAAAAGAATCGAAAAAATAACGAAAGTTATCCTGTTTTATACCGACAGTAAACAATACTATAAGTATTCAGAAGTAAAAATTTCAAAACAATTAAACTAAAAAACCTATGAAAATTAAAGTATTAGTAGTCGCAATGTTAAGCCTATTTATTTGGTCGTGTAAAAACGACAAACAAGCTGCTCCTAAAAAAGAGACTCCTGTAGAGACTACTCAAGCATCTACTCCCGAATTTAAGAACAACGCACACGAATTGGTTTATAATATGGTACAGCATGTTGGAAATTACAAAAAACTACGAGAGAAAAAAGACGTTATATATACGTATACCTATAAAACTCCAGATGGAAAAACGGATATTTCTAAAGAAAAATACATTTTTTCGGGGGAGCTGTCTTATGGCGCCTACAAAAAACACGAACGCACATTACCACAGTTAGAAGGCTTAATTGAACAAGGTTATGATGGCCAAGAATTCTGGCTAAAGCATAATGGTACTATTGTAAATGATGACGCACTTTTAAAGGCCGTTGCATTTAACAGACCTACAAATTTTTACTGGTTTACCATGATGCCTAAATTATTAGATGAAGGAGTGATTTACGAATATATTGGAGAGAAAACAATTGACGATATAAAATACGACATTGTAAAGATTACTTTTGAATCTGAAGACAACACACCAAAAGACATTTATCAGATCTATATTAATAAGGAAACCACCCTTGTAGACCAATTCCTTTTCACGGTGGTCGACTTTAATAAAATGGACCCTTTATTAATGAAAATGGAATACGAAAATATCGACGGTCTTTTAATACCTACTAAACGTAAATATAAAGCCTCCAATTGGGATGCCGAGGTATCTAACGATCCTTGGATTCATGTAAATTGGACCGATATAAAATTCAACAACAATTTAACAGAAGCAGATTTCAAGAAATAGATTTTTTACTTTTTCACTTATTGAATAATAACTAATACAGATTCTATTTTAGATAGGGCAAATTAAACGTTTTACACCAACAGGTCTCTTTAATATTAAGGTTAAAACAATATTACAAGAATGGTCAAGTGGTCCTCAATCAATTAACGTATCTTTGCCCTATTTAAATTTAAACATGGCTTCTACCCTACTTTCATCGCCCCTACAGGGATTTACAGATTTTAGATTCCGAAATGCGTTTAACCATTATTTTGGCGGTATAGACACGTTTTATGCTCCTTATATTAGACTTGATGGAAAACTGAAAGTTAAGCAATCGTACCAAAACGATTTATTACCAGAAAACAATACCACATTAGAAGTCATTCCACAAGTTATAACTAACAATCCAGACGAGTTTATTTTTGTTGCCAACTACGTACAAAGTTTAGGCTATAAAGAACTGAATTGGAATTTAGGTTGCCCTTACCCCATGGTTACAAAATCTGGAATGGGGTCTGGATTAATTTGTAACCCATCCCGGATTGATGAAGTGTTACATAGAGCACATAACGAAACCGATATATTAGTATCTATGAAAATGCGAATGGGTTACGAAAATGCCGAAGAAATTCTTGAAGCATTTCCTATATTAGATAAATATCCACTTAAAAACATTGCCATTCACGCCC
Organism: Formosa haliotis; assembly: GCF_001685485.1. NCBI lineage: Bacteria > Pseudomonadati > Bacteroidota > Flavobacteriia > Flavobacteriales > Flavobacteriaceae > Formosa > Formosa haliotis. The sequence goes on along the minus strand of NZ_BDEL01000001.1, from coordinate 3,248,984 downwards.
GTATTGGAAAACAGCTATACAAAGGTTCTGTAGATTTAGATGCTTTTGAAACTTGCATAAACAATACAAAACATAAGGTGTATTATAATGGCGATATTACTAGTGTCTCTGCCTTTAACACCCTTAAAGAACGATTTCCTAGTATCGACCATTTTATGATTGGTCGCGGTTTAATTGCCGACCCGTTTTTACCTAGCATGATTAAAAACAACACCACCGAATACCCAGAAGACCGTTGGACTATTTTCTCTGAATTTCACGACACTATTTATCAGCAATACGACGCTTATTTATCTGGACCAACACCAATTAAAATGAAAATGTTAGGGTTTTGGGACTATTTTTCAAAATCGACTTCGAACCCACAAAAAACATACAAAGCCATAAAAAAGGCTACAAATCCTATAAAATACAGACAAGCCGTAGAGCAAATTATAAGTGCCGAGAAGAAAATCAAAACCACGGCATAACCAAACCTACATCCTTGTTTAAATATTCAACAGGCTGTATTAATCTGTTCCATACCCTTTTACAAGTTTAATAAATATGTTACATTTAAAGATGTAATTAACTTATAACCAAATATTTTACTACAATTAAGCCATACTTTATAATGCAAACCCATGGTAAATCACCAATTAAAATTTAAAGTTTTATTTACGTTTGCAGCTATTGTACTATGTCTTTTTTCATGTAAAAACCATATTAGCAAAGGTACATTCATACATAATAATTTAGAGAGAACATACATAATATACACACCTTCAAATTTACCTAAAAACGCTCCTTTAGTTTTCGTACTTCACAGTTATGGAAGGTTTGCAAATGACCATATGCAGAGTTTACAACTAGATAGCATTGCCGAAATCAACAAATTTATGGTCTGCTACCCCCAAGGAACTTTAGATGTAAATACAGGAAAACCCTATTGGACAGGAGGATTAGCAACCACCAAGATTGATGATATTGGTTATTTAACAGATCTCGCAAAACATCTACAGACTAAACATAATCTCGATCCTAACAGAACATTTTCTTGCGGCATTTCTAACGGGGGCTTTATGAGTTATACCTTAGCTTGCAAATCGCCTAATGTTTTTAAAGCAATAGCATCGGTAGAAGGCACCATGACAGGGCAGCTCTGGAAAAACAGAAATTTAACAACACAACCCATACCTGTTTTACAAATATCTGGAACCCTAGACACCATTGTACCTATAGACGGCAGTATGTCTACAGCGTATGGCTGGGGAGGCGCTCCACATATGGATACCATAATGAACTATTGGAGTAAATTTAATGCATGTAAACAAATTGACACCTTGTCCATTTCACCTAAAATACAAGCTTATCATTACAAAAAAGGCATACATAATAATGAAGTCTGGTATTATAAATTACAACATTTTGGTCACGATTTACCCACAAAGGAAAACTCAGGTTTAGACGCCAATGTTTTAATTTGGGATTTTTTCAGTAGATATTGATCAATTATAACAAACAAAAGCACACGCATATCCCAATTTTAAACCGAATATCTTAATGCATATATTTTTTCCAAGTCAAAGATACACAAGCAAAGGCGAGCCCGAACTTGGTGTTGGTATTTTAACCGAAGCCACTAAAGGGAAGGTTAAAATTTATTTTCCACTTGCAGATGTTACACGTTTATATGCTACTGAAAGTGCGCCTTTACAACGCGTGATATTTAAAATTGGAGATACCATTAAAAACCTAAAAGACGAACCTTTACTAATAACTAAGGTTGAAATTGACAAGAACCTATACAAATATCATGGTAAAGGAACAACCATATCCGAATCGGAATTGGGAGATGTTTCTGTAAATCACGGTGTAGATGACAGACTTTTTATGGGTGATGTAGACTCTCCTCTAGCGTTTGCTTTGCGCCGAGAAACATTAGAACTTGAATACAAAAGACGGCTTTCTCCTGTTTGTGGATTTGTTGGCGGACGCATAGACCTGATTCCGCATCAACTTTATATAGCCCACGAAGTGAGTTCAAGATATGCACCTCGCGTGTTACTTTCAGACCAAGTTGGACTAGGAAAAACTATTGAAGCCTGTTTAATTCTGCATCGCCTATTGTTATCCGGACGTATTTCTAGAGTGCTTATTCTGGTTCCCGAATCCTTAGTACATCAATGGTTTGTGGAGGTTTTACGTCGATTTAATATGTGGTTTAATATTTTTAATGAAGAGCGCTGCGCTTCCTTAGATGACAATGCCCCCGACGGAAATCCGTTTTTAGATAACCAACTTATTATTTGTAGTACGGCTTTTTTGGCAGGTTCAGAAAAACGTAGCCAACAAGCTTTATCTGCCAATTGGGACATGCTTGTTGTAGATGAAGCCCATAATTTAGAATGGTCTGCCACCCAGTCAAGCCCGGAATATAGCATTGTAGAACGTCTAAGCCAGGTTGCTCAAGGCTTGTTACTCCTCACTGCAACTCCCGAACAATTAGGTTTAGAAAGTCATTTTGCACGTTTGCGATTACTAGACCCTAATCGATATGAAAATTACGACGATTTTATAAACGAATCTTCGAACCAAAAAGACATTGCCCAAATTGTTGAAACATTAGATCAAGGCAAAAAACTAAACACGAAAGCCATGAAACGCTTGGAGTCTATCTTTTCAAAAGAAAAACTACAGGACATAATTAAAGGTAATAATTTCGATAATATCATCGAAAATTTACTCGACCAGCATGGTTCCGGTCGTGTATTATTTAGAAATACGCGCACAACCATATCGGGGTTTCCTAAACGAAAAGCTAAACTTATTCCTTTAGAAGTTACTACCGATAAAACACTGTGGAGTTCACGATTAAAGGACGAATTTTTTCATGACATGCAACCTAAGGAAGCTACAAGTGCTCAGAAATTTTGGTTCAATAAAGATCCTAGAGTACAATGGCTACTAACTATGCTAAAAGACGTTACTCCTGCCAAAGTTTTACTTATTTGTAAAAGCAAAGAAAAAGTATTGGCTTTAGAGCAAGCCTTAACAAAACGCAGTAGTATAAAGGTGGCGGTATTTCATGAAGACTTGACCATAGTGCAACGCGACAGGTATGCTGCATGGTTTTCGGAACCCGATGGCGCACAAATTCTGCTGTGTTCAGAAATAGGAAGTGAAGGTCGAAATTTTCAATTTGCGCATCACCTCGTTTTATTCGACCTGCCCCTACACCCCAAATTATTGGAACAACGTATTGGGAGATTAGACCGCATAGGACAGGTAGAAACCATTCAAATTCATGTGCCATACCTTGTTGATAGTCCGCAAGAAATTCTCGTAAAATGGTATCATGAAGGTTTAAATGCGTTTGAAAACAATATTGAAGGCGGACATAAAATTTCGAAAACTTTTAGTCAAAGGCTCTTAGAACTTTCAAAATCGGATCCAAATTCAGCTAAAAATTCAAAATTAAAATTATTAATTTCTGAAACAGCAAACTATCAAAAAGAGCTTCAAAAAACTTTAGCCGATGGCCGAGATCGTTTACTGGAAATGAATTCTTTCCGACCTAAAATAGCTTCAAAATTAGTGGAACAAATTCAATCTGAAGATAAAGACAAACGTCTGGAACAGTATTTAACTAAAGTGTTTAGGCATTTTGATATTGAAATGGAAGATTTGGTGTCTAAAACCTATTATTTAAAACCAACATCTATAAACACCGAAATATTTCCATCCATTCCGCCAGAAGGCGTAGGTGTTACTTTTAGTAGAACACATGCCCTAAGCCGTGAAGATCTTAATTTTCTTAGTTGGGATCACCCTATGACCACCGATGCTATCGATCTTGTTTTAAGCTCGGGAACTGGTAGTGCCAGCTATGCCGTTTTTAAAGGGAGTAAAAATCAAGGCTTGCTTTTAGAGCTAATTTTTGTACTCGAAACTGCGTCGCAATCGAATAGTTATGTCGATCGATTTTTACCAAACACCCCGCTTAGAGTGGTTGTAAACCATACTGGAAAAAATGTTACCACTGAATTTCCTGTAGAACTTTTAGACAAAAATTTAGTTTCCGGACAGATTGATCCCCTACTCGATAACGAGACATTAATGGATACAATCATACCTCAAATGATTTCTATGGCTACAAAAATTACTGAAATACAACGCAAAGAAGCTATTGAAGACGGGTTAGAGCGGATGAATAACACTCTGAATCATGAAATTGACAGACTTATGATTTTAAAAGAAAAGAACAGTAATATAAGACTTGAAGAAATTGAAATTGCTAGAAACGCACAATTAACGCTCGAAACTTTAATAAAAGATGCCCGCTTAAGAATGGATGCCATCCAATTGATAAGATTGGAATAGATGGTATTTTAAATTTTATTATCGGCTAGTAATCACTAAATTTATAATGCGTAGTTAGAGTAATTTATAACAAGATTTAAGAAATTTCCTATTACGCATTAAACTATAACATTGTCGCTAATATGAAATTACTACTCACGATCTCCTTTTTATTTTTTTCGCTACTTCCTTTTAACCATGAAGGCATTCAACCTAAAAAAAACAGCAGTTTTGCTCAAGCTCCAACGGTGGTCTATTTAGTACGACATGCAGAAAAAGCAAATCTTACCACAGATCCTGAACTTTCAGAATCGGGAAAAGAACGCGCTAAAGCATTAATGAAAATCTTAAAGGCCGCAAACATAAACCATGTTCATAGCACAGATTATATTAGAACGCGTGATACAGCCGAACCAACGGCAAACGCCTTTGGATTAACACCCGAAATTTACGATCCAAGCAACCTTAAGGCCTTAGCCGATAGAATTAGAGAGGAAGGTGGAAATCATGTTATCGTGGGCCACAGCAATACCACTCCTAAAATGGTGGAATTATTAGGTGGCGATCCCGGATCTGCAATAGATGACGCTAGTGAATTCGACAGATTATACATTGTAACTATTTCTGGAAATAACGAGGTACAAACTAAAATACAGACCTACGGAGCAGCTTATACAGAAAACAAAAAACACTAAAAACATATGAAAATTAATAACATTCTAGAAAACATCGGAAACACTCCTGTAGTGCGATTATCTAAATTATTTCCGAATGCCAACGTTTGGATGAAGCTAGAAAAAGAAAATCCGGGAGGAAGCATAAAGGACAGAATTGCATTGGCCATGATTGAAGAGGCGGAAAAAAGAAATATATTAACTCCAGAAACAGAAATTATTGAACCTACCTCTGGTAACACAGGTATTGGTTTAGCCATGGTTGCTGCGGTTAAAAATTACAAGTTAACTCTAGTGATGCCAGAATCTATGTCTGTAGAACGCCGTGCACTTATGGCGGCTTATGGCGCAAATCTTGTTTTAACACCTAAAGAGCAAGGCTTGGGTGGCACGATCGCTAAGGCGAATGAAATGGTTGCCAATAATAAAAATGCATGGATGCCATCTCAATTTACAAACCAAGCAAACCCAGAAATACATCGTAAAACAACAGCTTTAGAAATTATTAAGGACTTCCCTCAAGGGCTAGATTATTTTATAACGGGTGTTGGAACGGGCGGACATATTACGGGTATTGCAGAGGTTTTAAAAGAAAAATATAAGTCCTTAAAAGTTTTTGCTGTAGAGCCTGATGATTCGGCCATCATTTCTGGAGGCGACCCCGGACCGCACCGTTTGCAAGGTATTGGTCCTGGATTTGTTCCAGACGTATTCAATATTAAAATTATTGATGGTGCTATTAGAATTACTACCGAAGAAGCTTTTAATGAAGTTAGAAAAATAGCCAAAACAGAAGGTATTTTGGTTGGTATTTCTACAGGAGCATCCCTAGCCGCGGTTAGGAAACAGTTACAAACTTTAAAAGGCGATGAAACAATCTTAACGATGAATTACGATACAGGCGAACGCTACCTCTCCGTTGATGATTTATTCTAAATCGAAACGCTGTTATAATAATTTCATTCAAAATAGAATGTATTGTTTTGAATGAAATTTATTTCCTCCACCTTATTTAAAAGACTTCTTCTAGAATTTGTACAATAAAAGAATATTAAAGCGAAACTAAGTACAAACTGAAAAGTATAAAAACAAAAAAAGCAAGCTATAAAGCTTGCTTTTGTGGGGAGAGCAGGATTCGAACCTGCGAAGACGTAGTCAGCAGATTTACAGTCTGCCCTCGTTGGCCGCTTGAGTATCTCCCCAAAACCGGATGCAAATATATTATTCTTTTTTAGTGTTTCAAATAAAAATCTATCATTTTTTATTGAATTTATTTTAAGCCCTAAAAATGAGCAATTAAGGTGCTAATAAAATTTTACTTCGCACCTTAATTTTCTCAGATCAATGGTAAAAAACACTAACAATTCTGGTCTTTATAGCGAGTATACGGCTCTTAATGTTACGTATCTCGGCTGAATATAATAGTCTGTAGCACGTACAGAAATATCGCTGGCACTACTCTGGCTCTGCGTTTTGGTATTTAACAAGTTGGTTGCTTTCAATTCAAACTCCCACTTACTGTCTTTATCTTTTCTATACGCCAAAGATGCATTCCAAAACTCGTAACTATTTAAAGTTGCTTCTTCATCTTTAAAATTATTATAAGTATAATCGGTTTTAAACGTTAGGACTTTCCAAATTAAGGCATCAAATTCAACCCTCGGCGAAGAGGTAAAGAATTTTGTTCGGGTTTGGCCTTGGTCGTTATCTTGAATACTATAATTGTAACCTATCTCGAAGTTAGGCGCTTCCCTAAAATTAGAACGTAATTCTAATCCGTAATTCTGAGTGTAATTTTCGTTTACAGATCTATTATTCTGAATAAATTGATTGAATTTCGAATAGTTAAAACGTGCATTTGCAGACGCTCTAAATTTTCCAAATTGACGCTGAAAACGTCCGTTTGCAGATACCGTTTCATCTGCATAAGCCGAGTTAAATGGCGAATTAGAACGAATTACACTCTCGAAATTGGTAATGTTTCTTATTTTATCGATACTCTTATTATAACTTATATTGGCAAATACATTGGTGTAGTTAAACATATTAAAGCTAGAATATGATAACCGCACGGCATGAGAAATGGCATTATCTAAAGCTTCATTTCCATAAAAGAACGAATTGTAATTATTCATTACCAAACCTCTGGCCAATTGGGTAACATCGGTAAACTGCGTTTCCATATTGTAGGTTAAAGTTATGCGCTCACTCTTTTTAAGCTGAAGACGGACATCGACATCAGGTAGAATTTTAAAGAAATTATTAGTATACTTCTCTCCAAACTGCTCGTTATTACTACTATAAGAATGCACAGTAGCACCTGGTGTAAACGTAAATATTCCAGATTTTAAAGTGTAACGCAGCCCGACATACACATCGGTAAAGGCGTATTGTATGTTATTTTCATCAAGGCCATCGTTAATAGTTGGTGTAGGATCGAACGCAGTACCATCATCTAAAACTTGAAAAATATCTGAGTTAAATTTCTGATGACTATAAATAGTTCCTAACGTAACATTTATGTTACTCTTTGCATTTAATACATTAAAGTAATCAACTTTAGCATCAACCTGATTAGATTTTACGCGCTTGTCTTGATTGACATTATAATCTATTTGCTGCTTATCTAATCCTAGCGCATCTGCCGTATTATCGTAAGTATTTTTATCTTCTATAATTGCATTATAAAACGGATCTTCGTCTTGCCATAAATGTTGGGCTTCTATAGCAAAAATGTGTTTTTCACTTAACGTGTAATAATAGTTTAAATTTTGATTGATACTAAACGGACTAGAAGATTCAAATTGCATGGTATTTCCAAGCACAGAAGAATTTTCTAACTGATCTTGAGATTCTTTAGATACCCGCGCCATAACATCATAGTCTAATTGGTTATCGGAGTTTGGCTTATACCCCACACTAAACTTGGCCATGAATAAATCGCTACTTTGCTTCGTTTTACTCTCGGTAATTTCGTCTGGCACCCCTAAATCTGTATTGGTATAAATGATGCTATTATTTTCCTGCATCGTAATTCTATTGCTCGAGAATATTCCAAAACCACTTAAATCTAAGTGTTCATTTGGCGAATAACTAAAATTGGCAGCTCCAAACTTGGTATTTATTTCTTGCGCTCTATTATTTTGAAGCGATAAAAAACCAAGACTATTACTACCTAAATTAATATTGGTTCCGCTACTTCTACTTGGTGCTCTAAATCCGCCCGTAAAATTGAAATAATCACGTCGGGAAAAGGCAATCTCGCCAAGATTATTTAAATCTCCAATTAGGTTTATACTGTATTTCGGGCTGTAGTAAAACAATTTGGGTTGTAAAATATATAAGCCTTCTGTTTCTGCAATTCCAGATCCTGCTTTAATATCTCCAAACCAAAAATTCTTTTTTCCTTCTTTTAATTTAATATTTATCGCAACATTATCTTGGTTGTTTGTTACACTACTTAACTGCCCAACTTCTGCGAAATTTTTTAAAACTTCGACTTTATCTATCGCGTTAGACGGAATATTTTGAGTGGCTAGTTTAGAATCGCCATCAAAAAAATCTTTCCCATCTACCATTACTTTACTCACTACATTGCCTTCTACTTCAATTTGTCCGTCGTCGTTAATCTCTACACCCGGTAACTTTTTAAGGACATCTTCCAACTTTCGTTCGGTACCATTTTTAAAGGAATCTGCATTATAAACAATGGTATCTCCCTTAATAGTTACTGGCATTTCGTAAATTAATTCAACTTCATCTAGCGTATTATCGCTATGCAAAACAAAGGTTTTATATACATTTTTATCTGTAGTTTCTACCTTTAATTGTTCGGTTTTCATTCCAATATAACTTACCTGTAAATTGTAAACAGAATTTTTAGAAACCGATAATTTATATTCACCTTGTGGGTTTGTAATTCCATAAGATTCTAATGCCTGAGTTTCGGTATTTATAGCGATAACATTGGCCAGCTCTAACGGATTGCCAATACTATCTTTAACCACGCCTTCTAATTTTACCTGTGCAAAACCCAAGTTAACAGCTAGAAGCAACAAAACAACTAGTATTTTTTTCATTTTAATTGGTATATGTTCTAAGCTATTATCGTCTACGTCCGCCACCTGGTCCTCGGCCTCCATACATTTCGCGCATTTCCTCCATTTTCTTTTTCACAATCTCGTTGTATTCTTCTTGTGTTACTTCTTTACCTCTTTTAGGTTCCTTAATAACCTCGCCATCTTTAGAATTTAAAACAATTTTAGAGCAAAGTATGGTTGTACGATCGGCATTAATTTCTAAAATTAAACCTGGTAATCCCCAGTATTCTCCTGGCCCTTGATTAATTGGAATTTGTGGTGTATACCATGCCGTTACCAAAATTTGCTTTGGTGTTTCTTCTTTCTCTTCTTTATCGTTATCATCTCCGCCCCGTCCTGGAGGTCTCATAGTTCTAATGTCCGTTGCGCTAACCGTTTTCATGGCTGTGGCTTTAAAACAGGTATATTGTCCAATTTGCTTGGTTTCATTTTCCATCTTCCATTCTAATTTTGGCAAAGAATCTTTAATTAAAAATTGTTTCCCAAAAAACTCTTGATCTATAAGAATCTGGTTGGTTTTAATATTTTTATATTGCGGCCCTGAAGATAAATCCATGCCTCTAAATCCACGTCCGCCAGATGTTGTAGGCGCTTCTAACTTTTCTTCTTCTTTATAAATAGATTCCGAACGATTAAACGTCAATACATATGTTTTTTCTAACATCGATTTCATACGTTCTGCAATTCGTTTTTTTTGTTCTTCGCTCATTTGTCTACCTCCAAAGTCTGGCATATCTGCAGTAGTTTTAGACTCGTAGTAGGCTACGCCCTGAAAATCGGCCTGTGCATAATTATGCAATGAGGTCGCGAAAATGGCAAACACCATAAGTGTTTTAAACATGTGTGATTTCATATTAAATTGAATTAACCAAGGTTATAATATGTTATAAGACTCTTAAAATTTTAAATCGTTTAATCTGGAATTCAATTTTATTGAGATTTATTTTATTGCAGTTTGTTTATTTTAAATTCACCTCAACGAAATTTTGAAAATAATCGGTTGAATTTTGTACTTTTCAAGTATGAAAATTCTTGTATTTGCTTTTTTGTTATCAACCGTATCTATGCATAGCCAATCGATTATTGAAGCCGAGCTTAAATCATCGAAACCGCTAGAGGTAACCACTTTTGTTGATGATGATGGCTTAGAAACCACCTATTATATTAAACAAAATGAATTTTCTAAACAAAACGCAAAACAGACTTTACATTACACCAATTTGCAGTTAGGACCAATTACACGTGTTAACACTTTTAATTCGTTGCGACTGAATTTATTTTACAGTAATTTTAATACGGTAATAATTTTAGATAACCGTTTGGCAGAAATTTTTAAAATCGATTTTAATACCATTACACCATACAGAAATCCATCGCATGTGGCAACAGGATACGACACCACATTATGGATTTTTAACGACAACACCCAACAATTAGAACTTTACGATTATAAAACCAATGCTGTACGAGCGGCATCGACCCCAATAAATAACGATGTTTTAGATATTGTAAGTAATTATAATTGGTGCTGGCTTCTTACTAAAGATTTTCTTTATCAGTTTAACTATGTTGGCTCTATGGTTCAAAAAATTAAAAATGAAGGCTTTACAAAACTCGATGAAAGCAATGAGAATTTAGTGCTTCAAAAAGCAAATGAATTGTTCTATTTAAAAAAAGGAACTTCAAGTTTTTTAAAAATAAAGTTACCCGATTTATTAATAAAACAGTTTTTGCTTACCAACGAAACCTTGTATCTTTACGACTTGAAAACCCTGAATCAATTCCAATTAAAAACACCTTAAGATATGCACGTTGCAATTGCCGGAAATATTGGCGCTGGAAAAACCACGTTAACCAAGTTACTTGCTAAACATTTTAAATGGGAAGCCCAATTAGAGGACGTTGTAGACAATCCATATTTAGATGATTTTTATAACCAGATGGAACGCTGGAGTTTTAATCTTCAAGTTTACTTTTTAAATAGTCGTTTTAGACAAGTTTTACAAATTAGACAAAGCGGAAAAGAGATTGTTCAAGACCGAACAATTTACGAAGACGCCCATATTTTTGCACCTAATTTACACGCCATGGGATTAATGACGAATCGTGATTTTGAAAATTACCGTTCGCTTTTTGATTTGATGGAAGAGCTTGTACAAGGGCCAGACTTGTTAATTTATCTACGCAGCTCGATTCCGAACTTAGTTGGGCAAATTCAAAAACGTGGTCGTGATTACGAAAATTCTATAAGTATAGATTATTTAAGCCGATTAAATGAGCGTTACGAAGCTTGGATTCATGGCTACAACAAAGGGAAACTCTTAATTATTGATGTAGATAACTTAGATTTTGTAGACAATCCTGAAGATTTAGGCTATGTTATTAATAGAATTGATGCCGAAATAAACGGCTTATTCTAATTTTTTTACTGAATAAATCCGCTACGTCTGGCATGATCTATAGCTTCTTTACTTGAATGCACCAATAAAGCCGGTGTGGTTTTATAAGATTCAAAAAGTCCTTTTATGCGCAGCATTTTAGTTTTATGTCCTACACAGCGTAAATAAATAGCAAGAATGCGCTTAGGAAACAACTCTGCAATTTCAATATAAATATCGGCGTCGTGTTCACCGCTATCACCTATTAGAATAAAAGGCAACTCGGGATACATTTTAAGTATATTTATAATTTCTTTCTGTTTTTCAGGCTTCTCACTGCTGCTTTTCTTTCTAAAAATCGTGTTCATACTACGCAGTAAAATAGGACCTTTTGGAAAATTATTCGCTTTCAGAAAAAATTTTAAATACCGATATAAATTCCAAGGGCTATGACTTACATAAAAAATAGGATTAGCATCTTTCCCCGATTTACCTCGGTGTAACTTATGGTAGAATCCAGCAGCACCTTCCAAAGGAATGCGTTTAAAAGCCCCTTTAAAAAAGGTATTTACAAAAACACGCCATTTTAATAATGAGGTTACACCCGTATGCATAATGGTATCGTCTATATCGCTAATAACACCATATTGTGCTGTCTTCGAGGGTATCAAAATTTCGGCAGGAAATCGATTCTGATTTGTTATTTTACGTTTTATATTGACATCGCTATAGGAAGCGACCACTTGTAACCATCCTTCCTTATTTGTTAAGGTATCTAAATCTTCTAAAATTTCTTCAGATTTAAAATAGCCATGTTCATCGGTCCTAACTTTTAAAACCCGATCGTTTGGTAAACGTAAATTTAATTCTACATCCTTTACCTCATCACTTTCAAAACGTTTATACGTGTTTATAAAAAGTTTGAATAATCCTTTTTGTTCCAAATCAATGGTTTCGTCCTCTAACGCTCTACCTCGAAGATAAAAATGAGTACTTGAACCGTAACTTTGAAATGCAATTATTTGTAAGGGATCTTTCTTAAACATCTTTAATACTAATCGTCATATTAAATTTAGTGTAAAAATAGAAGATTAATATCGGATTTAAAGCTATTTATAAATGAAAAACCGCCTGAAACATTAATTTCAGGCGGTTTTGATTAAAACTTTAATTTATTTTTTAATTTGTGTTTTCACGAATAAACTGATCTACTTCACTCCCTTCGTAAACTTTAGTTTCAATATGCTCTTCACCATTTACCACACGAACTGTAGTCACTTCGGCTATTTTATTACCATCATCGTCTACAGTAATAGCAACTTCTTTACGCACTTCTTGAACCATTTCTGTGTTATGATTTAAGGTGTTTTCGTTATAAGCTGTAACAGCATCTGCATCTAAGGCAATACTTGGTGCAATAACTAATGCAACTACAGACATTAATTTTAATAAGATATTTAATGACGGACCAGAAGTATCTTTAAACGGATCTCCCACAGTATCTCCAACAACAGCCGCTTTGTGGGCTTCTGTTCCTTTTTTACCTTCTTCTTCAATCATCTTTTTAGCATTATCCCAAGCACCACCAGCATTCGATTGAAAAATAGCCATTAAAACACCACAAGTTGTAACCCCTGCAAGCAAACCACCTAACATTTCTGCACCTCCAATAAAACCAATTAGTACTGGCACCACGATGGCTAGTAAACCAGGTAATACCATTTCTTTAATAGAAGCTTGGGTCGAAATGGCCACACATTTTTCGTATTCGGCAACACCATCGGCACGGTCAAAAATGGCGCGATCTTCTGGAGAAGCTTTAGTCATATCTGAATCGTATTTTCTCATAATCACAAGCGCATCCTTTAAAGCAGGAATGTCCCTAAACTGACGACGCACTTCTTCTATCATGGCCATGGCTGCACGACCCACCGCATTCATAGACAATGCCGAAAACACAAACGGTAACATACCTCCTACTAAAAGTCCTGCCATTATATCTGGATGAGACACATCGATAGCCGTTACATTTGCGGTTTTCATAAACGCTGCAAAAAGTGCCAAAGCAGTTAAGGCTGCTGAAGCAATAGCAAATCCTTTTCCTATGGCCGCAGTGGTGTTTCCTACCGCATCTAATTTATCTGTACGCTCTCTTACTTCGTGAGGTAATTCGGCCATTTCCGCAATACCACCTGCATTATCCGATATTGGTCCGTATGCATCTACAGCCAATTGAATTCCAGTATTTGCTAACATTCCTACTGCTGCAATTGCAATACCATATAAACCTGCATAATAATGTGAAATGATAATTGCTGCTGCAATTAACAAAATTGGAACTGCAGTAGACATCATTCCCACACCTAAACCAGCTATAATATTTGTTGCTGCACCGGTTTGAGATTGTCTAACAATATCTTTTACAGGTTTTTTACCTGTTCCTGTATAATATTCTGTAACCTTACCAACTAATAATCCCGCAACTAAACCTGCGATGGTTGCCATAAAAACACCCCAAGATCCTTGAGGTAAACCGTCTACTTGCTCTGGGATTAAGGCTTTAATTATAAAATAAGACGCGATAACCATTAAGCCCGCCGAACCAAATTCGCCAATATTTAATGCTGTTTGCGGATTTCCACCATCTTTAACACGAACAAAAAAGGTTCCTATTATAGACATAATAATACCAACAGCAGCCAAAGCTAGAGGCAAATAAACTGCTCCTAAACCATCGAAACCTGGTGTAAATATTAAGGATCCTAAAACCATGGTACCAATAATAGAACCTACAAACGATTCGAATAAATCGGCTCCCATACCTGCAACATCTCCTACGTTATCTCCAACATTATCTGCGATAGTAGCTGGATTTAAAGGATGATCTTCTGGAATTCCAGCTTCAACCTTTCCTACTAAATCGGCTCCTACATCGGCAGCCTTAGTATAAATACCTCCTCCTACACGAGCAAAAAGAGCGATTGAAGATGCCCCTAGAGAAAATCCTGAAAGTACATTTAATACCATAGGAATATTTTCTGCTCCAGGCCACATCCATTGGTACATTATAAATAAAGAACTTAAACCTAAAACTCCTAAACCTACAACGCCTAAGCCCATTACTGCTCCTCCGGCAAAAGCTACTTCTAAAGCTTTACCTAACGATGTTCTAGCTGCTTGGGTTGTCCTTACATTAGCTTTGGTAGCCACACGCATACCTATAAATCCAGCTAAAGCAGAACAGATGGCACCTACAACAAAAGATAAGGCGACCATTCCATTAGATCCGACTTCCGAATTTCCTTTAACAAATAATAATATAGCAACAGCTACAACAAAAATAGAGAGGACTTTGTACTCTGCTTTTAGAAATGACATTGCACCATCTGCAATGTTTTTTGCAATTCTTTTCATTTTTTCGTCTCCAGCGTCTTGTTTAGACACCCAAGTATTTTTAACAAAGACAAAAATTAAAGCAAGAATCCCAAATAGGGGCAAGAAGGTAATTAGATATTCCATATTTTAATACAAATTAGCATTAGTTAATAATTAGTAATGCATTAAAAGTACCAAAATAAAGAATATAAAAAAACCACTTTTATCATATTAAAAGTGGTTTTTTTGTTTATTTGATAAAATTAGATTTTAAAATCTCCTTTTTCTTTGTGTTCACTATCGTTATAACGCTGTACACATTCGTGATAAATTTTAAGAGCAGTTTTAGCATCGCTCCATCCTCCTGTATCAACTTTCTTCTTTTCTAGATCTTTGTAAACCTGAAAAAAGTGTTCAATTTCTTTTAAACGGTGCGGATTTAAATCTGAAATATCTCCTTTATTATTCCAAATAGGATCTGACACAGGCACGCAGATTATTTTTTCATCCGGTCCCTTCTCATCTGTCATATGGAACACACCAATAGGGCGAACTTCCATTACCGTCATTGGGTAAGTTGGCTGATGACCTAAAACTAAAACATCTAGCGGATCCTTATCTAAGGCTAGCGTTTCTGGAATAAAACCATAATCTCCAGGGTACATCATTGAAGAAAACAACATTCTGTCGAATCTAATTTTATGTAATTTAAAATCGTATTCGTATTTATTTCGACTCCCCTTCGGGATTTCTATTAATACATCAAAGGTTTCTTGTCCTAACGGGCTCATATATTAAGTTTTTAGTGGCCATAAAAATAATGAACCCTTTAATTATAGACAACCTAAATTGACATTGATTTTGAAAATAATAATTATAACGTTGTAAATTGATAATTAATCAAAAATAAGGGTAGAATTTAGAAATAAAAACCGAAAGTTCCTGTTACACCAAAATCTCTAGCATCTGGATTTTCTAGATAATTACCTCTAAAATTAAAATCTATTCTAAACACTTTAAAAATATTTCCAATTCCAAAGCTGTATTCGTAATATATTTTGTCGCTAGGTGCGCGATAACTCACGTTAGATGCGTTTAGGGCAATATTGGCATCCGAGATCTCTCCCCAAACTCCTCTTAATCCAATAATCTCTCTTAGATTTAAATCTCTAAGCCAAGGAATTCTAGAAAACAAACGTCCGTTAAAATTATGCTCCATATGTGCAGAAACATAAGTATCGGTAATAAATTCGTAATAATTTAATT
This sequence comes from Formosa haliotis, assembly GCF_001685485.1. Lineage (NCBI taxonomy): Bacteria > Pseudomonadati > Bacteroidota > Flavobacteriia > Flavobacteriales > Flavobacteriaceae > Formosa > Formosa haliotis. Next base: position 3,232,850 of record NZ_BDEL01000001.1, on the reverse strand, counting down.
GCGAGAAGGTGTTATAAATTGAAAAATAAGCTTGGTTACCCGGCACTACACTTAACAAGCCTAAAGGCACCTCTCCAAAAGTTTTACCGGATTCTACCGTAGTTAGTAACCTACCAAATCCTCCCAATTGCCAAGGTTGTGTATAAGAAAACTGAATTTTCTTATAGTCGAAATCACTATCTAACAAGTTTTTTTCTCCTATACTAAGTTGTGCAAAAAGCGTGGCATAATTATCGTTTGCTCTAGCCCTTTCCACGCCATAGCCCGTCATGCGCCTATTTGGGAAATAAGTAACCGAAAGTGCCGTTTCAAATTGTTTTAATTCGGAAGCCACTTCAGTATAAGTATCGTCTGTATAATAATCTAAGTTAAAGGAAGGTGAAGCCGAACTTAAGGTTCTAAAATCGGCACCCAATCTAAACACTATATTTTTAATAGGTTCTAATTCAAAAGCAAGACTTGTTAGTTCTATGTTTGATAATTTATCGTTAGTTCCTTTTGCAAATAAGGCTGAAGAAGCTAAACTACGACCTAAAACATCTGTCGATGTGGTTAAACTGGCCCCAATTTGTTCTATATCTTTTCTATGTCCTCCAGAAATTATAAATCGGTTTTCTTTATTAAGTAACCATTTTCCAGAAATACCATATTTCATTTTTTCGTCTCTAAACCCATAAGCTAAAAACCCTTCTAATCGCCAGGGATCATTAGGTCCAAAATAGGTTCGCGCTCCACCACGAATTCTAATACCTTCTACTTCATTAAAACCAAAGGTTGAATAAATAGAACCATAGTCTATATTAAGTTTATCCAACTCGATATATCCGGAAGCCAATATGGTTGCGGCACCATAGAGCATTTTAAATTTACTTACGGTTTGTAAAGTGTCTAACATTTTATAGACCCCTTTTTCATCTTTACTTAAGGTTTCCATCCTATTGGCATCCCAAAAGCTATCGTCTCGATTATAGGTATCTTCATTATATTCAAAAACCTCTTCCTTATAAAAATCTTCTTTTCGAGGTTTATCGAACACATAATTATCGTAGAGAGTAGTTCGCTTTCCATAAACTCCGCGTGCTTTTTCTTTCTTTCGAAATGAAAAATCGGACATAAAGTAATCGCGTTTTATAAGAAACACAGAATCGTTTAATACATCAAAATCCTGTTCTATATAAATGTCTTTAACCCAGTTTATATTGGCACTTTTAGAGGCCTGCATATTTATTTTCTTAATGGCGAACGTAGAATCGTTCACCCAAAAATCACCTTTAAAAGTTAACTCGTTTTTTCTTCGTGGATAATAAATAATGTTATAACACCATTTATTGTCTATAAAGGCACTGTCTGCCAAGACATAATTATAGGTATTAATTCCTGTTTTAGAGAGAGGGCTTACAAAACTTTTTTCGAAAAATTTCAAGTAATTATCATACACGTCGTACTGCGAATACAGATCTTTTATAAAGTCTAAAATGAATTGATTATTACTAAACCCAGACATTTTATTTCCTTTTAACTCTTCGCGCTCCTTTTTGTTGACATTATCTCCGTAAACATTACTAGCAGATTCGTTAATAAAAATAGGCAAGTAAGTTTTACCGGTTACGTTAGAAGTATCTACAGATTCAAAAATAAATTCCATGCCTTTAAATATTTTATTCTTTGTTAAGGCACTATCTATAGTATTTAAATCGAATTCTATTTTCTCGTATTTACTGTATTCGTAATGGTCGAACTTTCTTAGTCCGTTGTGGCGTTTATGCTCCCATATTTTTCTCAAAATATCGATCGCAGGATTATTTTTTTTAGGTTGCTTTCCAGAGACAATAACAACTTGATCTAACTGAGAAGCCTCTTCTTTTAAAACAACTTCTAGGTTGTAATTTATTTTTTTAGAAAGCGGGATGTGTTGGGTTTGGTAACCTATAAACGATATAATAAGCTCTTCCCAAGTCTGCTCAGACTCCATATAGAATTTCCCTTCCTCGTTGGTAATTGTACCTTGCGAGGAGCCTTTAAAAACAACATTTGCGTATGCTACGGGGTCGTTATTTTCATCGAACACATAACCACTAACTTTGGTTTGTGCTAGTAGGGATAAATATCCAAAGAGAAAAAATACGAGGCTAAGTTTTAAATTCATAGTTAAAAAAAAACTTCATCAGCAATAAATCATGTTGATGAAGTTTTAAATATGTAGTAAAATGCAGTCTACTTATACATTACCTTTTTTACCGCTTTAACAACATCGTTGCTATTTGGTAACCATTCTGCCAATAATACTGGAGAATATGGTGCAGGAGTATCTGCTGTATTTATTTTAATAATTGGAGCATCAAGATAATCGAAAGCTTGAGATTGTACTAAGTAAGTAATCTCTGTAGCAACGTTACCAAATGGCCACGCTTCTTCTAAAATTACTAAACGGTTAGTTTTTTTAACAGATTTTAAAATCGCCTCACGGTCCATTGGACGCACAGTACGTAAATCTATAATTTCGCAAGAAATCCCTTCTTTCTCTAACTCGTCTGCAGCTTTGTATGCTTCTTTAATAATTTTACCAAAAGACACAATAGTAACATCTGTACCTTCACGTTTAATATCGGCAACACCAATTGGAACAACATATTCTCCTTCTGGCACCTCTCCTTTATCACCGTACATTTGCTCACTTTCCATAAAAATTACTGGATCGTCATCACGAATAGCAGCTTTTAAAAGACCTTTTGCATCGTACACATTAGAAGGTACAATTACTTTTAATCCTGGTGTGTTAGCGAACCAACTTTCGAATGCTTGCGAGTGTGTAGCACCTAACTGACCAGCTGAAGCCGTAGGACCTCTAAATACGATTGGACATTTAAATTGTCCACCAGACATTTGTCTAATTTTCGCAGCATTATTTATAATTTGATCAATTCCTACTAATGAAAAGTTGAAGGTCATATACTCTACAATTGGCCTATTGCCAGTCATAGTAGAACCTACAGCTATACCTGCAAAACCTAATTCTGCAATAGGTGTATCAATAACACGCTTTGCACCAAACTCGTCTAACATTCCTTTTGATGCTTTGTACGCACCATTGTATTCAGCAACTTCTTCACCCATTAAATAAATGCTCTCATCTCTGCGCATTTCTTCACTCATGGCTTCACAAATCGCTTCTCTGAATTGAATTGTTCTCATGTATCATATTTTATAAGAGCACAAAAATAACAATAAAATGGAAAACTTTCGACAAAAGAATTCTTATTAATTCATTAAATCTTAAAGTAAAATCGTAAAAGCAAGAAATAAAAGCATACAAATTGTCGATTTAGCTACATTTAAATCACAATTTTACTATGCATGCATAGTAAAATTAAAATAAATTTCTATAACTTCGTAACCAAGATAAATCGATACTTATTTAACAAACAAATATTATGAAAATTTTAGTGTGTATTAGTCACGTTCCAGACACGACTTCAAAAATCAATTTTTCTGAAGGCGATACTAAATTTGATACTAACGGTGTTCAATTTATAATTAACCCAAACGACGAATATGGGCTAACCCGTGCCATGTGGTTTAAAGAAAAACAAGGTGCCACCGTAGATGTTGTAAATGTTGGTGGGCCAGAAACCGAGCCTACTTTACGTAAGGCTTTAGCTCTTGGAGCAGATGGAGCTATTCGAGTTAACACGCCTGCCGTAGATGGTTATGCTGTTGCAGAGCAATTAGCAAAAGTTTTTACAGATGGTAGCTACGATTTAGTTATTGCTGGTAGAGAATCTATCGATTATAACGGTGGTATGGTACCAGGCATGCTTGCCGGATTAACAGATGCAAACTTTATAAATACATGTATTAGCTTAGAAATAGATGGTACGAATGTAAAAGCTATTCGTGAAATTGATGGTGGTAAAGAAACAGTTAGCACCACCTTACCTTTAGTTATAGGAGCACAAAAAGGATTGGTAGAAGAGAGTGACTTACGTATCCCGAATATGCGTGGAATTATGATGGCTCGTAAAAAACCTTTAACAGTTTTAGAACCTGTTGAAGCTTCTCAAGAAACAGAGTCTGTTAAGTTTGAAAAACCAACACCTAAAGGAGCCGTAACCTTAGTGTCTCCAGATAATTTAGATGAATTGGTTAATTTACTTCACAACGAAGCGAAAGTCATTTAATCTCATTTCAATACCACAATCATTTTTCTATTGAAATTTAAAACCAAAAAACATTATGTCAGTTTTAGTATATACAGAATCAGAACAAGGTAAATATAAAAAAGTTGCTTTCGAAGTTGCTTCTTACGCCCGAGCTGTTGCAGACCAATTAGGAACAACAGTAACAGCAATTTCAATTAATGCTGAAGACCCTTCGGTTTTAGGAACTTATGGAGTAACCAAAGTATTACATGTAAAAGACGCTAAATTAGATACGTTCAATGCGAAAACCTATGCCGATGTTATTAAGCAGGCAGCAGAACAAGAAGCCTCTAAAGTCGTTGTTGTTAGCTCTACTGCAGACAGCAAGTATTTAGCACCTTTACTAGCTATTGGCTTAAAAGCCGGATATGCATCAAACGTGGTAGCAGCGCCTACTAGCGTATCACCATTTACCGTAAAACGTACAGCATTTACAAATAAAGCGTTCAATTTAACGCGTATTAGTACCGATGTAAAATTAGTTGGACTTTCTAAAAATTCTGTTGGTTTAAAAGAGAATGCAACCACAGCAGAGGTCACCGATTTCTCACCTTCAATTCCAGAAAACGGAGTACATGTAGAAGCTGTAGATAAAGCCACAAATACGGTTACTATTGCCGATGCAGAAATTGTAGTTTCTGGCGGACGTGGATTAAAAGGACCAGAAAATTGGGGTATGATTGAGGAATTAGCCGACGTTTTAGATGCGGCCACAGCATGTTCTAAACCTGTGTCAGATTTAGGTTGGAGACCACACGGAGAGCATGTTGGACAAACAGGAAAACCTGTGGCAGCCAACTTATATATTGCCATCGGTATTTCTGGAGCCATTCAACATTTAGCAGGTATAAACGCCTCTAAAGTAAAGTTAGTCATCAATACCGATCCTGAAGCACCTTTCTTTAAAGCTGCAGATTATGGTGTAGTAGGAGATGCTTTTGAGGTTGTTCCTGCATTAACAGAAAAATTAAAAGCATTTAAAGCGCAAAACGCTTAATTTTTATTAACTTGTAGTTATAAAAAAGACTGTTTAAACGACTCCTCCCCTTCAAATTTGAATTAAAATTTTAAGGAGTTTACCTATTTTAAGTTTTAGTTTTTTTGACAAAAACTTAAAATAGGTTTGGTAAAGTCCTAATTTAAACGGTCTTTTGTGTTTTTAAATTATGAGTTTAGTTAGACTTAATATAAAGGGAATTTCTTATAGCCAAACCCAAAATGGCGCATATGCTTTAATACTCAACGAAGTAGATGGCGATCGAAAGTTACCAATTGTTATTGGAGCTTTCGAAGCACAATCTATTGCCATAGCTTTAGAGAAAGAAATTAGACCCCCACGACCGTTAACCCACGATTTATTCAAAAATTTTTCTGATAGATTTGATATCACCGTAAAACAAGTTATTATTCATAAACTGGTAGATGGTGTATTTTATTCTAGCCTAATATGTGAACGCGATAAAATCGAAGAGATTATTGATGCGAGAACAAGCGATGCTATTGCTTTAGCCCTACGTTTTCAAGCACCAATATTTACCTATAAAAACATATTAGATAAGGCTGGAATTTATTTAAAAGTGAATCCAGAAAAAGAGAACGAAAACGAAACAACACAACCAGACGTGTTAGTAGAAGATTTAGTTGCGGAAGAATTGGAATCGACACCAAGTCAAGATGACTATAAAGGAAAAACTTTAGATGAATTGAATACCATGCTTGCCGAAGCGGTCTCGAATGAAGATTACGAAAAAGCTGCAAAAATTCGAGATGAAATTTCGAAACGTTAAAAGCCCTCTCTAAAAGTATGAAACACCTTTTATTTGCCTTTACATTTATTTTCTCCTGTTTGTTCACGACTGTGCATGCACAAAGCATAGAAAAATTATGGCAACTAGACCAGGTGCAAACCAAAATAGAGGATTCTACATTAACAGCAAATAAAACCATAGCAACAATACACCTTGAAAACGGGGAATTTGATATTGCTTTTAAAGATACCAACAGCACAAATGCCTCTGGAGATTATATGCTTCAGAATAATTTGTTGGTTTTTTATTACAATACACCTTCCGACAGAATTCAGCATTATAAAATTTCTGAACTTACAGATTCTACCTTGGTTTTTTCTGAAAAACAGAACGTTTATAAATTTACAACACCACTATCTGTTTCCCCGAGCACCATTGCAACAGCTCAAGAAGATACTATAATACCCAGTCAAGGATTTTCTACCGGAAGTCTGCTTCGTGGACTTTTAGGGATGCTTGTTCTACTTTTAATTTGTTACCTGTTAAGTCATAATAGAAAGGCTATCAACTGGAAAACTATTGGTGCTGGACTTAGTGCTCAAATTATATTAGCTTTTGGTGTTTTAAAGATTGAATTTGTTCAAGATACTTTTGAATTTGTTGGAAAAATATTTGTAAAAATCCTAGAATTCACCCAAGCAGGAAGTCAGTTTCTATTGGGCGGTATGATGGATGTAGACAGTTTCGGATTCATTTTTGTATTTCAAATTCTACCAACTATTATATTCTTTTCGGCTCTAACCTCGGTATTGTTTTACCTGGGTGTTATACAAATTGTAGTAAAAGGATTAGCTTGGATTTTAACTAAACTTCTAGGCATTTCTGGTGCAGAAAGTTTAAGTGTGGCTGGAAACATTTTTCTTGGTCAAACAGAAGCACCTTTAATGATTAAAGCCTATCTAGAGCGCATGACTAAGTCTGAAATATTGCTTGTTATGGTCGGAGGTATGGCCACTGTGGCTGGAGGTGTTTTAGCGGCATATATTGGGTTTTTAGGTGGTGAAGACCAAGCCTTAAAAATATTTTACGCCAAGCATTTATTAACAGCCTCTGTAATGGCCGCACCGGGAGCGATTGTTATTTCAAAAATGCTCTATCCACAACAAGAAGAAATTAGTACAGAAGTAGAAGTTTCTCAAGAAAATATTGGGTCGAACATATTAGATGCCATAGCCAATGGTACAACCGAAGGTTTAAAATTAGCCGCGAATGTTGGTGCTATGTTATTAGTATTTGTGGCCTTTATTGCCATGATAAATTATGGTTTTGGTAAGCTAGGAACCATAGGCGGATTAAACGCTTGGATTGCTCAAAACACACCATACACAGCCTTTTCGCTAGAATTTATTCTAGGATATATCTTTTCGCCATTAATGTGGGTTATAGGTGTTGCAAAACAAGATATGGCGCTTATGGGGCAATTATTAGGAATTAAACTCGCGGCTAGTGAATTTGTTGGTTATATACAATTAGCCGAATTAAAAAACATTGCCAACCCTATACATTTTAAATTTGAAAAATCAATTATTATGGCCACGTATATGCTGTGTGGTTTTGCGAACTTTGCATCTATCGGAATTCAAATTGGTGGTATAGGATCTTTAGCTCCAGGACAAAGAAAAGTGCTTTCAGAATTTGGAATGCGTGCTTTAATTGGGGGAACTATTGCCTCTTTATTATCTGCCACCATAGCAGGTATGATTATTGGATAATAGTAATTACGCTACCTACATTTCTCTAAACCAGAAACTATTTAGATTTTAGATCTATATTAGGCCCTTTTACCTCTACTTTTTTTTTACTTTTGCGCTACTTAACTTTTAAAGTTTCTTCCAAATGGGAAGACAGAAGATGGACTTATGAAACAATATTTAGATCTTATAAACCACGTTTTAGAAAACGGTAATGAAAAAGGAGATCGTACAGGAACCGGAACAAAAAGTGTTTTTGGCTATCAAATGCGATTCGATTTAAGTGAAGGGTTTCCTATGGTTACAACAAAGAAACTTCATTTAAAATCTATTATTTATGAATTACTTTGGTTTTTAAAAGGCGATACAAATATCGATTATTTAACAGAACACGGCGTTAAAATCTGGAACGAATGGGCCGATGAGAATGGCGATTTAGGTCCTGTTTATGGGCACCAATGGCGTAATTGGAATAATGACGAAATAGATCAAATAAAAGAAATTGTTGAAACCTTAAAAACCAATCCAAACAGCAGACGCATGTTGGTTTCGGCATGGAATCCTTCAGTTTTACCAGACACTTCAAAATCGTTCAGCGAAAATGTGGCCAACGGAAAAGCAGCGCTTCCTCCGTGCCATGCCTTTTTTCAATTTTATGTAGCCGATGGCAAATTATCTTGCCAGTTGTACCAACGTAGTGCAGATATCTTTCTTGGTGTCCCTTTTAATATTGCATCGTATGCCCTATTTACCATGATGATGGCACAAGTTTGTGGTTACCAAGCAGGAGAATTTATTCACACTTTTGGTGACGCACATATATACAGCAATCATTTCGACCAGGTGAAATTACAATTAAGTAGAACACCTAGACCGCTGCCAAAAATGGTAATAAACCCAGAAGTTAAAGACATCTTCGATTTCAAGTTCGAAGATTTTACTTTAGTCGATTATAATCCACATCCACACATAAAAGGTGCGGTTGCGATATAAAGAAAAAGGCATTTCTAAAAAATAGAAATGCCTTTTTTATTGTATTCAATTAAATATTAATATCTAATTGCGATTATAAATTTAACACACTATTCTCTGCTCCTGCATAATCATTCCATACCTGTCCATCTGCTTCTTCTTCATTCTGAAAAGCACCATCAACCACATATCTAAATTCGTATGATTTATCGGACTCTAAATTTACAGTTCCTTTAAATACACCACTTTTTAGTTTCTTTAATGGAGTTGCTTTAGCATCCCACTCATTAAAACATCCAACAACAGTTACTTCTTCTGCTGCTTCTGCTGGCACAGCAAAAGTTACTTTACAAACAGGTTTACTTTTTAAATATTGTTTTGAAATTGCCATAAAATTTATTTTTTATCTATACAAAAATACTAAACAAATTCTAACCAACATACGAATAATAGTCTCTAATACAAAGAATTATGATTTCCTTAAAAAAAAATTAATATATACATAATGTTTTAAAATAAATTGCTGTTTTATAATATAATTGGTAAACAAGATTCCTTCATTTTGATTTCATTTTATAAAAGTTTCAAAAATTAAAGTTTATATAGTACTTTTACTTAACTAACACTTTCAACCTATGTTCGGCAATAAAAAAAATAAACCTCAGATAGATAAGGAGCAACTAGAGCTTATTAAACATGCTCAAAAACGCATTCAACAAAAAAAAGGTTTATACACACATTTTATCTTATTCCTAATTGGATCTGTAGCTATTATTGTCGCTAATTTAGGACTTCATATTGGAGAATCTTTTAGACCTTTAAATGTAGATTGGTTTGTACCTGTAGTTGGCTTTTGGTTCTTAATTTTACTTTACCATGCTTTTAATGTATTTGTAATTCACCGGTTTATGGGCTCTAGTTGGCAACAAGAGCAATTGGACAAATTGGTTGCTAAACAAAGAGAAGGCATTGCCAAGTTAGAAAAAACCTTACCTAATCTAGAACCAGAAACTCCTGTTGTTCTAGATGAAAAAAAAAAACTGAGTAGAAAGCAAAATCTTACGCTTATTGTCGCCGCGGCCGAGAACAATGCCATAGGAAAAGACAACCAGCTAATATGGCATTTAAGCGACGATTTAAAACGCTTCAAATCGTTAACTTCAGGGCATTGTATTATTATGGGGAGAAAAACCTTCGAGAGTTTCCCTAAACCATTACCTAACCGTACCCACATAGTTATAACCTACCAAGAGAATTACAAAGCACCGCTAGGTGTGGTTGTGGTTCATAATTTTCAAGATGCCTTAGATGCCGCTAAAGAAGATTATAATCCGTATGTTATTGGTGGGGGCGAAATTTACAAACAGGCACTACCTTTTGCTAACAAAATAGAATTAACCCGTGTTCACGATACTTTTGATGCAGATACCTTCTTCCCTGAAATAGACAAATCTGTTTGGGAAGAAACCTACCATAAATTTCATTCAAAAGATGAGAGTAACGATCATGAGTTTTCGTTTATAACCTACGAACGCATTTAAGACGCTTTTTAAAGCGTCGTATTTAAAATACGTGATATTGTATACTTTGCGAGTTTTATCATTTCAAATTTCATTAAATTTGCAGCATGATAAAAGAGATTCAGCTGCGTATTTCCCTTCATGATGAAGCAAAATATAAAGACAGTTTATTGCGTAAGGCCGCAAGAACTTTAGATATTCCCAAAGAACATATTACAGGAGTTAAAGTGCTTCGAAAATCTATCGATGCCCGCAAACCTGCCATATTTTTTAATTATAAAGTGGCTGTCTACATCAAGGAAAATCTTCCAGAGCAATCTACTTACACCTTCAACTATACAGATGTTTCAAAAGCTAAACCTATTCATATTATCGGTTTTGGTCCGGCGGGAATGTACGCTGCTTTACGTTGTATAGAACTTGGCTTTAAACCCATAGTTTTAGAGCGCGGAAAAAATGTACAAGACAGACGCCGCGATTTAAGAGCCATAAATCAGGAGCATTTTGTAAACGAAGATTCTAATTATTGCTTCGGAGAAGGTGGAGCCGGAACCTATTCTGATGGAAAGTTATATACTCGAAGTTTAAAGCGTGGAGATGTTCGCCGTATTTTCGAAAACTTGGTGTATCATGGTGCAACCGATCAAATTTTAGTCGATGCGCATCCGCATATCGGCACCAACAAACTGCCCAAAGTAGTTCAGAATATTCGTGAAACCATTTTAAAATACGGTGGCGAAGTTCATTTTGAAACTAGAGTTACAGACTTTACCGTATCTGATAATAAAATTACAGCCATACAATTACGAAATAGCGATGAATTACCCGCAAACCGTGTTATACTTGCCACGGGTCACTCCGCTCGAGACATCTTTTATTTACTCGATAAAAGAAAGTTGCCATCGAAGCTAAGTCATTTGCCATGGGAGTTCGTGTAGAACATCCACAACATATTATCGACGCTATTCAATATCACTGTAGTGGCGATCGCAATGAATTATTACCTCCTGCCGCATACAGTTTAGTACAGCAAGTTAATAATCGTGGTGTGTACTCTTTTTGCATGTGCCCTGGCGGATTTATTGTTCCAGCAGCCACCGCAAATGGCGAAGTTGTAGTAAACGGGATGTCCCCGTCGAAACGAAATAACGATTATGCAAATTCTGGGATTGTTGTAGAAATAAATGCCGATAAAGATTTATATAAATACGAACATTTTGGAGCACTTAAAGCTTTAGAATATCAAAAAGATTTAGAGCGCTTAGCTTTTAACGCTGGCGGCAAAAGTCAAGTTGCTCCCGCTCAACGTTTAACCGATTTTGTAGAAGGTAGGTTATCTACAGATTTAAACCCTACGTCTTATCAACCGGGAATAAAAAGCGTACCCCTACACTCGCTTTTACCTAAATTAATAGGAAAAAGTTTGCGCCGCGGATTTGAATCGTTCGGACAAAAAATGAAAGGCTATTATACGTCTGAAGCAAATGTTATAGGCGTAGAATCTAGAACCTCATCTCCAGTTAGTATTCCAAGAAACGAAAAACTAGAACACCCACAAATTGAAGGTTTATATCCTTGTGGTGAAGGTGGTGGTTATGCCGGAGGAATTATCTCGGCTGCCATGGACGGCGAACGCTGTGCTGAGGCAGCAAGTGTAGGACTATAAAAAAACAACACATGACTGAAAAAGAAAAAATGTTGGCTGGTGAAATGTACTCACCTTCAGATCCAGAATTAACCAAAGAGCGACATAATGCACGTTTACTTTTTCAAAAAGCCAATAGTTTATCAGACGATTTTAAAAAGGAGCGCGATGCTTTATATACGAAGCTGTTAAATTCTGGCGATAATTTATGGATAGAACCTCCTTTTCATTGCGATTATGGCTCCAGTATTAAAGTTGGCCATAATGTTTTTATGAATTTCAATTGTTGCATATTAGACATCGCACCAGTAACCATTGGAAATCATGTTATGTTTGGCCCACATGTTCAAGTGTATTCGGCTACACACCCATTAGAAGCCAAAGCTAGAAATAGCGGAAAAGAATATGGCAAACCTGTCACTATTGGTAATAATGTATGGGTTGGCGGACATAGTACTATTTGCCCTGGAGTTACTTTAGGCAATAATGTAGTAGTTGGTGCCGGCTCTGTAGTTACTAAAAGTTTTCCAGATGATGTTGTAATTGCTGGTAATCCTGCACGCATTATTAAAACGATTGATAACAGTGAAGAAACCACCATTTAAATTCTTATTTTTATTCTTATTTTTGAACCATTAAATTTACAACTATGAACGCATATATATTTCCAGGTCAAGGCGCACAATTCTCAGGAATGGGTTTAGACCTTTATGAAAAATCTACCGAGGCTCAAGCCTTATTTGAACAAGCTAATGAAATTTTAGGATTTCATATTACAGATATTATGTTTGAAGGTACTGCAGAAGACCTAAAACAAACAAAAGTAACACAGCCTGCTATATTTTTACACTCCGTGATATTAGCTAAAACGCTAGGAGACCAATTTAAACCAGAAATGGTAGCCGGGCATTCGTTAGGAGAATTTTCTGCCTTAGTCGCTGCGGGAGCTTTAACCTTTAAAGACGGATTAAAATTAGTATCGCAACGTGCGCTAGCTATGCAAAAAGCTTGCGAATTAACGCCAAGTACTATGGCTGCAGTTTTAGGACTAGAAGATAAGGTTGTGGAAGACATTTGTGCGTCTATAGACGGTGTAGTAGTTGCTGCAAATTACAACTACCCTGGACAATTAGTTATTTCTGGAGAAACTGAAGCTGTAGAAAAGGCTTGTGAAGCTTTAAAAACTGCTGGAGCAAGACGTGCTTTAGTATTGCCCGTTGGAGGTGCATTCCACTCACCAATGATGGAACCTGCGCGAGAAGAACTAGCTACTGCCATAAAAAACACAACATTTAGCAAACCTAAATGCCCAATATACCAAAACGTAACCGCTACCGCTGTAACAGATGAAAATGAAATTAAAGAGAATTTAATTTCTCAACTAACCGCTCCTGTACGTTGGACACAAACCATTCAAAATATGATTGCAGATGGGGCAACACATTTTACAGAAGTTGGTCCTGGTAAAGTATTACAAGGTTTGGTTAAAAAGATCGATAAAACTGCCGAGACAGATTCTGCAATTTTAGAAGCGAAAGAAGCCTAATGAAAATACAAAGAACAGCTGGTATTCTTGGATTAATCGTTTTAAACATTGCACTCGATCAAATTTCAAAATTTATTGTTCGTGCCAATGTTACGCCACATAAAGTTACCGAATTAATAGGCGATAAATTTATCTTGACTAATGTGGAAAATTCTGGAGCATTTTTAAGCTTAGGAAGCAATTTAAATCCAACATTAAAAAGCTTATTCCTACTCATATTACCGGTTGCCGTATTGGGCTATGTCACCTATTATGTTTTAAAAAACAAAACGCTAGATAAGCTATCTGTAATAGGATTTTCATGCATTATAGGAGGTGGAATAGCAAATGTATACGATCGTATTATGTATGGATCTGTAACCGATTTTCTTCATATCGATCTTGGAGGAATCTTTAAAACTGGTGTTTTTAATGTCGCCGATATGTCGGTTATGCTAGGAATGGGACTGCTCCTATTTTCTAATTTCAAGACCAAGAAAAAAGCATAACAATCTGAATAAAAAAATCCTCTAGAAATTAAATTTTAGAGGATTTTTTATGTTTATGCTTGTAATACACAATCTGCACAATCTTTTACTTCGCCATAATAAGTTTCCCTATACTTATGAAGTGTTTTAATGGGTATATTCAAAAAAAGCATTTTAATATAGGTTACTTTTGCGATTAACTCCCCCATTTTTGGAGTAAATCTTTTTTCTTCTACGGTCTCCCGTTTTACGGTAATCAGTTTCATAATATCATTTATCATTTAACCCGAATTTACTCAAATGAATTCATAACTACAAGAATTTGAGCCAAAAGACAGCCTTTTAACTCCTTTTTTAGCGTATTCTTAATCAAATCAAGTTAAAATTAAAAATCTTCTACCCCAATTTCGTTGAAAAGAGCAGTAAAAATCTACAGTAAAAGCATAAAAAAACCTCCTTTACAAGCTATGGTAGAGAAGGTTTTTTAGTAATTAACACTGAAATATTTTACTTATTATTTTTGTCTTATTTTCTGCTCCCACTTCCATGCAGATTTCATGGCATCATCTAAAGTTAATTCAGATTTCCATCCTAAAACATCGTTTGCTTTTTCTGTATTAGCATATGCAGCAATTACATCGCCTTCTCGTCTTGGAGCTATTTTATAATTTAATTTTTCGCCAGAAACACGTTCAAAAGCATTAATAACTTCTAATACAGAACTTCCTGTTCCTGTTCCTAAATTGAACACTTCAAAATTAGAGTCATTTTTATCTTCTAACAAACGTTTTAAGGCTATAACATGTGCTTTTGCCAAATCGACAACATGTATATAATCGCGAATACAAGTCCCATCGGCAGTTGGGTAATCATCGCCAAAAACAGAAAGTTGTTCACGTAAACCAACAGCGGTTTGTGTGATAAATGGCACTAAATTTTGAGGCACCCCAATTGGTAATTCTCCAATTAAAGCGGTTTCATGGGCTCCTATAGGATTGAAATAACGTAAAGCAATAGCGTTTAAATTTGGAATTACTTTACAGCTATCTTTTATTATTTCTTCACCAATTTGCTTGGTGTTCCCATAAGGTGATTCTGCAGGTTTTACAGGAGCACTTTCCGTGATTGGTAATTCATCTGCTTGCCCATAAACCGTACAAGACGAGCTAAAAATAAAGTTTGCATGCTCTAATTTATCTAACTCTTGAAGCACGTACACCAAGGTATTTATATTATTTTCATAATATAATAATGGGTTTCCTACGCTTTCTCCCACAGCCTTACTTGCTGCAAAGTGAATCACACCTTTTATATCGCTATGCGCATTAAAAAAATCTTGAACACCTTTTTTATCTCTTAAATCTAGTTCAACAAAAATGGGTTCTTTCCCTGTAATTCCTGTTATACCTTGCAACACATCGCGAGATGAATTTGAAAGGTTATCTATAATTATAACTTCGTATCCTTTATTTTGAAGTTCAACTACCGTATGAGAGCCAATAAATCCGAGACCTCCCGTTACTAATATTTTATCCATTTATAAATGCCTTTACTTTTGATGTAATAAAATCTATTTGCTCATCGTCTAACTCGGTGTGCATTGGTAAAGAAATGACTTCCTTAACCAATTGGTTTGTTACCTTAAAATCGGCTTCGTTATAACGTGAGTCTTTATACGCCTTTTGGTTATGCAACGGAATTGGATAATATACGCCGCAAGGAATATCATTTTCATTTAAGTACTTTGCTAAGGCATCGCGATCTACACCACTAACCTTAAGCGTGTATTGGTGAAACACATGATTATCTTCAGCTCCATTTCTAAAAGGAGTCGTTATTTTCGCCTCATCTTTAAATGCCGCATCGTATTTATTTGCCGCTGTTCTTCTCGCATCATTATAACTATCTAAATTTGGTAATTTAGCTTCTAAAACGGCGGCTTGAATAGCATCTAAACGCGAATTTACTCCAACCACATCATGATGATAACGCTCATACATACCGTGATTTACAATTCCTCTAATAATATGTGCTAACTCGTCGTTATTGGTAAAAATAGCACCACCATCGCCGTAACACCCTAAGTTTTTAGACGGAAAAAATGAAGTTGCAGACACATCGCCTATGGTTCCTGCTTTTACTTTAGTGCCATCTTTATAAGTATACGTCGCTCCAATAGCTTGCGCATTATCTTCAATGACATATAAATTATGTGCTTTAGCAATTTCCATTATAGCCTCCATATTGGCGCATTGACCAAATAAATGTACTGGGACTATAGCTTTTGTTTTAGGTGTAATTGCATTTTTAATCGCTTCAACATTTATATTAAACGTATCCGGCTCTACATCTACCAGAACAGGTGTTAATTGTAGTAATGCAATAACCTCAACTGTTGCAGCAAAGGTAAAATCGGTGGTAATAACTTCATCTCCCGGTTTTAAGCCTAAGCCCATCATTGCTATTTGTAAAGCATCTGTACCGTTAGCACACGGAATAACATGTTTTACATTTAAATAGTGCTCTAAATTTTTCTGAAAACTATGAACCATTGGTCCGTTTACAAATGCTGTAGTTTCTAAAACTTCTTGGATAGAATCGTTCACAACATCCTTTATTTTAGCATATTGACCTTTTAGATCAACCATCTGGATTTTTTTCATAAGAAAGAAATTAAAGTCCATCATTCCAAAAAATATGGACCATGAATATTAATACATCCTTTAAGGATATTAAGCTAACGAAAATACAAAAACTAGCAACGTTTACCAATCAAATTATGCCAAAGAAATCCTATTTTTGTAACAAAGATTTTTAATTTGAGATTTATCTATAATACCGGCATATTTCTAGCGCATTATGCCCTTAAGGCCCTTAGTGTTTTTAATCCAAAAATTAAACTAGGTGTTTTAGGGAGACAAAACACGTTCGACATATTAAAGCAGCACATCTCATTACAAGATAAAACACTTTGGTTTCATTGCGCCTCTTTAGGAGAATATGAACAAGGTCTCCCTGTGTTTTCCGAAATAAAAAATGTATACCCAAACCATAAAGTTGTGCTATCCTTTTTTTCACCTTCTGGTTATGAAATTAGGAAAAATGCCCCCATTGCAGATTGTGTTGTGTATCTTCCGTTAGACTCAAAAAAACATGCCAAAACGTTTTTAGACCTGGTTCATCCAGAACTTACGGTATTTGTGAAATACGACATCTGGCCCAATATTTTAATCGAACTAAAACGCAGACATGGTAAAGCCATATTAATTTCAGCCTTATTTAGAAAAGAACAAACCTTTTTTAAAGCTTATGGTGGATTTATGCGGGACCCCCTTTTTGCTTTCCAACATATTTTTACTCAGGATGAAGTCTCTAAACAACTCCTTAAATCTATAAATTATAACGCCACTAGTGTGTCTGGCGACACCCGTTTCGATCGTGTTTCTAATCAATTAAAAAGTGATAATACGTTAGATTTTATAGCAGAATTTAAACAAGACAATCTATGCCTTGTAGCAGGAAGTACATGGCCAGAAGACGAAACGCTATTAGTTCAATTTATAAATAATGAAGCTCCCCACGATTTAAAATTCATTATTGCGCCTCACAATATAAAACCAAATCAAATTCAGCAGCTTAAAACTAATTTAAAGGCAAAAACGGCATTGTTTTCTGACAAAGACACTGTCGATTTAAAAGATTTTCAAGTTTTAATAATTGATACAATTGGCATACTAACCAAAATTTACAATTATGCCGATTTAGCATATATTGGTGGTGCAGTGGGATCTACAGGCCTCCATAATACTCTTGAAGCTGCCGTTTTTGGTGTACCGATTATTATTGGAAATGATTATGAAAAATTTCCTGAAGCAAAAGCCATGATTGCAAAACAAGGGATGTTTTCTGTAAATAATCAAGCAGATTTCAACGACATTTTAAATAAACTCATTACTAATCCCGATTTTAGGAAGAGTTCAGGAGAAAAAAATTCAGATTACGTCAGAAAAAATAAAGGTGCTGTAGATATAATTAGCAGATACTTA
Source organism: Formosa haliotis (assembly GCF_001685485.1). NCBI lineage: Bacteria > Pseudomonadati > Bacteroidota > Flavobacteriia > Flavobacteriales > Flavobacteriaceae > Formosa > Formosa haliotis. The sequence continues at coordinate 3,214,956 of NZ_BDEL01000001.1, read as the reverse complement.
CACAAATAGGGCAAAAAAAATGTATTTTATCGAAAATGTTAATTTTTTTAACATATTACCACTTAAAATATCTTAGAAGTTATTAACTTGGCCTCTTAAAAATTAACAATAACACTTTTATTATGAAAAAATTAATTTTAAGTACTGCTCTTGTATTTGCTTTAGGTACAACATTTACCTCTTGTAGAGATGCAAAAACTAAAACTGAAGAAGCTGGAGACGCTATAGAAAATGCTGCTGAAGCAACTGGTGATGCTATTGAAGATGCTGTAGATGATACTGCTGATGCTTTAGATCATGCTGCAAAAGCAACTGAAGAAACTATCGAAAACGCTGCTGAAGCAACAGGCGAAGCAATGGATGATGCAGGTCATGCAATCGAAGGTGCTGCTAAAGACACTAAAGAAGCCGTTAAAGATGCTGCAGATAAAACAAATGATGCTATTCAAGGAAACTAATTAGCATTTATTACTCATAAAAGAGGCTTTCTAAAAAGTTAGATTTTCGTTAACCTGAACTTGTTTCAGGTTCTCATAATGATTCATTTTAGTCAAGATGAGATTTTGAAATACATTCAGAATAATGGGTTTTTAAAATTTTTTAGATAGCCTCTTTTTTTATTCAAGTAAATCTATTAGGCATAAAAAGGATTGCTACCCAACAAAAAGATTCAGAAAACATCTAATTGTTATTTATCCGTTTTTTCACCCCACTCCGTCCAAGACCCATCGTAAACGGATTTTTTATTAGCCAATATTCCTTCTGTAGCCAAGAACACAACACAAGCGGTAATTCCTGAGCCACAACTAAACACTATATTTCTGCTCTCATTTTCTAAAAATTTAAACAGCAGCTTAATACTTTCTTCGTCTTTAAATTTTCCATTTTCAATTACTTTAGTATAAGGCAAATTAATTGAATTTTCAATCTTCCCACTTCGCAAACCTTCTCTAGGTTCGGGTACAACGCCATTAAATCTATCTTCAGAACGCACATCTATTACCAATTCCTTTTTAGAAGATAAATTTTCCAACACATCATCAAATCTTCTAACAAAATCTGGGTTTAATTTGGCCTTAAAACTTCCTTTCGGATAGGTCCTTTTCGATTTTTTCTCAACTGGAAAATTACTTTTTAACCATTCTGGTAAACCTCCATTTAAAACATACACTTCCTTATGCCCCATAGACTTGAATAACCACCAAGCTCTGGGACTAGAATAAATTCCGTTAGAATCGTAAACTACAATAACACTATTATTATTAATCCCTAAGGTTTGCGCTTCTTCTTCAAACTGCATTTGAGTTGGATAGGCTGAAGGAAAGTCATTTGCAGTATCACTAAACTTATTTTTGATATCGAAAAACCGAGCATTTTTAATCTGAACACCTTGAATATCTGAGGATAATTTTAACAACTGATTATTTAAGGTGCAATCTAAAACAATTAGATTTTCGTCGTTTATATGGTTATTTAACCAAGTTACTGAAACTATAGAAGGATTCATGGTTTTTAATTTTTATTAAATGTAGTAAAATGCTATCGTAAAAAATCGTTTCTAAAACTTAACATGATATTCGCTACACATTATCGTTTAATTATTCTTAGTATAACCCACTTTGTAATTTCATTTTCTGTTTGAGAAATAGAAAGGTAAAATAGAAATAGTTTACCCCAAATACTACAAATGTCTTATATAAATAACACCTTAATGATTATTACGTCTTAAAAAATCCTATTAATTTTAATAAAATGACAAAATAATACCATGCTCTTGGATAATGTATCTATACATTTGAATGCATGCATTTAACACTGTATGACGACCATAAATACCTTTATAAAAAACATTACATTACAACCCATAACCACTAAAAACTTACGCTAACAAACCACAACATGTTAAAAACACTTGACGTATCCATCATATTAGTTTATTTGCTTTCAACTATAGTTATTGGGTTAATTCTTAGAAAACGAGCTCAGCGTAGTACCAGTGATTATCTTTTAGGAGGAAAATCGATTCCTTGGTATATGTTAGGACTATCTAATGCATCTGGAATGTTTGATATTTCTGGAACCATTTGGCTCGTTACCCTTATGTTTGTGTATGGCATTAAAAGCGCTTGGATTCCGTGGTTATGGCCTGTTTTTAATCAAATTTTCTTAATGGTTTATTTGTCTAAATGGCTACGCCGGTCGAATGTAACCACCGGTGCCGAATGGATAGAAACGCGTTTTGGAATTGGAAAAGGCGGAAAACTATCGCATACTATAGTGGTTGTTTTTGCTTTATTAAGTTGCTTGGGATTTCTTGCTTATGGCTTTATAGGTCTAGGAAAGTTCGTCGAAATTTTTATTCCTTGGGAAGTTGTTAGCACATATATTCCGTTTCATATAAACCCAGAATATGTACCTCATTTTTACGGTATAGTTTTCACCTTATTCGCCGTGTTTTACTCGTTACTTGGCGGCATGTCTGGTATTGTTTGGGCCGATGTTTTACAGTTTGCTATTATGACCATTTCCGCCTTGGTAATTGCATATATAGGATATAATGCTATTGGTGCAAACACATTACACGTTCCAGATGGCTGGATGTCTCCCTTTTTTGGAAGGACCTTAGATTTGGATTGGAGTGAAATTATACCTCAGGTAAACAACAAAATAAAATCTGATGGTTATGGCTTGTTTTCAATTTTCTTTATGATGATGGTTTTTAAAGGTATTTTGGTAAGTGTTGCAGGTCCTGCACCAAATTACGATATGCAAAAAATACTATCCACAAAATCGCCGGCCGAAGCTGCAAAAATGAGTGGTTTTGTAAGTGTAATTTTAATGCCTATACGCTATTTAATGATTGCTGGTTTTGCCGCTCTAGCTTTAATTTATTATGATAAATTAGACCTAATAACAGCCACAGGAAATGTAGATTTTGAACTGATTCTACCTTCCGCAATAAAACAATTTGCTCCAGTAGGGCTTATGGGACTTTTACTTGCTGGACTTTTAGCGGCTTTCATGTCTACCTTTGCAGGTACGCTTAATGCGGCACAAGCTTATTTAATAAACGATATTTATTTAAAATACAACACTTCTAGTACCAATCCCACAAAAATAAAAGTGATGAATTATGGCTCTGGAATTTTGGTGGTCATTGTTAGTATTATCTTAGGCTTTTTTGTTGAAGACGTCAATTCCATTTTGCAGTGGCTTGTATCTGCTTTATTTGGGAGCTATGTGGTTGCCAATGTTTTAAAGTGGCACTGGTGGCGCTTTAATGGTCAGGGTTTTTTCTGGGGTATGGTAGCTGGAATTATTCCCGCCTTAATTCTTCCATCGGTTCTAGGCGGGGTTTTAGACCTATATTATTTTCCAGTGCTTTTGGTCTCTTCAATTATTGGTTGTTTAGTAGGCACTTATAGTGCTCCTCCAACAGAAGAAGCAGTACTAATAGCATTCTATACTAAAGTACGACCTTGGGGATTTTGGAAACCTATTCAAGATAAAATTAAAACAAAACATCCTGATTTTAAACCTAATACTCATTTTAAGCGAGATATGTTTAACGTTTGTATAGGAATTATTGCTCAAACTATTCTTGTAATTCTTCCGATGTACATCATATTCCAACAAGCGCTTCCAATTTATATTGGTATTGCCATTTTGGTAATTTGCATCGCACTTCTAAAAAAATACTGGTGGAACACCTTAAACGAACAACTAGATTAACTATCCTGTGATAGAACAAAAAAAAATCATCTAAAAAGATGATTTTTTTTAATTCGTTTTAAAAAACAAGTTTCGCTAGTTTATATTTTGATTTAAGCGGTCTTATTTGTTTGTTGATTTCCTTTTTATACGACTTTAAAGCACTATCGTCTAAAACGCTACCAAGAACTCCGTCGCGTTCTTTTTTTCTGTTTAATATTTTCGATTTTTTTGTTTCATCATCATCCGAACTTCCTGCAATGCTAACAATGTCGTTTACAAAACTTTTGTTCTCCTTTTCTAATGCCCCTTTTTTGTCTGATGAAAAACCTAAATCATTTCCTGGTTTTAAGGCAGACATAAGGTCTGTTGAAAATTCTGGTGATGGCAATTTAATGGTTTGTGCTTGAATGTTTAAAGACAACAAGGCAAACAATACGAAACTTAATACTTTTACTGATGTTTTCATAATTGATAGTTTTAATATCAAAAATAGAAAAGAAGTTTTTAAAAAACGCCCGATCTGATTTCTTTTTTAACAACTTTATTTCTAATGAATTAACCGCAGCCGGTTTTAGAAGTATAAAACTAGATGGCCAAATATCTATGCACTCAGTATCGTTTCAATGGCTTCTAGCTCTACGTCCGCAAAGTCTAATCCATCTAAAGCTGCTAAATTATCTAATAATTGCTTTTCACTACTTACTCCTACCAAAACAGATGTAATCCGTTCATCTTTTAACAACCATGCTAAAGCCATTTGTGCCAAACTTTGATTACGTGATGCTGCAATTTCATTAAGCTTTACGACTTTATTTACAACTGCTTCGGTAACTGTTTCTTTTTGAAGAAATCCTGTAGAACGCGCCGCTCTAGAATTATCGGGAATGCCTTTAATATACTTCGAAGTTAAGAGACCTTGTGCTAACGGTGAAAATGCAATGGCACCAATACCTTCTTCCTCTAAAACATCTAACAAACCATCTTCTACCCAGCGGTCGAACATACTATAACGTGGTTGATGAATTAAACATGGGGTTCCTAATTCCTTTAATAGTTTTGAAGCTTTTAAAGTATCTTCTGCATTATAGTTAGAAATACCAACATACAATGCTTTGCCTTGGCGAACTATTAAATCTAGGGCGGCCATTGTTTCTTCTAAAGGCGTATTAGGGTCTGGCCTATGATGATAAAACACATCTACATAATCTAAATCCATACGCTTTAAGCTCTGATTTAAACTAGACACCAAATATTTCTTAGATCCCCAATCGCCATAAGGTCCTGGCCACATAGTATAGCCTGCTTTTGTAGAAATAATAAGTTCATCGCGATACGGCAAGAAACTATCTTTTAATAGTTTTCCGAAATTTTCTTCGGCACTTCCAGGAGGCGGGCCGTAATTATTTGCCAAATCGAAATGTGTTATACCGTTGTCGAAAGCCGTATGTAACATGCTTTTTCCCGTTTCTAAAACATCTACATGCCCAAAATTATGCCATAATCCTAAGGAAATTGGAGGTAAAACTAAACCGCTTTTACCACAACGCCTGTAGTGCATTTTACTATATCTATTTTCATTTGCTTTATACATAAGCTTCTTGTTTACATTGCTAAACTCTTAAAATAATACTTTTTGTAGCGCTTTGAATCTATTAAACTAATTATTCGCCAAAGGCTTTCTCTTTTTTCTTTCTTCCAAAGAGACGTTTAAAAAATCCGTCTCGTTTATCGGGGTTACAATCTAGAGCTTCTAAAACTTCGGCAGAAGGTTTAGGAAACTTCGCATTAGTAACTGTATTAAAATCATTATTTTTATTTAATGCTGTAACAAAATTTGCTACTATTGGCAATGCAGAATTTGCCCCTTGACCAATACCTGTACTACTAAATCCTATACGATGCTCATCGTTTCCAACCCAAGACCCCATTACTAACTGCGGTGTGATAGCCATAAACCAACCATCGCGATTATCTTGGGTAGTTCCTGTTTTCCCAGCCATATCGTTTTTCAATCCATACGTGTAACGCATGCGTTTTGCAGTACCTTCATCTATGGTTGCTTTCATAAATTCAATCATGGTTTCGCGAGTTTTTGCACTAAATGCCGGTTTTAATGGGGTTGGCGATTTATATTCATACAACACATTCCCGCTCTTATCCTCTATTTTTTCTATAAAATAAGGCTGACTTGAAACACTTTTATTGACATAACTGGTATACGCCGCAGTGAGTTCTATAAGAGACAATTCGGCTGTTCCTAATGCTAATGAAGGCACTTCTGGCAATTCTGAAGTTACGCCCATGTTACGTGCCTGCTTAATAACTGCGGGAATCCCCACTTTTTCCAATACTTTTACGGCTATAGTATTTACAGAATGGCTCAATGCTTTTTCTAATGAATAATTCATATAAGGATCTACTTCTTCATTAGATGCATTAGAAGGTGTCCACCCTTCCTCGTTCGTATATTTTACTTCTTTAACAGAAATATAAGTACACGGATCCATTCCTGATTCGAGCGCTGTAGTATACACAAAAGGTTTAAATGTAGAACCCACCTGGCGTTTCCCCATAGAGACGTGATCGTATTTAAAATGCTCGAAATTTATGCCTCCAACATAAGCTTTAATAGCTCCTGAATTAGGATTTAAAGCTACAAAACCGGCATTTAAAAATTTCAAATAATGTTTTAAACTATCTATCGCAGAGATCGATACAATAGTATCGCCATCATAAGTAAAAACAGGTTGCTTTTTCTTAATCTTTAAAGAATCTAAAATCTGGGCTTCGGTTAACTTTCCTTTCGCTAGACGCTTGTAGGTTGGTGTTTTTTTTATTAATTCTGTAATTAAAGCTTCATTTTTTAACCATGGTGCATTTTTGCCATAGGCCTTTTCATACTGGCTTTGCAGATGCTCCATATGTTTAAGCATTCCCTTTTCGGCATAGTCTTGCATTTGAATATCGATAGTCGTGGTAATTTTCAAACCATCCTTATACAAATCGTATTTATTATTAGTTGCTTCATTAATGCTATCTAAAATCTTCGATACGTTTTGACGCACATGCTCTCGAAAATAAGGTGCTAACCCTTCGTTATACGTAAATTTATGATAATCTACTTCTACTGGTTGGTTACTAATACTTAATCGTGTGGTTTCATCTAAATAACCATATTTCACCATTTGTTGCAAAACTACATCGCGACGTAATTGACTGCGTTCTGGAAACAATCGCGGATTATAGCTATGATTGGCTTTTAAGGTGCCGACCAAAGTTGAGGCTTCAGACAGAGTTAAATCTTTAGTGCTAGTATTAAAAAAACGCTGAGCAGCACTTTCTATCCCGAAAGTATTTTCACTAAACGGAACCGTATTTAAGTACAAGGCAATAATATCGTTCTTATCGTAAACATCTTCAATACGCGATGCAACAATCATTTCCTTTATTTTATTTATTGGTAAGGATAATACAACATACTGTTTTCTTCCGAAGAGATTTTTAGCTAACTGCTGCGTAATGGTACTCCCACCACCGGAAGAATCGTCTTGAAGCAGAAGACTTTTAAAAAAAACTCTAAAAAAACTGCGATAATCGATACCGCCATGCTCATAAAATCGAGCATCTTCGGTAGCTACTAAACCATCTACAAGATATTTTGGTAAATCGTTAAACGTTATAATTTGTCTATCGAATACAAAATACTTTCCTAGTAATTCTTTGTTATGATCGAGAATAACGCTTGCCTCTGCTTGCTTTAAGTCGGTTAAATCTGTTTTAGTTGGAATTTCCCCCCATAAGCCTACATAGATACTTCCTATAAAAAGTAGTACTAATAAAATTCCCAATACCATTAGTTTCAGCAAGACCGACAACCAATTTCGCTTTTTACTTTGTGTTTTCTTTTTCAATGCTATAATTGTAATTTATGCGTTCTGTAAAACTAGGAAAGTACCATCAACTTTCAAACAAAACTTATATAATGCTATAACGCTAGATTATGCAATGTATTTTTTCTCTGCTTAAATCTATGGACTAAAAAGCTTAAGCTGCCATCTAACTATAATTTTATTTTTAGTTTTACGGTATTACTTTTCAACTATACCCCTATTTTAAACATATCATTACAAGCTATTATTCATATCTTTATACACATTAAATCCAAAAATTCCCTCTATGAATTTAACTATTGAAAATATATTATTGGTAGGCTCCTTACTTCTTCTTATAAGTATTTTTGCTGGTAAAACCTCTTACAAACTTGGTGTTCCTACTTTAATTTTATTCTTAGGAATAGGAATGCTAGCGGGTTCAGACGGGATTGGAGGTATAATGTTCGACGATCCAAAACTGGCACAATTTATAGGTGTTGTTGCTTTAAATTTTATACTATTTTCTGGAGGATTAGACACCAATTGGAACGCCGTAAAACCCATACTTAAAGAGGGAATTGTATTGTCTACTTTAGGTGTTTTGCTTACCGCGGTAACTTTAGGTCTATTTGTTTGGTTGGTTACCGATTTTACTATTTACGAAAGTTTGCTGCTAGGTGCTATCGTATCGTCTACAGATGCAGCAGCCGTATTTTCTATATTACGATCAAAAAGTTTAGCTTTAAAAAACAATCTTAGACCAACATTAGAATTAGAAAGCGGTAGTAACGACCCTATGGCTTACGTACTTACTATTTCGTGTTTAACCTTGGTTACCAATCAAGACCAAGATTTACTATCTATAATTCCAATTTTTTTACAGCAAATGTTGGTTGGTGGAATTGCAGGGTTCTCCTTCGGAAAACTGAGTAAGTATATTATAAACAAAATAAAATTAGATTTTGAAGGACTATATCCTGTCTTGGTTATTGCCTTAATGTTTATTACATTTTCGGCTACCGATTTTGTAGGAGGAAATGGATTTCTTGCCATTTATATTTGCTCGGTATATTTAGGAAACCAAGATTTAATTCACAAAAAAACAATTTTAAAAATGTACGATGGTTTAGCCTGGCTCATGCAAATCGTACTTTTCTTAACCTTAGGTTTACTTGTATTTCCAACTCAAGTAGTACCGTATATTGGTATAGGGTTACTCATTTCTTTATTTTTAATTTTTGTTGCTCGCCCTGTAAGTATATTTATAAGCCTAGCTTTTTTTAAGATGAAATTACGCCGCCGGTTTTACATTTCATGGGTAGGTTTAAGAGGTGCAGTTCCTATAGTATTTGCAACGTATCCGTTATTAGCAGGGATAGATAAGGCAAATATGATTTTTAATATTGTTTTCTTTATTTCGGTGACTTCTATACTTATTCAAGGTACCACACTTTCTGTAGTCGCCAAATGGTTAAATGTTGCCTTACCTGAAGAAGAGAAAAAATTATCTGCTACCGATTTACTTCTAACAGAAAATCCGAAAGCAGAAATGAAAGAAATAAAAATTACGTCCGGCTGTTATGCTGTCGATAAAAAGATTGTTGAATTAGGGTTCCCGAAAAATGCCATTATAGCAATGATAAAGCGAGATGACAGCTATATTACTCCTAACGGATCTACAGTAATTGAAGGTTTAGACACCTTAATTGTACTTGCCGACAGACCAGAAATTTTTGAAGAAGTTTACAAAACTATAAGCGGAAAGGCCGTGTAGTTATTGCGGTTAACATTTCGATGAATGCCATAAAAAAAGCTCCAAGTTATTGGAGCTTTTAGCAATATTGCGGTCTGGACGGAATCCGAACCTTCTTTCTTTAGCTCTTATATAATCTGAAACTAACCACTTTTCACTCATCCTGTTGACGACTTGTGAACTTATATATGATTATAATCTTGTCAAAATGACTTTCAGCCTGCAAATATAAAATTAATGCCCTTATAGACCAATATAATTTACAAATATTATTTTCATTAATAATTTCAACATATGATCCACAAGTAAAAATACCAACCGAATTTTTACCTTTTTAAATGAGATTACAAAATCGATAATTTAGAGCCACTCGATGAGGAATAAAGTAAGTATAAAAACCCTAAAATATACGTCAGTTTATTAACTGCAAAAAAACCGGTATTGTATACCGTCGACAGCGAATAAAAGTGAGCATAGCTAATTTTTAATAACTCTTTAGCCAGCATTGGCTGAGAGCCATAAAGGACATGGTTCTATTTATCCGTTGCCAGTGGTTAGGTTTTCCGCCCCATCCAACATACTCAGAACGAAAAGAAAAGGAAAGTTATTTGTTGTATTTAATCGAACAAAAAAGACTAAATGATTTAGAGAAAGTATCTACAGATTATAACTGTAGCTTTAGAACCATTAAGCGAATGTTAAAAAAATCAAGACTATAAAGTTATAATATCAAATATTGTAGAAAAAGTAAAAAATATCTTCTAAATAAATAGCAAAGTGACAGAATTTGCCCCTGTGATATGTTTTTTTTACAAAAAAATTATAATTAGAAATTCACTATAAATCTATAACTATAAAAAGCCTATGATATAAACGGTAAATTCAAACACCTAGAGGTAATCTTTGTTATTTGAGATTAGCGGATACAATTCTGTTTGTTTTACAAAAGTAAAACTCCTCGCTGGACTGAAAAAATAACATAAACTTATTATAAGAGAGCAAAGTTCTCTCGATATCAATTAAAAATTTCACAAATGAAATCAAAAATTTTAACAAGCTTAGGGGTTATTGCTATAGCCTTATCTTTATTTTTTAATTCGAATTCAATTACTAAAGGTGATACTGACTTATCAAGCTTAATAGCCTTGAACGTTGCAAATGCAGAAGACGGCCCAGTTAATGGTTGTCGATATACAGGTAATTGGGAAGATACCTGCAGTAATCTTATTGTCGTACAAAGGTGCGTAGAAACAACTGTACCATACGCGGATTCTTGTAATGTTTAGTAAGAATAAAAATTTATTAAACTTAAAAGTAGATGGCTTATTTCAAAAGCCATCTACTCTCAAATATAAAACAGATAAGTATGAATAATTTAAAAATTTCAATAGTGAATAGTAAGATGTTAAAAATGTTTACAATTATATTTCTAACTTTTTTAATCTTAGTATCATGTAAAAATGAAAATAAAAATTCAATTTCATCATCACATTTCTCAAAAACTGACAATATTTCTTTTAAAAATTTATTTGAATTTAATAAAGGGGTAGTAGGTATGATGCATTTGATAGACTCAACTATGATAATTTTCAATCCAGATGGCAATAAGGATTTCTTTTTCTACAATTATTCTATTAAAAAAAATGAACTTTCCGACGGTTATTTGAATGGGGGTAGAGGACCTGGTGAGGCTATAGCAGGAATAGCTACTGGTGTAAAAGAAAATAAATTATGGCTTTATGATATTGTTTTAAAAAAAATATTAATGACTGATATTGATAAAGCACTGAGCAATAACGCCTTTTCTTTTAATGAATATCCAGTCAATGAATCTTTTTATAAAATTGATTTTATAAATGATCAAAATTATTTTGCTGTTGGCTCTAATAAATCTCCTTATGAAATCCAACAAATTGAACTGGTTTCTGGATATGTTAAGAATGAATTTGAGAAGATTAAAACCACCTCTGATGATACTCCAATTCATAAATACAAATATACATATCAATCCTACATACATAATAAACCTAGTGGAGATAAAACAGTTGTAGTATATAGATTTATGGACAAAATAAAAATTTTTGATATAAAAAGTAAAATTAGTAAAACAATTCAATGTCCTGATGTAATAGAAATTGACCCTGTTTTTAAAAAAACAGGTAAAATTACAGAAAACACAAAACGAACATTTATTAGTAGTGCCATTACAGATAATTTTATTTATTTGGCATATTCAGGCAATCCTGTCTTCAATGAAGATAGTGGATTTGCTAGCCATATATATGTTTACGATTGGCATGGCACACCAATTAGAAAAATTGTATTAGATAAAAAAATTCAATGTTTAACTGTTTCAGATGATGACAAAATATTATACGCCTATGACCCTAATACGGGATATGTTATGTATTCTAAAATCAATATTTTAAAAGATGAAATTTAACTTTAAACTTTTTATGCTTAGTTTCTTTTTAATAAGCATGTCTTCATGCGAAAAAAAACAAGAAAAAAACTTAAAATCTGTTACAGAATTAACAATTGGGACGAAATTAATGATCCCTAGCAATTTAACTTTGTATAATCATCCCTCGTCCGGTTATAATGTAGATAGTACAGAAATAGCAAACTCTAAATATAAAATTTATTCACATATCAATGTATCCTGTTCAACTTGTTTAGAAGAAATTAGTCTATGGGCTGATATCATTACATCTTTTAAAAGTTATCAAGTACCTGTTATTTTGATTTGTTCATCTCATGACAATTTTGAATTAATAATGCATTTATTTGAAACAAATAAGATTAAGAACTTTTCATATCCTATTTTTTTTGATTTAGATGATGATTACATTGAAAAAAATAAGTTTATGGATAAAGAGAATCATTTCAAAACAGTTTTAACAGATAGTGAAAACAAAATATTATTACTGGGTAATCCTATTTACTCTAAAAAAATTAAAGAAATGTATTTAAATGAATTACGAAAAAGAACAACAAGGCCATAGCCCAACATTGGCTCCTATAAGTGATTGCTTGTTCTCACCTACTTCTGAAAATCTCAAGGATTTTCAGTTCGGCGTATACTTGTAAAGTTAAATGCTAAAACACTCAACTACCCATAGGTACTGTGTTGCAACCAATTTTGACCGTGTAAATTTCATGAAATAGGTTGACTAAAAATTAAACATTAATTATAGTCACTTATGAAAACACAAAATGAACACTGGCAAAAAAAAGGTACCAGAAAGTAACCTTAGAGACCAAACTTTTAGTCGTTGACCAAAATTTAAACGGGTAACTATCCAACAAAACATTTGCAAACGCGATAATGGCCTACTTGTAAGCTTTTTGTTATTATGCTTGTCTAGTTCATCCCAGATGGCATCATTAAGTGCTTCTAAAGAGTGGAAAACCCTGTTTCGAAGTGCTATATAGATTCTTTGATAAAGTATTCTAACAGCGCCTTCAGCTAAAGCTTTATCTCTGGGTTTATAAGATCTTGCCGGTAACACTGCGGTTTGATAGTGTTCTGCAAAGTCTAAAAAGGTTTCATTAATAGTCGTTTCAAATTTACTACTCTTTGTTACCGCTGATTTTAAATTATCTGGGACAATGGCCTAGGGTACTCCGCCATAAAAATGTAAAGCATTTTCAACCGAAGCAATGAAGTCTTACTTTTGCTGACTTGGAGAGGCTTCAGCATACGTATATTGGCTGGCGCCTACTATGGCCACAAAAAATTCAACTTCTGTTATTTCTCCTGTTTGTTTATTTACAATGGATAGTTTCTTTCCTGCATAACCAATAAAAAGCTTATCTCCGGCCTTATGTTCCATATATGGTTATTTCGGTTTGACCATGCCACGTATTTCGGTCAAACAGTGCCTCATTAAGAGATCTTACAATAATAGTTAAATTTAATTAATAGTCGTCTTTTAATTTTCCCTTTCTCAAGGATTCTCCAGTGAGGTTTATCCTGTGGGATGAGTTTACGATACGATCTAGTATAGCATCGGCGATGGTACTTTCACCAATAATATCATACCAAGCTGATACCGGTATCTGCGATGCTATAATAGTTGCGTTTTTATTATGTCTTTCGTCGATAATATCCATAAGCGCTTCCCTGTCATGATTGTCGAAGCTTTGCAATCCAAAATCATCAAGGATAAGCAGGTCTACTTTTAATAGTTTTCCAAGTTCTTTGAGATAGGTGCCGTCTACTTTACTTAGTCGTTCCTTAACAAGCTAGCATATAATTTATAGGATTTAATAAACGTAATAAAAATTGAAGCAAATAAAAAGCTTGATCTTTAAGTTGAAGCATCATTTTCTTTAAATTCCATCCAGCAGCAGCTAAAAATGCGTTGATTTGAGGAGAAATGGCTCCATGTAGATAGTTTTGCCCCATCCTAAAATCTGTTTTCAGGTGTCCGATAACTGGTTCTATTGCTGCTCTACGTCTAAACTTATTTCGTTTTTTCTTTCGTTTGTAATCTGTATCGCGCTTAAGAGGTCTGTTGTCTGGGGTTGAGACTAGTGTCTCCGATTTGCTTTTTTCCTTTACCGCCACGGTCATAAACAACTTCTTGCGGAACGGTCAAATTATTATACTTTGCTTGTTCGATAAGTGGCTCAATGGTTTTGCTGTCATGTGGGTTTCCTTCAAAAGCTTTAATTGCTGTAATGATTAGGGATTTGGATGTTATCAGTAGTCCAACCTTATTGCCAAATTCATATTGCTTATGGGCTTTTCCTTTAGCTATACAGCTGCTAAAGGGTTTGTGAATACTGTAAATCTTGTTCTTGTCTGTACGCTGTTGGTTTACCACCTGCCAATAAAAAGTTAGCTCTTCTTGATGCTGTGCCAATTGATTGGGAGTTAATTCTCTTTCAAGTTCTCGTATAAGCCTACCAGCTATGGTTTTTAATTTTTTGCCTGCTTTTTTTGCCTTTACTGCCCGTTTGGGATGTTTAGAATTGAATGTATCCCGAACCAATTGCTTGGAGACACGAGTGTATGATTGTCTTTGAGTGATACCTGATTGTCTGGCTAAATCATTGCATTTATCAATTACGAGTTTAGCCAATTTTGCATCTGTTGGAAAAGTAGTATTGCTTTCCTGTACCGTTGTGTCTGATAAAACCTGTTTTTCTTGTGCTTTTTTACCGTGGATTAGTACTGAATAAGTGAATATTAACTCTACGCCATCTGCTCCGATGCGTTTTCTAAAATGTACAAAATCGCTCGGGTCACAGGGAAATTTATGCTCAAAGTGGGACATCCCACAAAAATATTGCATGTAAGGGTCCCTAATCCAGGCTTCGGCCAGTGTCTCATCTCCCAAATTGTAGATCCGCTTGAGCATCAAACAACCGACCATCAAACGAATGGGCATGGATGGCCGACCTAGCTGTGAATAAAACTCAGAAAACTCTTTTTCAAAATAATTCCAGTCTATTTTATCTGCTAAAAGTACTAGCTCATGCTGAATATTTATAAAATCGACCAACATGGGTCGAAACAAATCACACTGTTTTTTCATATCTGTTTTTCCTACCAAAATTGCAAGGTTTAGAACTGAAGATACGCTTTTTATTGCAATTTAAAGCACTCAAAAATCAATATATTTAAATATATTTTACTGATAAACAAAGAGATAATCTGTTTTTAAGGAACGACTACTTAGCTTTAATCGTTTCATCAGTCTAGCAGTATTAGTGTATAGCGTCCTTTTATTCATCATACACACTTGGTGTCTCAAGGCTTGGGCTATATAACTTTTACCCACCACAGAAGACCCTGTAACAATCAAGTTTTTCTTTTTTTGTATAAAATCTAGAGTAGCTAATCGCTCGAACATATTTCGATCCAAATTTCTGTTGTGCGAGTAATTAATATCAGTTAGTGTGGCTCCTTGCTTAAAGGTAGCTTGAGTTATAAGCCTTTTTATCTTTCGGTTTTGAAGGTCCTCCCACTGATGGTCGGTAAGCAATGCTACATACTGGTCTGGGGTAAGACCTTCTATGCGGTTGTCACTAAGGTGGTTGTGATGGAGTTCGGCCATGGCGGTTAATCTCATTTTCCTGAGCTTTTCGATGGTTTGATTTGTATTCATATGTGTTTAAAATTTAAGTGATTTTTTCATGTTGTTTTTATTTATAATTGGATGCCCCACGGATGTTCGCGTGTTTGGGGATGTGGGAGCTTCTGTCTCCTTCATCTTGCAGGAAAAGGGTGCTTTGATCTAGGTTGTTTTTCAGGATATTGCTTATCCTGCTATAGCTTACAGCATCAGCCTGTAAGGCTCTTTTGCAAGCATTATCTAATCTGTGGGAGCCATAAGACTTATGGAGTTGAATAGACCCATAGCTCTTTTATAGCCTGTTTCAGGATAATCCAAAGCGGCAATAATCTGTTCGACACATGCTGAAACATAACTACCATGAGCAGCAGCCTCGTTTTTAAAGTATTGGGGACTCCACTGGCTATATTGTTTGTGGAGCTACTAAGATGGTCTTTGTTGGTTATGTATGCACCTTTGGCACCGCTACGTTGGTGTATAGCTATACGTTGCTGGTTATAATGCACCTCTACCATGCCTTTGGTATAATGCAGGGTGGTTTCCTTGCCGATGTAGCGGTACGGTACGCTATAGTAGGTCTTATCTGGTGAAAATAGATATAGCCTATTTTCTAAACTATAGCCCTTTTATATTCTTTTATCTCATAGCGTGTACTGCTTAATGGCTTTAAGTATTCTCGCTCCACGGTTTGAAAGAGTTCCAGACGACTAGCTTCTTTGCGTTGGAACAGCAAGTTGTTGTAGCGCTCTAGCAGAAGTCTTATCTCTTTGTTTAGGTCTGCCAAAGAGAAAAAGCTCATCTCCCGAAGTGGGTAATAAATGCGTTGGTAAGCCAGATGCACCGCGTTTTCTACCAGAGCTTTATCTTGAGGAGAGTAACTGCGTGTCGGATTGACCACGCAGTTATAATGACGAGCAAAGTCTTTAAAACTACGATTAATATGGGCTTCGTATTTACTAGATCTAGTAACAGCAGATTTTAGGTTGTCCGATACGATGGCCTTGGGCACGCCCCCGTAGAAGTGAAGGGCGTTTTCGCAGCAACTTATAAAATCCTCACGTTTTTGACTCATACAGGCCTCCACATAGGTGTACTGGCTATTGGGCAGGATGGCAACAAAGAACTCTACAGGACGTATTTCTCCTGTATTTTTGCCCACAATCTGAAGTTTTTTTCCAGCATAGTCCACGAACATCTCTTTTCCTGCTTCATATTCAAGTTTCATAGAACCCTTTATCTTAGCGTATTTACGATGGTAGTGTGCCATGAATTGGGTATAGCTATAAGATTTTTTCACCTTTTGACTATAGTTGGTGTAGTGGTGTAAAAAGGTAAAGCCTGGATGGTTCCGAGCCTTGTTTATGCTTTCAAAATAAAGCATCAATTCATCGTAGCGATTATTATTTATGGTAGTATGAGAAGTAAAAAGCTTTTCTAGTGAGTGGTTGTCTAGGTTTAACAACTCCTTAAGGCTGTAACCGCTGCCCTTGAACAGGTGCATGTAGCTGTTTACAGTATTGCGGGAGATGCCAAGGGTGGCTCCAATTTGGCGGTTACTATAACCGTCCTGTTTTAAGTTGACAATCTGTTTTAGGCCCATAGGATCAAGTGTGTTGGCCATATGGTCTTTTAAACGATAAGGTAATTACTTGATCTCTTAAAGTGGCACAAATCGAAACGTTTTTCGCCTAAATAATTTCAGTTGGCATAAATCGAACCGAAATAGGTGGCACAATTAAACCGAAATGAGTGGCACAATCCGAACCGAATTAGCCAATACCTATGTTTTTCTTACTTTACTCATGTCTGTTTTTCTATTTGCCATCCTTTCGCTTTTTGTAACGTAAGTAGGACTTCAACAGAATGAAAAAGTTCTATGTTTTTAGGTAACCAGTTTCAATCGGTAAGCCTGACCACGTTGTTCCGGTATCAGGTGACCACTTTGACCGGTGTTTGCAGTAATGATTGTGAATAACTCCATAAAGGTCGAGTAGGTAAATGGGGATCTTAACCCTAAACCTCTCACAGAACCGCACGTGATGCTCTCACATCATACGGCTCTTCTTAACAAGTCTGCAAAGGGTTTACAGCCATAGGACGTGGTACGATGAGCTGGTTCTATAGTTTTAAGTAGCATATTATCATTTCAATTAGCTTTTTTTAAAATGAACAATGGTAAATAAATAAATATTCCTATTAACGAAAAAAATAAGCCACCTATAGAGCCTGCCGCAAATGAAAACCAAAATGCTTCCTTTTGTCCATTCCAAACAAAAGGTATTAATCCAACAATTGTCGAAACAACTGTTAACATAATTGGTATTATCTTAAAATTAAAAGCCTTGAAGTACAACACTCTTAAATCTCTTTTAGGGTATTGTACTAATAAATTATTAAAATCATTAATTATATACAGGGCAGAATTCACACTTATTCCACACAATAAAATGAATGCAGCATAACCGCCCTGATCAAAATTAAAATCAAACAAATAAAAGGTTAAAAATACTCCTATAAAAGAAATTGGAATCATACAAATAATAGCAAATGGCTGCTTTAATGATTCCAATAATATAGCACAAATAAAAAATATAATTAAAACCACTATAAAAAGATAATAATACTGTTTTTTTTCCTCCTTATCCCATCTATTGAATTTCTGTTCTGAAATTTTATAGCCCAATGGCAATTTTGGTTGAAAACTTTGAATATTTTTTTCTCTTATTTTATTTGCCAATTTTGATGATCCAAGAAAATCAAAAGCAACCGTCAAACCGTATTGTTGGTTATATTTTCTTATAACATTTCCTGTTCTGCTCTTTTCCAGGGTTGCTATCTGATTGAGTTTATATTGTTCATTTCTAATGTAAATTGGTGTATTGTTTAAATCCCAAACATTAAAACTTTTATAATTATCAGAAATTAACCTTACATCTTGAAGTTCATGATTTTCAATTACAGAAGTTAATTTACTAGAATTTACTTGATTTCTTAAATAATTATATAACTGAAATTGTGAAATGTTAGCTATTGCTAATTTACGATTGTCAAAATCTAAAAAATATTCGTATAAGGAATTATCTCTCCAACCTCCACTAGTGATTTCCACATTCTTTACTCTTGAACTGGAACTATCAATTAGCTGCTGTTTCAATTGCTCAGCGTAGCCATACAAATTATCATAATTAAAACCTTCTAATATAATTCGATATTGTTTAAAATCAGACCCTAAAGCATTAGAAAACCCCTTCCCTACGCCACTAACTAACCAGTCCAATCCACCTAAACTGATGGCCTTAGATTCCAATAGGCTTTTTAAAGTATATGGAAAACTTCCAAACTCATGAGAATCTTTAAAATAGATATTAATATTGGAATTTCTATAACTTGATATTCTAGTTTCAAATAGTTCAACCTCTTCAAATTGACTTATATAATTTTCCATCTTGATTATGGCTTCGTTTAGCTGATCTATTGAACATCCATCTGGCATAGCCCCTTTTACTCTTAATATTGTTTTTTCTGGTTCTGAATAAAATGAATTTTCGAAAACATATTCTGTAAAAAGTCTTAAAGAGCCACCCATTACTTTTTCTAAGGTTGGTCTAACATCATTAATGAACCATTCTGCCCCAATACTATTATTGTAAATTTTATTAAAAAAACTATCTTCCTCAATTTTTTTTGGCAAAATATTAAAAGGAATTCCAAAACCAATTATTAAAATTAAAATAAATAACCATTGAAAACGTGGCTTTTTAAGCCAAAACATAAGGTCTGAGTAATACTTAGAATATTTTAAAATTCGACGCTTTCTTTTTCTTGAAAAATGTTTATTCTTTTTGGATAATTTTATTTTGTCTAAAAGGGAAGGCACATAATATAAAGATATTAGTAATGACACCCCAATATTGATTGCAATGACAATAGTAAAATCCAATAAATCAACCCTTTGATTTTCTTCCAACAAAAAAACAACGAGCAAGGCTCCTATAGTTGTAAATGTTGCTGCCAAAATAGCCAAAAATGCCTTTTTATCTCCTTTATATCGAATATGATCTATCATGATGATACTATTATCTATAATAATTCCAAAAGAAATAGTTAAACCTGCAAGCGAATATAATTGCAGTTCTACTCTAAATAAATAATAAAAAATAATAGAAATTAATAGGTTTGTGACGATACTTATAAAAAGAACAGCTAAATACTTAAAGCTTCTATTAATAATCAATATAAGAATTAATAATATTAGAAAAGAAAACAGAGTTCTCATTTGTATTTTATGTAATTCTCCTATTACATATTCGGAATTGTCATGTGTTAACTTTATATTATAAACATTAACCAATTCTCTCTTAAGCGCATTAACTCTAGTCCTAACTTTCTTTGATAGATCAAGTGTATTAACGCCTTGATCCGCATAAATTATCATATTAATAGTGTTTAAACCATTAATTCTATAATAACTTGTTATTTCTGCTTCTTTTAAACTTACTGTTCCAATATCTCTCAAATAAATAATACGATTATCTAACTTTTTAATGGGAATTCTACCCCAATCTATAGTATCATTAGGCTTATACGACATCATTAAAGACATAATATGATTAGATTTACCAGTATCGTTATAAAACACAGCATTACCTAATTCCCGATCTATTAAATAATCATTAATAGCTTGTTCTAATTCACTAATCGTCAATTTTAATTTTTCAACCTTACTGCTACTATACTCAATAACCCATTCGAATGGAGCCGCTCCGTGGACATTAATTCGATTAATCCCTTTAACATTAGACAGTTTTGGAACTATATGTGTTTCAACATATTTTTTTATATAATGTGGACTTTCATTGGCATTAATACTATAAGATAAAAGTGGTGATGTATCTTCACTTAAAGAACTTTTTGAGATGTATGGATAACTTACTCCATCTGGTAGTTCAGAATATGTTTGACGGACTAAGTTTGATAATTCAAATCGAACAGCATCTATGTTTACATTTTTTTGAATTTAATTGAGATATGTCCTTTTCCTTTATCAGAATTTGAGCTAATACTTTTTACTCCTTTAACAGTGTTAAATACACCCTCCAATTTTGAAGTAACCTCTTGTTCTATAATTTTAGCAGAAGCATTTTGCCAACTATAACTAACCTCTATTGATGGTAATGATCTGGATGGCACTAACTGAACAGTCAATATGGGTATAAGGCTTGCTCCGATAATAGAAAGACAAACGAAAATAATAACAATTGAGAATGAATTTAGTTTGAATTTCAATTTTTATTTTTTTGATTTTCGATTTTGAACGAACAGTCTCAATTAATTTTTTCCAAAATAGCAAAAACAATACAAAACATAACCTATCAATAATTTTCTGTTCTAGTATAAAGCATTATTATCTAAAGTATCTTAGAATGCCTTTGAAAATATAATCTACCATAAAAAATTAACCATTTTAAATTTATTAACAACTATTTTTTTGGTTTAAAATATTAAATTATGAATAACTTAATCTAATAATTTTGTACGTTTTTATAATTCCTTTTAACAAAAGAATATAGTATATCTTAAAATAAGATTGTAAAATATAGAATTTCTCATATATATTTAACGAAAGATTAAATAATCATTTTTTGAAACTATTCAATCAATAAATAAGATTAAAGATTTTCCTCTAAGTATTATGGGATTATCTCATAAGCTTTTTTTAGTTAAACAATTTGTGATTATATTTTTTAATCATTCTTATCGCTTCGTGGGTTTCCTATTTACAAAACAAATATATTACAATGACAAATTCTGTCACTCTTTATTTTTTTATATAATATCTATTTTTTTTTCTGCAATAGATAATATTTTTGCCTTCTGCTCTAAGTTCTGACAACATTCGTTTGATTGTCCTCTTACTACATCCAAAACCATTAGCAACTTTCTCTAAATCAGTCAATCTTTCCTGTTCAATTAGATACAACAAATAACCTTCCTTTTCTTTCCTTTCTGAGTATGTCATAAATAAAAATTTAAACCCTTATTCTTCTATAAAATTTGTATAGTCTTGAATTAACTCTGTGTCTTCTATAAAGTTAAAAAGTGTTAATTTTTGAACATTATAATACAAAGTCCAATAATCCTTTAATGCCATTATATAGTTTTCATTTGCCAATTGCCAAGCTTTTCGGGAAGCTGACAAGTTCAAAAAATCTACATTACCAGAAATGAAACGCTGTTGCGTTAAATTGTAAGACTCTTTTGAGATTTCTCTTGTTCGTAGTTTTCCCATTACAAGTTCTTTTTGAAGATTAAACTCTAAAACTTTCAATGTAACCTCTTGCTTAAAAGCTTCCTCAGTTTGTTCTAATTGAACCTCTATAACATCATTGTTCATTTTTGCCATTTCTATTTTTCCATGACGTTCACCCCAATCTAAGATTGGAATATTCAATTGAATTGCCACTAATTGTTGATTCAAAAAATTACTATAGGCCTTGGCAAATGTATCTGCTTGTTGATTTAGACCATAACTAGCAGTTACTGACAAATCGAACCTATTTTCTTTAATTTCTTTATCTAAATCTCTTAATGCCTCTATTTTTTTTAATTTTAAATCTATAATATTTGGATTATTCTGATATGCTAAACCTATCGCTTTATTTAAGTTAATTACAATATCCGAAACCATTTCCGGTAAAACAGGAACCAAATTACTAGGCAATTGATCTCTTAAATATAATTTCATTTCACTCTCAGTTTTCTGTAAATCTTGAATGCATTGCGTCAAATTAGTACTAGAATTATAGACCTCCAATTCAAGATTTAATAGTTCGTCTCGTTCTATAGCAATTAAATCGTATCGCTTTTTTCCAATATTGAATAACTTTTGTGCAGAAGATTTATTTTCTTTAGCAATTTTAACTTTTTGATTTGCTAATGCCCAATCAAAAAAAAGTCTAATTGTTTTTAAGTTAATTTCTTGCAATTCGTAAATAAAATTTTGTTTTGCCTTTTGAACTTCTAATGGAGCTATTTGATCCTTCCATTTAAATGTGTTAAATGCCATAATTGGTTGAATTAGACCAACCCTTAGAGGAGTTACATTATAACTTACAGTTTCTATTTCGCCAAAGTTTTCTAATCTATCAAAACTCGAACTCATATATAACTTAGTTCCAAACATCCCTATATTTTGAGATAAATAAACATCCGCGTAACTATTAATAGTTTGTTGTTGTCTAAACACATCTATATTTTGCTCTGAATCATAACGCTGAACTAAAGCGCTACTGTAAGTAAATGGGCGCGTTTCAAAATCAATTTTTGGGAGCAAACTTGCTTTAAAAGATTTATAATCCCAATAACTTATACCATATTTTCTTTTGGCTTTATAAACATCCAACGAATGTTTACTAGCAATAGTTAAGACTTCGTTTAAAGTAATATTCTGTTTTATTTCAGAAAATTCCTTTTCTGATTGTGCAACAAATTTACCTGATATAAAAACGAGTGAAAATGAAAATATTATTTGTGTCTTTTTAATAGTATTCATCGAAATTTCTTGCTTAAAAAATAATAACATAATGGTATAAAATAAAGACTAACAAGCGTACCTAAAATCATTCCTCCTATTAGTGCAACTGCCAAAGGCATTTGTAACTCTGCCCCCAAACCACTTGCAAAAAGCAAAGGAACCAAGGCTAGAATTGTGGTTGATGTAGTCATAAGAATTGGTTTTAACCGCCGTTGACCAGCTACCAACAAGGCTTTAATTAATGGGTACCCCCTACGTTGTAATTGAACAATAGTATCCACTTTTAATATAGAATCGTTAATGATAATACCACTCATTACCACTATACCAATCATGGACATTAAATTAATACTTAAACCAAAAAGTTGTAAAAACAAAAATGCCCCTGCTAAATCTATAGGAACTTCCAATAAAATAATTATAGGTAAAACAAAAGATTCGAATTGAGAAGCTAAAATAAAATAGAGCAGTATTATAGAAATTAACAACACCATTTTAAACTCGGAAATTAACTTTTGATTTGAAAAAAAACGACCTGAAAAATTAACATCATAGTGTGGATTATTATACACCACCTCCTTTACTTTTTCCATTGTTTTATTTACATTTTCATCCTCAACATTAAGTTCAACAGGATAATATTCACCTTCCTTACCACCTATGATACGCTTTAAACCTACCCCTTTATTAACCCTAATAAAACTTTTCACGTGAAAGACAGTACTATCTTGTGATTTTACTGTTACTTCATTTAAAACATCCCTAATACTCATAGCCCTTCTTCCTAATATTAAAGGAACAAAGGTTTGATCATCCACAATGGACAATATCTCCAGTTTGTTAAAAGCACTTTTAAGACTGTTAAATAATATATTGGAATTTACATTATAAACCATTAATTTTTCTGCATCAACATTCAACTTGAAATACTCCTCCCACGCTATAGGCTTTAATTCTATTCCGTTTAATTTTTTTTTCAATTGGCTCCACAACGTTTCTAATTGATCATTTTGTTGATTTCCTAAGTTTTCAACATTTCTTAATCTGGCAACCAAAGGAGCTTCTTTATTTGAAAATATAAGACTGAATATATTATCTACTTCTTTATATTTGTATACCATTTTTGGATATTTTTCCACGAATAAATTATTCAATAATGATTTAATAAATATAAGATCTCTCTGTGTTTTTGCTTGAAGGTAAATAGTTGTTTCAGATGTTTTTGCTTCTGACTCTCGATCAAATAAAAACTGTTGTGTTCCTACTAAAGCAGTTTGATTTATTAAATCTTCTTGAATTAAATCTAATAACTCCAATACCCTGCGCTTGTTTTCGTCAACATTTATTGGTTCATTCCAATCTATTTTTAAAAGTGTTTCATTACTTTTAATGTTTGGCATTTGTTTTTTTGGTAATATCTCAAATAAAATTACTGTCGTAAAAAGTAGAAGGATAATGATAACTAAAGAATGGAACTGCTTTCGCATGACCCATTTAAATCCCTTGTCATACAAAGCCTCATAATCCAATGTATTAATTTTATTCAAAAAACGAGTTAATTTACCATTATCTCTCACATGAAATAGACGATACAACACTGGCAATAGGGTAATTGAAATCACTAACGACACAAATAACCCAATAGTTATAGCCATAGCTTGATCATAAAATAAAGCTCCACTGATACCACTCAAAAAGATCAAAGGTAAAAATACAGCACACGTGGTTAATGCTGAACTCAGCAAAGGCCTCACAACCTCATTAACCCCTAACTCACAAGCCTTTGAGATTTCGAACCCCCTATTCCTATACTGTGTAATATTATCAATTACTATTATAGAATTATCTATCATTAACCCTATACCCAAAACCAAACCTGATAGGGAAATAATATTAATAGAAATATCCAATAAATAAAAAAACAGTAAGCATACAATAACAGATAATGGAATTGAAATAACGATAAGTATAGGTGATTTTACATTTTTTAAAAACAAAAACATAATAACAAAAGCGAGTAAGACCCCCCAAACCAAACTTTGATATAAATTATTGATAGCATAATCTAATAACTTAGTTTGATCCCTAGAAACAGAAAAATCAATATCAGAATAATCTTTCTTTAAAGCTTCAACTAACTTATCTAATTCAACCTTTAAATCGCCAATTTTTGCATCACTTTGTTTTATAATTGCCATGGTTACTGCTTCCTTAGCATCCGACAAAACTAAACCTGTCCGTTTTTGCGGTTGCTCTAAAACCTCTGCCAATTCCTTAAGCTGATAAATATGATTATTTTGTTAATATATATAGATTGAATATCTTTAATAGTGCGTAATGAATTCCCTAAACGGATATCGAATTGATATTGATTATCTTTTATCAATAGGCTTCCTATATCTAAATCATTTTCTTTAATGGACAATTCCAATTCCTCCAAACTTATACCTAAGGCATCTAACTTATTTTGATCAGGTATTATTAGAATTTCGGGAGATAACAATCCACTAATATCTACCATGGCAACTTCTTCAACTTGCTCAATGCGTTTACGGATTACTTTATTGGCAAAACGGTTAAAATCTATAAATTTTTGAGGAATACGATACAAACCATTACCGTCTACTTTATCTCGTTGTAACCAGTTATCCGAATCTTTAACTGTCATGGTTAAATAAAACACAGGAATATCAGTCGCGCTTGCCTTTAAAACTTTTGGTCGTTTAATAATCTTAGGTAAACTACCAACTACTCTATCTATTTTTTCATTGACTTCAATAAAAGCATAATCGATATGAGTGCCATGTGTAAAATTTAATTTAATAGTTCCTAAATTATTACTTGCTTCACTTTGTATATCATTTAAGTGGCCAACTTGCATTAAGCTAAAACGCAAGGGTTTAATAATAGCATCCTCCAATTGTCTTGCGGACATGTTATCAACCTGTACTTGTACCGTAATTTCAGGAATATCTATATTTGGCATTAAGGATACAGGTATTAAACTAAAAGCATAGGCTCCAAAAAAAAGTATACCAAGAGTAGTCATTAAAACTGCTATTGGTTTATGTATTAAAAATTTAACCATAAAAGTAATTGGTTAGTATTTAAAATTTATTATGATTAATATTTTCCACTCTTTGAACTACAGAACAATTAGTATAATGATCTTCAATTATTATAAGTTAAATTTTCAATAATGGACCTACAAAAATCTGGATAATTAGTTGAATGACTATGCAGCTAGCTCCATGTTATTAATATCTAATTCAAATATTTTTATTTGTAAAGTCTAGTTAAATTATGCTACTTTACTAAACATAATATCAGCTTAAATTAGTAGGTCTTTATATTAAATTATTTTATGTCATTTTCTCATTTATTTGGTTAAACAATATTTATTTGTGAATATTTATTTTATAACAATTTCACTATCATGCGCTAAATTCAAATTATTTGAAATAATAATGGTATCTCCTGACTTTAAAGAAGCACTACTTTTTTCGGAATCTGGAATTACAGTATAAGAATTACTATTTTCATTAGTAGTTTGCACATAAGTCCAATAGGCTTTTCCTTTTCTTGCTAAGAATAATACCTCTTGATTATCTCTTAAGACTACTGCTTCTTTTGGTACAACATACTGATCTGGAATTTCTTTTTCAATGAATACTTTTACATTCATCCCTTCAAGTAATCCTCCATTATTCTTAACTTGAGCTTTAATTAAAATAGTACCATCTTTTCCTACCTGAGGATTTATAGAAGTAATGTAACCCTCGTAGTTTTTATCGCTAGCAAAAGGTTTTATGATTACAATGTCTCTAATTTTAATATCATTTAATTCAGATTCTATAATAAAAAATTCAACCTCGAACACTGAATCGTTTATTATTGTTAAAAAAACTTCACTTGAATTAATTTGATCATATTCCTTAAGGTTTAAATTAGCTATTTTACCATTAAAAGGAGCTCTTAATTTAGTAGATTTTAAATCAAAACGTGCATTCTCCAATTGATGCAGAGCATTTTTGTAACCAGATTTAATAGCTATATTTTCATATTCCTTTTTGTTCGAATCATTCACATTGTTTGGATCAAAACCACGACGTACTTGTAAGTCTTTAAACTCTAAAGTTACTTTCTTTAAATCTATTTCAGCCTTATCTACTTTTTGCTGATATGTAAATGGGCTTAGGGTTGCTAACAATTGTCCTTTTTGTACATTATCGCCATTTTTAACATATATCCTCTCAAGTTTTTCACTTACATTAAATTTTAGTTCACTTTTTTCTAAAGCCACTAAACGCCCATTACTAACTATTTGATTTTTGAAAATGGCATTTTTCAATACAATTATATTTACCTCATTTTTACG
This sequence comes from Formosa haliotis, assembly GCF_001685485.1. NCBI lineage: Bacteria > Pseudomonadati > Bacteroidota > Flavobacteriia > Flavobacteriales > Flavobacteriaceae > Formosa > Formosa haliotis. The sequence goes on along the minus strand of NZ_BDEL01000001.1, from coordinate 3,187,619 downwards.
TTGGGGATATACTTTCTTTCCAATAATCTCATCCTTTATATTATCAGATTTTATATTAGAACAATTATAAAGAGAAGTACACATTAAAAAATGCATTATTAGCCTAGAATAATTTATCATATTTTATTTTTGCTATCAATGTAATCGATTACATTGATTATTATAAATTTAAATCTTCTTTATAAATCAATAATTTTTATTTAAAAGTTTTCTCATCTCTTCATTTATCTCATTAATCGCTATTGAAGGTATCTTAATTTCTTTGTTTAATATTTGTCTAGCCATTGCACTAGCTTTAGTATAATCACCATTCTCATTATATAAATTCGCCAATAAATATAGAGGATAAAAACGAGTTGGAATCATATAAAATGCTCTTTGATATGCTGACTCAGCATTTTTAAAATGATTTATACCTTTATATGAATCACCTAAAGCAGTTTCTATAATTGTTGTGTTTAAATATTTTTTGGCTTCCAGTAAAACCTCAACAGCCTCATTATTTTTATTAACAATTGACAGAGTTTTTCCATAGTTCATTAAGAAATCTCCACTCTTGTTAAAGGTCAAATATATTTCTGAATAACCTTCTATTGCTCCGTTGTAGTTTCCATATTGATAATTATTTAAGGCCCTTTTCCAAATCTTAAAACTATTATCTAATCTTACTGTGTAAGTCAACCCATTGATAATTCCAAAAAATCCCAATAATAAAATTAAAGTGTTAAATAATCTTATTGAGGAATAGTTTATTTTTTCTAAAACTACAATATTGATATTATCAAGTTTTGCCAATATCGCTAAAAGGACTACTAAAATTAATTTAATTGGCAATATTTGCATAGAATAAGAAAAAAACGAAAAAACACCAATTCCGACTATCCCACCCAATAACAGAAAGTATATGTCTTGATTTTCTTCAGAAACTTTAACTTTTACAAATAAAACAAACACAATGGAGACAATTATTATACCACCAAATATCCCATTTTCTATAAAAAATTGTAAAAACTCATTAAATGCATAATAAGAATTATCTGCGACCCACGCTTCTGATGTTTCGCCATTTTTTTTGAAATAATCAGCTTGATAATTCATATAATGAGCTTTAAACAAATCAAAACCAACACCAAAGACAGGGTTATCTTTTATTATTTCAGTTGTCACCTTCCATATAAACAACCTTCCATCTGATGATTCTTTTTTAAAATTGTAAATAAAAATTGAAGCAATACTTATTAATATTATTGAACAAAAAAGTAAAGCTCCCGATTTAAACCTCCCCTTGTATTTAAAGTATCGCTTAAAATAAAAATATTTAAGTTCCAGCAAAAAAACGGTGCTTAAAATGACTGCAACCCAAGAGCCTCTGGACCGAGTCACAGGAAGAACAACAGATATACAAAATAATCCTATTAACGGAATGTATTCTAATAAAACATTTAAAATTCTTAAATTATTTCTATTCCTTAGTTCTATCTTTTTAACAATTGAATTTTTAAATAGATACAGGCCCATACATATTGGCCAAACTGAGGCTAGAAAGCCTGCATATGGTCCGGGGTTAAAGAAACTACCAGTTACCTTAAACCCTGAATGGTTAGAAGAGTAGACTCCCATCAATTGCATTACCCCATAAACGGACTGCAAAATACCAGATAGAGATATGGATAACAAAAGAAATATCAAAAAGAACTTACGTATTTTTATAATCCTTAAAACCAAATAAAAAGAGCTTAAACCAATTAATTCAATGAAGCTAATAGAAAAGCCATAATATGAATGAATAAGATATCTGTTTATAATTAAATAACAAAAACAACCAAAGAGTAAAATATCTAATTTGGTTAGTTTAATAGACTTATGATCACTTAAAACAACATTAAAAATAAAAACACTTAGGATAATCAAACAACTGTATAAAAAAACTATTAATTTACTGACTATTGTTGACTGGACATATGTTGCTATATTTATTTGAGGCACAAATATTAAAGTGAATATTAAAAAGACAAAAATTAATTGATTTCCTATGTTTTGTGACATATAAATAAATAATTCATAAATTAATTGTTGTAAAACTACAAATTTAACAATCAAATCTCTTGAGGAAAAACCATATATATTTTGCAGAATTTTCTTACATATTGAGGCGTTTAAATTTACTCCGCTTGAAGCGATTGCAAAAAACGGCCATAGTGAGCCACCTACAGCGGATTAAACTGAGCCACTAAAAAATCGATTCTATTTGTACGGCATTTTCAATCTTTTGCCTAAAAAGATCATGGCCAATAAACAAATAGATATGCGTAAAATAAAACAGATATTTAAACTTTACAGTGAGGGTGTCAGTAAGCGAAAAATAAGCCTTCAACTTGACATTTCACGTGATACCATCGATAAGTACATCGATTTCTTCAAACGATATGAGTTAACAGGCTATGAAGTGTCATCCATGACCTTAGAAGAGTTAGACAGACTTTTTAAATCGGACCAAAAAACCAAACCCGAACAGCTTGTTATATTAGAAAAGTACTTTCCTTATTTTGATAAGGAAAGTACTTTTATGACAGGAATATTATGCCAAGCATCCTAATGGCTATAAACTATCCCAGTTCAGATACTGGTGTCGAGAATGGAGCAAGGAAGTGTCCCCTGTAATGCATTTTACACATAAAGCCGGCGATAAATTATTTATAGATTTTACTCTGCTATAGGTCATCAAGCGTGTTCTCTAGGCTACAAGGTTGTATATTATAATACCAATAAACTGTTTACCTTATTAAAAACCGCTAAGGCAGATGGTTCCTATTTAAAACAGATTAGTAAACTAGAAAAACAAGATCTTTTAATTTTAGACGATTTTGGTCTGAGAGCTCTGGATAATATGAACCGTCATGCATTAATGGAAATTATTGAAGATCGCCATGGTAAACACATTACCATTATTACCTCACAATTACCTGTGGAAGCCTGGCATGAACTGATTGGAGAACACACCATTGCAGATGCCATTTTAGACAAACTTGTACACACAGCTCATCGCATTGATATTAAAGGAAAATCTATGCGTAAAAAATTAAAAAAATAACACTAAATTTAAACACAAATGAATCGATTTTGAGCACTTAGTTTACTATGCTCAGTTTGACACGCCGAGGGTGGCTCACTTTGTCCGCCCCATCCAGTTTTTACCACCAAACTTGTTTATCGTTTTCATATGTGAATATACGTTCTTGCTTTCCTTCTGAATGATTTTTGATAAAATACAGAGCACCTGATGGAACATTATTAAATTTAAGAACCTTTTCTTTTGCTTTTTTCACACCTAATGAAACCCATCTATTATCCCAATAAAAAAGTTCATATACATTGCCTGGGATAATAACATTATTAGAAATTCTTGGGCAGAACTTAATTTTGTTTATAGATATTGGTTTTGTAAAATCCATTCCTATCCAAGAATGATTTGGTTCAGGTGCATAATAAAAAGTTAACACATCATCATCAAATGCTTTGTCCTTAGTGTTTGATTTAAATTTAGGATGGGTTCCTTCTGAACCAATAATATTTCCTTCTAACTTTTGGTCATTAAAATAAAATTCTAACTCTGATAAATTACAGAACGAATCAGCAGGTCCAACATATCTGATATATTGATACTTTTTATCTAAATCAAATTTAACTTCCTTAAAGTACTCATCATCCAAATTTTTTATAGTATAAACGTCTACAGAGTTAGAAAAATCAGAATTATTTGATAATTGAAATATTCCTCCATTCATCCTATTTATAAAAAACTTTATCCGGTCTGTTAATGGATATTTTCTAAAGACATTTAACGAAATCAAACTATCTTTATTTGGTTTTTTTATATCAATATTACCATTTTCACGTAATATAAATGGATAATTAAAATAATAATCTCCATTCTCTATTTTTAATGTAGGTAAATAAACACTTCCCACACCCACTTTTTCAAACATCACCTCCTCTTTATTACTATTTCTACTTATTGTTCCCCAAGCTAAAGGAGTCCAAAACTTGTTATTAAAAACATAAAGGTAAGCTACATCAAAATCTAAATTTCTCGAAAGCACCGGTACACTTATACTATAAGTTTTTATATACTCATCTGTAACATCCTTAATAAATTCATCATTCAAAAATCCTTCAAAAAAATTATTCTTTCCAAAAATAGAAGCATGACTATTTAAATTTTCAACAAAAGTTCTTCTATAAACCTTACCCAACCTATAACTTTCTGACTTAAAACGACCTAGGGTATCAACTTCCAAAGGCACGGTAAAAGGAATAACTTTTCCATTTTCACCTCTTATACTATTCCAAAAATGACCTGCATGAATATTGGTATAGTTAGGAGTAAAATCTTTATTTACAGGAATAGCATAAGCTCTCAATATAAATGACATGTAATCACTTAGCTCCTTACAGGTTCCATAATTAAGACGTTTTAATGAAGAATATGGTAAATCAGGAAAAAAAGTTTCTTTTATCTTAAAATCTTTTTTTTGGTCGGTAGCTTCGTTTACTAAATATTCAGTTGCTTCTATCAATGAATCAAACTTAAAAGGTAAGTCCCCAAAATCACTATACACACTATCCCTCCAATATTCTAATTTCGAATTATTGACCTTATAAGAAACTATGCTCGAGTTTAAATCCATTTTATTAATAGAATTTTTCCAGCTAACTTTATTAATAGCATTATACGCCATATTAATATCATACTCAAGATAATCGTCGGTAACTCGATTAAAATCATAATCTAACATAAAGTGTTTAA